>NZ_JACJOU010000015.1:0-300000 GCF_014695725.1 Microcoleus sp. FACHB-672 | reverse complement strand
TAGACAGGCAAATCGGGTGCGTGAGTCATGCACCCGATCTTGCCAGCATCAAAACAATGCCGGCAGCATCCACTTTGAGAATTTATGACCTGATGAGCTCAACCGGCTCTGCAACTTCTGTTGGCTGTGTACTGTTTAAACACTCCTTCAATTTGTCAGCCAGAACTTTTACGTGAGGCTCTTTAAGGATGCCAAGGTGATCGCCCCCAATTTCGTGCACCTCTAAGCCGTTAATAGTCAGAGAACGCCACAATTTAGGGTCAGTGTAATATTTCTCAAATGCAGTGCGATCCATCGCCCGGAATAAAGCCAGCTTGCCGGCATAGGGTTCGGGGGAGTATTTTTCAATAGCCCGTTCTCGAACGGCAATACGCACATCAGCGGCAATCGATTCTTCAGGTTCGCTTAATTCTGGCTGAGGCTTGCCCTGCTCTGACTTGCCAGAAAGTTTGCCTGCTATGCGAACAAGCTTACCCTTAGTTGACTTAAGCTTATGGCCAACTTTCTCTAAAACGTAGGAAAATCCCTCTTGGCCAAGCTTCTCTATGTGAAGAGAAAGCCGCTTTTGCCGGGACATTTCTGGCGTCTCCCCTGGAAATCGGGTGTCAAATAAGGCCACAAGTTCCACTCGCTCACCGGCTGCGCGTAGCTGCTGCCCCATCTCGAAGGCAACTAAGCCGCCAAAGGATTCACCGGCTAGATAATAGGGACCCGTTGGCTGAATGGTGCGGATTTCTTTGAGGTAGTGGCTGGCTATGTCCTCGACACTGGTTAAGGAAGACGTTTGCTCGTCTAGTTTGCCGGCTTTGAGCAGCTCAATTTCAGCGTCTAGGTAAACCCCGTAAACTGGCCAGTCCGTATCGAAATGGCGAGCCAAATCGCGATAAAGTAACATTCCGTAAATACAGAATAAAGGTGGCTTGCCAGTTGCGCGATTCAGCGGCACCAGCGATTGTGCTTGCATCGCCCCACCTTCCGACTCGATAATTCTGGCCAGCTTTTCAATCGTGGCGGCTTGCAGAAGCGTCGCCAAGGGAAGACTTTTGCCGCAGATATTCTCGATTTCCGATAACAAGCGCACGGCGACTAAAGAGTGCCCGCCCAAGTCGAAGAAGTTGTCTTTGATGCTGATCGGCTTAACTTCTAACACTCTTTCCCAAACTTCTTTGAGCAGGCGTTCTAAGCCGTTGCGGGGAAACACGATGTTTCTTTCGCTGCCGGCACCGGAAGAATGGAGTGCCGGCAATGCGCGGCGATCTAGTTTGCCGTTGGGCGTCAGTGGTAGTGCCTTGAGCATCACGAAGCTAGAAGGCACCATGTAGTCTGGTAACTTTTCACTGAGGAAACTACGGAGTTCAGCGTAAAACTCGCTTTTGTCGCTGTGAGTTGAGGGTGAGTGGGCAACGATATAAGCGACTAGACGCTTATCACCAGGTACCTCCTCTCTCGCTGTCACCGCAGTTTCCTTAATTGCGGGGTGCTGTTCGAGTAAGGATTCGATTTCCCCGATCTCAACACGCATCCCCCGGATTTTTACCTGAAAGTCAGTCCGCCCTACAAGTTCTATGGCACCATCCGGCAACCACCGAGCCAGATCGCCGGTTTTGAAGAGTCTGGACGAGGACTGCGAGGGGCTTGAGGGCCTGTCGGCAAAGGGATTTGAGATAAACTTTTCAGCATTGAGTTCGGGCCGGTTGAGATAGCCACGACTTAGGCAAGCACCGGCTATATGCAGTTCTCCGATCTCCCCAACTGCGACTCCCTGCCCCTTGGCGTTAAGTATGTAGGCTTGGTTATGAGGGTAGGGATAGCCTACTGGTACATATCCTTGTTCCCGGTCAAAGTCTTCTGGGATGGGATAAGCGCAGGTGCCAATGGTTTCTGTTTGACCGTAAATGTTGAAAATGCGGGGCTGATTTTTTAATTTGCCGCGTATTTTTTGCAGCAGTTGACACGGCGTGATTTCCCCAGAAAGCAGAATCATCCGTAATTTAGATGACATCAGTGCCTTGGCACGGACTGGCTCAAGCCCTTCGACTGCTTGCAGTCCATAACGCCAAACTGAAGGCACGGTGTCAGAGACTGTAACACCTTGTTTTTGGATCAGCTCGAAAAGGCCGAGGGGATTTTTTATTTGTTCGCGGGTGGCGATGATACTGGTCGCGCCTTGCGACAGGGGCACCATTAACTGCCGAACGGATGAGGAAAAGGAGAAAGATGCCGTGTGGAGATAGACATCTTGTTCGTTGACTTCTAAGACTTTGGCAATTGCCTGAATATAGTACCAGACATTTGCGTGGGTAATTTGCACGCCTTTTGGCTTGCCGGTGGAGCCAGACGTATACATGACATAGGCGAGGTTTTCCGGTTTTACCTCAATGGCTGGGGCCTGATCGCTATGTAGGGCAATAGTTTCCCAGTCTGTGTCTAAGCAGAGTAGCTGCGTTGATTGCTGCGGTAGTGCTTTCACCAGATGGCTCTGAGTCAGCAATAGTGGCAGTTGAGTTTCTTGCAGAATAAAACTTAGGCGTTCTTGTGGATAGGCGGGATCTAGGGGAACATAAGCGCCACCGGCCTTAAGAATGCCCAAAATTCCAATGACCATTTCCAGTGAGCGTTCCGCACAAATTCCCACTCGCACTTCTGATTCAATGCCGCAGGTTTTGAGATAGTTCGCGAGCTGGTTCGCTTTTGCATTGAGTTCTCGGTAAGTTAGCTGCCGCTCTTCACACCTCACTGCGATTGCATCGGGAGTAAGTTCAGCCTGAGCCTCAAAGATTTGAGCCACTCCCGTAACTTTTGAACGTTCAATTGTAGCCGTTGAGTTGTAATTCACCGTGTATCCTCAGCTTAAACTTTTAACCGCACAATGACTTTCGTACAAAACTATTCGTTTCTTTTTTTATTAGTAACAATCACTTGAATGATTCATGCTTTAGGTTTTATCTCACCTCTTGCCATTTCACTAAACCCTCAATTAATTCCGGGCAAAAAAAGACGTGCTTAGCATTTCTCTTTGTGATTTTTCACAGCAAACAGCACCGGCACCAAGCCGATTTTAAGCGCACGTATTCACCATTTCACCCTGAATTAATTGAGTTTTTACTTGTATATTGCACCCTTGCTCTATAACCTAAGCTTGTCGTAAAAAATATGCAAACCACTTTCTCCTGGAACTTTCAAAATTAAGTGGAGTCTGCTTAGTGCCGGCAAGTATCAAGTGATCAAGATTCAGGTTGTATCATAATTAACAGAACATCTAGACGCGTTTTCTTTTTGAGTTAGTAATGGGCGAAATGGATAAATTATTACTTACAATTCACTTAATCATTAAACTCTTGATATCCGTATCTATCTCTAGATATATTTATCCAATGCTCGCTTGCTTCGTTGCCAAGCGAGCGCAACCATTAGCCCCTTATTCAACTCTGGGATGCAACCCTAGCAACCTATCTCTGCCGCGTGTTTCAGCGTGCGGTTAATCAAAAGTGACAGAGCAAAACAGTAACAAGACATACAGAAATGCTAGATGTTTCCAGTTTTCTAGAATTTTGACATTACGCTATTAGGTCTCTCAAATTGATGCCGCTATCAGGCTAGTGTTGTTTTCTAACGTTGGCAATTTGGCAAGCGAGATTTCTTATTCTGCGCTAATGAACTCCAAATAGTAATTACTCAATTCTTTGACAGCAAGATCGTAAAATTGCTTGCCATGTTCAGGCGTTGCCAAAGCAGGATTTGAACCCATGCGACCGTCAGGGTAACGCCGGCGGAATTCAGCAGCGCCGTAAATTGCATGACCACTGGCTACCTCGGCTGTGAGAGGAGCTTGCTTAATCGCCTCTGGATAGACATACTGAGTCAGCGCAACCTCGCTGGGTGTAGCGTGGGAACCTTCTTGGTCGCCATATAACTCTTTGGCAAGTTTATACACAGATCCGCACATGAACCAGTTGCCAACTTGACACTGCACCCGATCTGCATTGTTAATGTTTAACTCTGCGAGCACTGCATAAGTTTCGGAGAAAGCGGCCTTGAGTGTGGCTATGTTGCCGCCGTGGCCATTAATAAAGAAAAATTTGGTAAATCCTGCTTTGGCTAAACCGGCCACATAATCGCGAACCAGCAACATCATCGTGCTAGGACGCAGGCTAATGGTGCCAGGAAAGCCGGTGTGGTGTAGTGCCATGCCCACATTAATGGTAGGGCCAACTAGGGCGTTGCAGGCTTCTCCAACCCCCCGCGAAATCGCTTCAGCACAAATGGCATCGGTGCCGATCAAGCCGGTTGGGCCGTGTTGTTCCGTCGAACCGATGGGAAGGATGATGCCGGTGGATGTTTCGAGGTAAGTTTCAACTTCTGGCCAGGTACTTAAGTGCAGCAGCATTGGGAGATTGCAGTGAAGGTACAGGTTTGATCCTAGCGAGGCTGACGGTACGCCTGCTAGCGAGGTTTAGAATTAAGTTAAAGTTTAAAGAAAATTGATGGCACAACCTTCGACCACAACACCGGCTGAAATGATTGCCGGTTTTCACGCCCTATCTGACCCGATCCGGCTTCAGGTTTTGGATCTGCTGCGTGATCGCGAGTTATGCGTGTGCGATCTGTGCGAACAGTTGGAAGTGAGTCAGTCTAAGCTGTCTTTTCACCTAAAAACGCTCAAAGAAGCCTCGCTGGTTCGCGCCCGTCAGGAAGGACGCTGGATCTACTACAGTCTTAATTTGCCTCAATTTGTCGTACTTGAGCAATATTTGGCGGAATACCGGCGCTTTAGTTCGATTCTGCCGGTGCGTCGATGCCAGGACGCCTCTTAATTCATTAACTTTCTTAATATTCTTCCTGCGTCATACCAGCTAACTGTTGCTTGACAAATCAAATTTATTTGAAATGATAGAGAGGTTCCCTCAGTCTTGTCATTCGGGTTAAGCCGATGAACACAATAACGAAACGGGTGGCTTTTGGGCTGTGTCTTTTCGTGCTAACGAGCGGTGCCGGTGCGGCGCTCAACTCATGCAGTCGCGCTAAGTCACAGCCTGTATCAATTTTGATTGATGGATCTAGCACCGTGTTTCCGATTACGCAGGCGGTTGCCAAAGAGTTTCAAAACGCGCAAACAGAAGACGTTGAGATCAAAGTTGACTTCACCGGCACCGGCGGTGGGTTTAGAAAATTTTGTGCCGGGGAAACCGATATCAGCAACGCCTCTCGCCCCATCCAACCCAAAGAGATGGAGGCTTGCAGAAACGCTGGCATACCTTATATAGAATTACCCATTGCTTTTGATGCGGTGACTGTGGTGGTTAATCCCCAAAATACTTGGGCCTAGGACATCACCCTGGCAGAATTGCAAAAGATGTGGACACCGGCATCTGAAGGCAAACTTACCAGTTGGCAGCAAATTCGCCCATCTTGGCCGGACAAACCGCTAAATCTTTTTGGCCCCGGCAAAGATTCTGGCACCTTTGACTACTTCACGGAAGCCGTAGTCGGTCAAGCCAAAGCCAGCCGGAGTGATTATACAGCCAGCGAAGATGATAACGCTCTCGTGCGGGGAGTCAGTGAAGATCCCAATGCGCTGGGTTATTTTGGCTATGCTTATTACGAAACCAATCAAGATCAATTGAAGCCTTTAGGGATTGATAGCGGAAAAGGGCCAGTGTTGCCTTCATTGAAGACTGTGGAGAAAGCTGAATATCAACCGCTTTCGCGTCCTCTGCTCATCTATATCAATGCCAAATCGGCCCAAACCAAACCAGAGGTCAAAGCCTTTGTCGATTTTTACCTGAAAAACGCATCGGCCATCGTTAAATCTGTGGGCTATGTGCCTTTACCGGATGAAGGATACCGGCTGGGCGAGGTTCATTTTCATCGCGGTAAAATTGGAACGGTGTTTGATGGAAAAGCTCAGTTCAACTTGACACTGGGCGAGTTATTACGGAAACAGGAAAAGTTTTAGTTCTCTA
Source organism: Microcoleus sp. FACHB-672 (assembly GCF_014695725.1). Lineage (NCBI taxonomy): Bacteria > Bacillati > Cyanobacteriota > Cyanophyceae > Oscillatoriales > Microcoleaceae > Microcoleus > Microcoleus sp. FACHB-672. The sequence continues at coordinate 294,037 of NZ_JACJOU010000015.1, read as the reverse complement.
ACCGGCACATCGGACACTTAGAGAGTGCGTTAATATCAAGGTTAGGAATTTTAGCACGCTAGGGATCATTGCAGAAGCGATACTTAATCAGTTGCAAATGTCAATCCCAGCCAGGAAATAATCTCAAGTAACTCTGGAAAGCTAGTTAGGGAAGGCAAGACAGCTCAGCACTTTACTTCGATTTAACCTGAAGTTAATAGAATTTTAACTTAATTATTAACTTTGATGTTTACAGTTAACCCGTACGCTTGGGAGAATTCACCTGTAAGTGTGTTCAGGGAATAATATGTTGTCTCAACTTCGCTCAACTCGCAGTGCGTTTGTCGCCTCGGCGATCGCACTTTCATTTAGCTTAGCTGCTTGTAGTGGCTCAAATTCTAATAATAATGCGGGTAACACCGGCAGCACAACCTCTGGATCTAACGCATCTCCAGCCGCAACAACCGCCGCTGGGGGTCAGAATGTCAGACTTAATGGGGCGGGCGCTTCGTTTCCAGCACCGCTGTATGAAGTTTGGTTTAATGAGTACAACAAAGCAAATCCCAACGTCCAAGTTAGCTACCAATCTGTCGGTAGTGGAGCAGGGGTGAACCAGTTTACCGAAGGAACGGTAGACTTTGGAGCCAGCGACACCGCCATGAAGGACGATGAAATCACGAAAGCCCAAAAAGGCGTTCTCATGGTGCCCATGACAGCCGGCAGTATCGTGCTCGCTTACAATGTTCCGGGTCTTGAGAATCTCAAACTCCCGCGCCAAGTTTATAGCGATATTCTTCTTGGCAAAATCACGAATTGGAACGACCCCTTGATCGCGGCAGCCAATCCGGGTGCAAAACTGCCAGACAAAGCGATTAGCGTGATTTACCGCTCAGACGGTAGCGGCACCACCGGCGTATTTACTAAGCACCTGAGTGCTATTAGCGCAGATTGGAAGGCCGGCCCAGGTGAAGGGAAAACCGTGCAGTGGCCGGTTGGAAGCGGCGCAAAGGGTAACGAAGGCGTCACAGAACTGCTGAAGCAGACTGAAGGTGCAATCGGTTATGTTGAATACGGCTATGCCAAAAACAACGGCTTGAATATGGCTTCTTTGGAAAACAAAGCCGGTCAGTTCGTTGAACCGACTCCCGAAGCATCCTCCAAAACCCTTGCTGCCGTTCAACTTCCCGAAAATTTCCGCGCATTCATTGCTGACCCAGAAGGAAATGAATCCTATCCGATCGTCACCTATACTTGGTTGTTGGTGCCCAAGGAGTTCAGCGATCCAGCCAAAGCCAAAGCAATGGAAGATGTGATTAAATGGGGACTGACTGACGGACAGAAGTTCAGCTCAGACCTCGGTTATATCCCCCTGCCCAAAGAAGTTGTTGACAAAGTTCAACCGGCAGTTGATGCCATTAGCCCTTCCTAGGTTTAGGCCGGCTCAGACAATTTTCTGCCTACAGTCTAGGCTAACTGTCAAAAAGCCAAAGGTAAAAGCTCAGGGTCTTTTACCTTTTGACTTTTTCTTTTCGGCTGCTTACCAGTAAAATGTGTAAGCGGCTAAGCATTTAACTGTCTAAAATAAATATTTCAGTTTTTTATCATCAGTCATTGGATTAAGACAAATCATTGATGATTGCGAAGCAAGCTGTAAATACCCAAACAATTTTGTTTTTTAGCTGAACGGCCATTTTCAGCTTTTTCTGTAAAAAGGTTAATTATGAGCAGTCATTCGCAAAGCAGCGGGAGAAACCGTTCGCTCAATCTTGGACAAACCCTTGAGCGGTGGATGAATAAAATCTTTGTGCCGCTCACTCTATTTTGCGCCCTCTCAATTGTGGGCATTTTGCTTTGGATCACCTTCTTGGTTGGGATGCAAGCGCTGCCGGCTATTGAAAAGTTTGGTTTGGGGTTTCTTTTTTCTACAAGCTGGGACCCTGTGCGTGACGCGTTTGGGGCACTGCCTCAGCTGTACGGCACTCTCATCAGTGCAGTCATCGCCCTATTTTTTGCGATTCCCGTGGGATTGGGAGTCGCGCTATTTCTGAGCGAGGACTTCTTGCCGCCCAAGGTTCAGGTAGCCTTAGCTTTCTTAGTAGAACTCTTAGCAGCCATTCCCAGCGTTGTGTACGGGCTTTGGGGGCTGTTTGTGGTCGTTCCTCTTTTTAAACAGGTCGGTCTTTGGCTCTACGAACATTTTCGCTGGATACCCATTTTTAACGAGCCTCCGAACGCTACAGGTTTAGGAATGCTGCCGGCAGGGGTGGTTTTAGCAATTATGGTTTTACCGACAATTGCCGTCATCTCTCGCGATTCGTTAATTTCCCTGCCACCGGATCTGCGACAAGCGTCAATGGGTTTGGGCGCAACTCGTTGGGAAACGATTATTAAGATCCTCGTCCCGGCAGCCTTCTCTGGAATTGTGGGGGCAGTCATGCTGGCATTAGGCCGCGCTTTGGGCGAGACAATGGCGGTAACGATGCTCATCGGAAATGCCAACAATATCAATGCTTCCATTTTAAAGCCGGCGAATACTGTTGCCTCGCTGCTGGCGAATCAATTTGCAGAAGCAAGCGGTTTGCAAGTCTCCGCACTGATGTATGCATCCTTAATGTTGTTTGCGCTGACGCTATTAGTTAATATCCTGGCTGAAATTCTAGTGCGCCGGGTTCAGCGAATCTAAAAATGCAGAATGCAGAATTGATTTCTCATTCTTGATTCTTCCTGCTTCATTTTTCATTCTTAACTATCATGCCTGCAAACCCAAATAGCACTCCTTCTGGCTACCCAAGCAAGACTCTAACGCGCTCACCGAATTCTCCCCGGACGCTGTTTGGGACGCTGATGACCGGCTTGACATTCTCTGCGGCTGCCATCGCCCTCCTGCCGCTTGTTGCCGTCCTTTCCTACGTGATTATCAAAGGTGCTAGCCGAATCAACTTTGGTGTCTTCACTGAACTGCCGCCGGTGGCATTACAGGCGGGTGGGGGCTTTGGCAATGCCATCCAAGGAACACTGCTGATGGTAGCGTTTGGGGCGCTGATCAGCATTCCCGTTGGCGTCTTAGCAGCAGTTTATGTGTCTGAATTTGCTGCCGGCACTCAGTTTGCTAGCTGGATTCGCTTTTTCACCAACGTTCTCAGCGGTGTCCCTTCGATCATTGTCGGCGTATTTGCTTACGGCGTCTTCGTACTGACCACAAAAAATTACTCAGCTTTCGCCGGCGGCTTTGCTTTATCCGTGCTGATGTTGCCCATCATTGTCCGGGCTACAGAAGAATCGCTCAAGCTCGTGCCCCAGGAAACCAGACAGGGCGCACTGGGTTTAGGAGCCACAAATTTTCAAACGGTGGCGCGGGTTGTTTTACCGGCAGCTTTACCCGCCATTGTCACCGGCACCACCTTAGCAATCGCTCGTGCGGCTGGAGAAACCGCACCCCTTCTGTTTACCGCGCTTTTTAGTCAGTATTACTTGCCCATTTCGCAGAACGGTGTAGAAGCGTTGAATCAGCCGGCAGCATCTCTCGCCGTTTTGGTTTACAACTTCGCCACTCGTCCCTACGAAAACCAGAAAGAGCTTGCTTGGGCAGCAGCGCTTATCCTCGTGCTGCTTGTCTTGCTCACCAGTATTATTTCCCGTCTCTCTACGGCTCGTAAAGCCTATTAACTCTTATCAATCTGTTAAGGCTTCATTGAATAGGGTTTGTCGTGATTGCTATAAACCCTATTCAAAAAGCCAAAAGGAGGATTCCATACTTAGTGCTTAAATATTGAATTTTATCTGAACTGATTTAGTAGTTTTAATTATTCTAGCTTTATATATAAATTATTTAATTTTATATAGAATACCGTCATTTATTTGAAATTTTTATACAAAAAAGCTACCATATTATATCAATTTATTTTGAAATATATAATTGATAAAAGGCGCATAGCTTAAATATTAGTTTAACGAAAAGCCCCAAAGCTACTTTTCAGTAGGGATTATCTATATTTATCAATTTTTATTGAAATACTTTTGTAAATCAATTTTTATTGATATGATAATTTTGAACACCGGAGAAAGGATATTGAGGCCGAGACAGTATTTGAAGGCAAGGCTTAACTTGACGCTGGGCAAGTTCTTACGCAAACAAGAAAAATTCTAATCATTTTAGATAAAAGCTGCGGATACATCAGATGGGCAAAAAGTCAGATTTTAAGATGGCTTTACAGAAATCGATTTTTTACTGCTGGCGAGAGGCGCTGGCAGAGGGTATCGGTACATTCATTCTGGTGTTTGCCGGCACCGGCGCAGTCATGGTGAACCAAATTAGCGGCGGTGCTGTTACCCATCTTGGGGTTAGCTTCGTCTTTGGGGCAGTCGTGGCTGCTTTAATCTACACAATGGGACATCTCAGCGGCGCTCATTTTAACCCTGCTGTAACTCTCGGTTTTTGGGTAAGCGGTTATTTTCCCAAATACAAGATACTGCCCTATATTTTGGCACAGTGCATCGGTGCGTTTGCCGGCTCAACGGTACTGCTAATTGCTTTGGGATCGGTTGCAAAACTGGGGGCGACTTTGCCACTCAACGGCAACTGGTCACAATCTTTTGTGCTCGAAACTATTCTCACCTTCATCTTGATGCTGGTCATTTTAGGGTCTGGCCTTGATCGCCGTGCTCATATTGGCTTTGCTGGTTTAGCGATTGGGTTAACAGTTGGAATGGAAGCAACTCTCATGGGTCCTATTACAGGAGCAAGCATGAATCCCGCCAGGTCGTTTGGCCCCGCCTTAGTTGCCGGTATTTGGCAGCATCATTGGGTCTATTGGGTTGCACCTATTTTAGGAGCGCAACTTGCTGTGCTGGTCTATCGGCAGCTTTCTCAGGGATTTCAAGATATTAAATAAAACCCAGAAAGTTCTGTCAATTAGTTACGCCGCTATCTCCCTATTATCTAACAACTCATCTTTAACAACAGCCATGAAACGAGTGATGTTTGTTTGCAAAAGAAATTCCTGCCGGTCTCAGATGGCAGAGGGATTTGCGAAAACTTTAGGTGCCGGCAAAATTTCTGTCACCAGTTCCGGATTCGAAGGCAGCCGAGTGCATCCCACCGCTGTGGAAGTTATGTCTGAAATCGGTATTGACATTACAGATCAGACTTCTAAACAATTAAGCGATTTTAGCGCAGAAAACTATGACGCCGTGATTTCCCTGTGCGGCTGTGGTGTTAATTTACCAGAAGCTTGGGTGCTGCGAGATGTATTTGAAGATTGGCAACTAGACGATCCAGATGGACAGCCGGTGGAAACGTTTCACCGAGTGCGGGATGAAATTAAGGAAAGAGTGGCAAAACTCGTTGAAACTCTCAGTTAAAGAAGGCTGATTTCTATGACAAATTTTGATCATCCACCCAGAATTTTATTTTTGTATGGCTCTTTACGAGAGCGTTCTTATAGCCGGCTCTTAGCAGAAGAAGCCGCTCGAATTATCGAAGAATTTGGTGCGGAAGTCCGTTTTTTCAATCCTCGCGAATTACCCATATACGGCAGTGTAGAAGATACACATCCCAAGGTGCAGGAGTTACGAGAATTGAGCTTGTGGTCTGAAGCTCAGGTGTGGTCAAGTCCTGAGCTGCATGGCAATATTAGCGGCATTATGAAAAACCAAATTGATTGGATTCCCTTAAGTATCGGGGCAGTCAGACCCACTCAAGGAAGAACCTTAGCTGTAATGCAAGTAAGCGGAGGTTCTCAGTCTTTCAATGCCGTTAATACGCTGCGAATTCTGGGGCGCTGGATGCGGATGTTCACCATACCTAACCAGTCCTCTGTTGCTAAAGCTTACCAAGAGTTTAATGAAGATGGCACGATGAAGAATTCACCTTATCGAGATCGTCTCATTGATGTCATGGAGGAGCTTTACAAATTTACAATGTTGCTGCGTGATCAAGTTAATTACCTAACAGATCGCTACAGCGAACGTAAGGAGAAAGCAGCGCAGCAGACGCTTGCGATAGCCAATGGTGCCCTTGAAATTAACTCTGGTAAGAACACTTAGGGGTTAACCGGCAAGTGTTACTTGGATTGGCATTTATTGCAAGACGATTACTATTATTTTGGCAAAGCTACCCTGTGGTGACTTGTTGAAACTCTGAACTAAAGGGTAGAATGCCGGCGCTTGAGATTGAGAGGCAGAGTGGGAAAAAACATACACCAATTTTAAGGCGCTTGGATTAAATTTGGATTAAATAGCGAATAAGATGTGCCTTAGCTTCTCTTTTGCCGCAGAATTGGCTGATCAGAAGGATTTGTGAACAGTCTGTTAATGATCATTTAAAAAATTTATTGCCAAGATCAGCCAGGGTTAATATTTTATTGTATGAATGGGGTGGAACTAAAAACAACGCTCCCTAATTATGTTCTCTATAGACTCCATGAAAAGCCCATCGATGCCAGATATAGGGCAAACAGGCCGAGTTTTGGTTGTTGAAGATGAAGACTTGATCCGCGATATGGTGGTTTTAGCGTTAGAAGGAGAAGGCTACGCAGTCACCAGCGCGATAGATGGGCGGACGGCCATGTCTTTGCTTTACGAGCTTGAGCCAAGAGCAGGAGAATTGCCCTTTGACTTAATTGTTCTAGATTTAATGTTGCCCCAGGTCAATGGTCTCGATCTGTGCCGGTTGTTACGTCATCAAGGTTATGCCGTACCGATTTTAATATTGAGCGCCAAGGGCAGCGAAACGGATCGCGTTTTAGGGCTAGAAGTGGGAGCGGATGATTACCTAACCAAACCCTTTAGTATGCGCGAACTCATTGCCCGGTGTCGGGCGTTGTTGCGCCGGCAGCGCTTAAACTACTTACCCCAGCCGTCGGTGTTGCAATTTGGGGACATCAGCCTTTATCCCCAAGAGTGCCGTGTCATCGTGCGGGGCGAAGAACTCACCCTCTCGCCCAAAGAATACCGGCTGCTGGAATTATTCATGAGTTATCCCCGCCGGGTTTGGTCCCGCGATCAGTTGCTCGACCAAGTTTGGGGGCAAGATTTTATTGGCGATAGCAAAACCGTAGACGTTCACATTCGCTGGTTACGCGAGAAAGTCGAACGAGATCCCAGCCAGCCAGAGTACATCATTACAGTCCGAGGCTTTGGCTATCGGTTAGGTTAGTTGTTAATTGTTAGTTGTTAGTTGTCTTTTGCGGAACTAACTCCTAACCGCTGATCACTCACCCCTAACCACCAAAATGGCTCTAGTCGCATTTTTCTTGGGTTTAGCTCTAGGGCTTGGAGTGTTCCTGTCTCAACGGCTGTTGCTTAACCGGCAACTTCAACGACTGCTTGCAATATTGCCAGATGATGACATCGGAGATTCCTTGCCAAGCCTGGTTCGCTTGCGGCGATCAATCGTCCAAGCAAACATGGAGCGGCAACAGCTAGAAGTGCAACTGCAATTATGGCGGCAACTTCTCCAAGTTGCACCGATAGGCTATCTACAAGTTGATGAAGAAAATCAACTGCTTTGGTGTAACGAGCAAACGCGACAGCTATTCAATATTCAAAATAGGGAGTCAGAACGGTCGCGTTTGCTCCTTAAAGTTGTGCGTTCCTTTGAACTAGACGAACTCATCGAGCAAACTCGCCACCAGCAGCAGCCGTGTCAGTGCGAGTGGGTGTTTCATCCCGCCATTTCCGATGCTGAAGGCATGAGCCGGCAGCGATCTACAACCCTGCGGGGGTACAGTTGGCCGCTGCCAGATGGCCAAGTGGGAGTGTTTTTAGAAAACCGGCAGGACTTGGTAACGCTCGCTCACAGTCGCAACCGCTGGGTGACAGACTTAACCCACGAACTCAGAACCCCCCTGACTTCTATTCGTTTAGTTGCAGAAGCCTTACAGCAACGCTTAGAACCGCCAATGCAGACTTGGGCGGAGCGGTTACTTTTGGAAACGAACCGGCTGATTAAGCTGGTACAAGACTGGCTAGATTTAATTCAGATTGAAGCAGATCCCAGTAAAAGCCTCACGTCTAGACCCTTAGAACTGCCGGTTTTAATTCAATCAGCATGGCTGACTCTAGAGCCGCTTGCTAAGCAGAAACAACTAGATTTTGTCTATTCTGGCCCTGACCGGCTGGCCCTCAGCGCAGACGAGTCCCGTCTCACCCAAGTCTTTCTCAACTTATTCGACAACAGTATTCGTTACAGTCCGCCCCAAAGTACCATTCAAGCGAAGATTGCCCTGCTGCCTTCCGAGAGCGCTCCAACCTCTCTGCAAATCGATATCTTTGATTCCGGCCAAGGTTTTCCAGAAGCAGATTTACCCCATGTTTTTGAGCGATTGTATCGCGGGGAGCCATCACGTTCACGCAGTGTTTCTGACTACCAAAAAGACACCGCAAATCCTGCCGGCACAGCATCAGATAGAAAGTTTCAACAGCCCTCATCCAGCAATACCCAAACAGCAGCAACCTCAGTGAGTGCCGGCAGTGGACTCGGTTTAGCGATTGTTCGGCAAATCGTCCTCGCTCATGGCGGCTCCATTACTGCCCACAACCATCCGGAAACCGGCGGCGCTTGGCTACAAATCCATTTACCCTATGAAGAAGTAACGGCTGGAAGGAGTTAAGACTACTTTGCAGTTTTTGTAGCGCAAACTACCATTTATTACAGGCCGGTAGCAGAAGATTAGGAGATTTCCGACTGTCTATGCGTTTAAGGAAAAACCCTCATAACCAAGTTCTTCCGTTGTCTAATTGCTTTTTCTATCTTTAGTTTAATTCTATCTTTGTGAATTTCAGTTATTATTATAGTTTGCAACGCATTGAGGCTATAAATTTGCTGAAAGTTATTCCCCTTTGCTTGCATCTGAGCTACTGAGCGGGTCAGGCTTTGAACCCTAATCAGGCGCTCGCTGTACTTGAAAATGCCCTCTCTAAAAGAGTGGAGTTACGCTGCATATAGTCGTTCTTTTTATAGTTTTTTAAAGTAACTGGCGTGAATTCAGCATCTTCTAATCAGAATTGTGAGAGAACCCATTTTGAGCGCCAGATTAAGCGTTTAGAACGGGATGTTTTGCGGATGGGTGCTTTGGTAGAAAATACATTTCGCCTCAGTCATGAAGCTCTGTTTAGTCGAGATTTGTGTGCAGCAAAGGAAATTCCTTTACTAGATAAGCAAATCGATCAATTTTACCGGCAGATAGAATCAGATTGCGTTCTGATGATGACCCTTCAAGCACCGGCAGCACAGGATTCCCGCTTGTTAGGCGCGTTTATGCAGCTTGTGCGAGATTTAGAACGCATCGGTGATTATGCAAAAGATTTGGCAGAAATCGCGATTAAACTGTTTCCTTATCCCACCCAACCCTGTATGCCGCAAGTGGCAGAAATGTCCCAACACGCACAAGCCATGCTGGCAATGAGCTTAGTAGCTTTAGCCGATTTAGATGCTGAGGCGGGAAGGCAGCTAAAAGAGCAAGATACTACCGTCGATGATGCGTACGAAAGCCTTTATGACACTTTAGCCCACCAGCGAGATATTAAAGGGGTGGTTGAACCGATTGTGTTACTGACGCTGGTCATCCGTCATTTGGAACGCATGGGCGATCATGCGACCAATATTGGTCAGCGAGTGGCTTATATTGTTACAGGACATCGTTAACCTCGGCATTACCAAAAGATTAATTCCGCCTACACAGGAAGTTTTAAAATAGAGGTTGTTTTTTGCGTTCATATCGCCTGAACGCTATTTTGTGTCGCGCCGCATTTGGGCAGCCGTCTCCCTCTGTTAAAACTCTATCAATTTTGCGGATAATTAATAGTGATGTAAAAATCTGCCGTCTCACTTCTAAAACTGCTTCAGATTAAAAACTGCACCAGCTATCTGCTCATCTAAAATTTCAAATCAATATGAGTGTTAATCGTCGGGATTTTTTATTGTTTCTGGGAAGTGCTGCCGGCGCAGTTGCCTTGAATTCCCTGCAATCGTGTGGGCCAAATTCAACCACACAGACTTCCTCTCAAAACGCTCTGAAACGGCTATTTCTGCCAGTTAAAGGGCCGATGCCGCTGCTCACAGATGGAGTTGAGCCGGCCCAGCAACCGCAAGCTTACAGCACCTATGAAGTGGCGGATGACCTTGTTTTGCCAGATGGTTTTACCTATCAAGTGATTGCCGCTTGGGGCGATAAAGTTGGGGATTCCCGTTTCGGTTACAACAATGACTATTTATCCTTTGTGCAAACCGGCCCCGATGAAGGTTATCTAACAATTAACTTTGAATATATTAGCGAACGCCCTTGGCTACAAAGCTTTCAACAAATCATTGGCAAAACCCTACCGTTTGAGGAAGTAGACGCCGCTGTTAAAAAAGCCGGTAAAGATGGGCTAAATGCCTTCGCACTGCCGGATAGTGACCCGATCAAAGTTAAAATTCGGGAAATTTGCAAAGAAGCCTTGATCGATCAGGGACTAGGGGTGATTTCACTACGCCGGCAACCAGACGGCAGTTGGGAAAGAACCAATTCCGCAGCAGATCGGCGAATCACCGGCATCTCAGGATTAGAAGATGGGCGTTATCTAAAAGCAACCGGCCCAGCAGTAGCGGTTTTTAAGAAACAGCAAGGACAAGGCTATATTGATAAATTAGGTGCTCAAATTATCGGCACTTTTGCCAACTGTGCCGGTGGGACAACGCCGTGGGGAACGGTTTTAAGTGGGGAAGAAAACTTTCAATCCCAAGTCCCCGAACCTGTCTATGCTGATGGCACCTCTTATCCGCCGGCAGAACTGCCTTTCAACACCGCAAGTCTCGACGCCCAAGGCAATGTATTTGGACTTACCGGCAATAAATATGGTTGGATCGTAGAAATCGACCCAGCCAACCCGAAAGACTACGGCACGAAACATACCTGGTTAGGACGCTACCGGCATGAAGCAGTTGGGGTTCGCGTAGAAGCCGGTAAACCCCTTGCCTTTTATTCCGGCTGCGATCGCCAAGGTGGACACGTCTATAAATTCGTTAGCAAGGATGCTGTTAGCAACCCCACCGACAAAGCTAACTCCAAATTACTAGGAACCGGCCAACTTTACGCCGCTAAATTCAACTCAGATGGCACCGGCAGTTGGATTCCCTTAAAAGCAGATACTTCAGTTAATCCCGATCTCCCTAACAATATCATCGGAAATAACCTCTTGCTACCTTATCGGGAACCGGGAAACGTGACAGTCGGTAAACAGAGAAACGAGAACGAATCCCAACCCCCAAAATCCGCTAATCCCGGCAAAAATCCCTATATTCAAGTTGAAAATAACGAACAAGTTACCCAATTTAAACAGCAATTTAAAACTTTGGGAGATTTGTACACCGGCAACCCGGAAGAGAAACAAGGGGCAATTTTAATTGATGCTCATTATGCCGGCAACGCTGCCGGTGCCACCTGCACAGCCCGTCCGGAAGACACTGAAATTGCCCCCGATGGGTCACTGTACATTACCTTTACTGCCGGCCTTTCCGGGAAAGAAGGCGGGCCAGATCAGCGCATTTTTAAAGGCCCGCAAGGCGAAACGCCCTATCCTTATGGTTGGATCATGCGCTTAGAGGAAGAAAACAATGATCCTGCCGCCTCAAATTTTCGGTGGAAAATGGCAGCAACCGGCGGTGAACCGGCTGGCGGCGGCATGGGATTTTCCAACCCAGATAATCTGTTAATTGATCCGAAAGGCAATATTTGGGTAGTGACAGATATTGGCACCGGCGCACATAATCAAGCCGTTCCCAATCGCGTAGAAGCCGGTAAACCTGTAGAAACTTCTAAAATGCTTGGTTTATTTGGGAACAACTCAATTTGGTATATGCCAACTTCTGGGGAAGATGCCGGTAAAGCATTTTTGTTCGGCTGTGGGCCAATGGATTGCGAAACCACAGGGCCATTCTTCACAAACGATCAACAGACATTATTTTTAGCTGTGCAGCATCCAGGGGAAGCAAAGGGCATTCGCCAAAACATGGCAGCGGAAACACGAGAATTTGCTCTGCTAACGACTGATGGCAACCCATTCATACAAAAGCGTCAAGTGCCGGTGGGTTCCAACTGGCCCGGTAAAGGTGCTAACGATCCACCTAAACCAGCCGTCGTGGCTATTCGTCGCACAAATTCTCAACCGATTATCTGAATTATCTCGAATTAGCTTATCCGTGAGGATGGGAGTTTTTAGTTTGCGCCGGTTATGCAGTTGTTAATATCGGTGATGGAAGCAGGATAGTGCTTTTTTAGTCACATTACTGTGGCAAGGGGACATGAGTCCTCTTCCCCTAACCGATCTTTTTCCTCTTGCCTAATCGGAAGGGTAATAATAAACTCTGAGCCTTTTCCCAATTGTGACTTAACATCTAGCTTCCCGCCATGCTTTTCGACGACAATTTGATTGGCAATTGATAATCCAAGCCCAGTTCCTTGACCTACGGCTTTTGTCGTAAACAGATGTTGAAATACTTGACTTTGAACTTCGTCCGACATTCCTATCCCATTGTCTTGAATCCGAATTAAGACCTGTTCACCATTATCTGAACACTCTGTCTGGATCATAATTCGATTAGGATGATCCTTAATTTCCGCAAAAGTGCGTCCCCAGTTGCTCTCTTCCAAAGCATCGATAGCATTTGCGATCAGATTCATAAAGACCTGATTGAGTTTTCCAGGGAAGCATTCAATTTTAGATAAATTTCCGTAGTTTTTTTCAATAACAATAGCAGGACGAGTGTTATTTTCTTTTAATCGATATTTCAAAATCATGAGTGTGCTATCAAGGCCCTCATGGATATTAAATGAAATCGGACGATCACTATCTGATCGGGAAAACGTGCGTAAACTGGTGCTGATATTACGAATCCGATCAATGCCTTCCTTCATTGATAAAATTAACTTTGGAAAATCTTCCTTTAAATAATCTAATTCAAGGCAGTCGAGTGCCTCTTGAATTTCAACAACTGGGTTGGGATAGTGTTGTTGATAAAGTTCAACTAAAGATAATAACTCTGTAACATATTGTTCAGCATAGTCAAGATTTCCGCTAACAAAGCCAACTGGATTATTGATTTCGTGAGCCACGCCGGCTACTAATTGTCCGAGTGTAGACAATTTTTCTTTTTGCACAAGCTGCAATTGAGATTTTTGTAAGTCTTCTAGTGCCAAGGAAAGTTCGGCGGTTCTTAAAGAGACTTTTTCTTCTAAGTTTTTGGTTAAAGAGTGAAGCTTGAGATGAAGTTTGACTCGCGCTAAAACTTCAATTTCTTGAAAGGGTTTTGTAATGTAATCAACTGCGCCGGCATTAAACCCTTTAACTTTATTTTCTATGTCAGAAAGCGCCGTCATAAAAATTATGGGAATCTCAAACGTTTCAGGATTTTCTTTTAACCGCTTGCAAGTTTCAAAGCCATCGATTCCTGGCATCATCACATCTAGCAAGATCAGATCGGGAAAACTATGTTGAATTTGTTTGAGCGCTCGTTCTCCATCAATCGCGATGGCAACTTCATAACCGGCATCGCTCAAGACTTCAGACATGACTTCTAAATTGGCAGGCGTATCATCGACGACTAAGATTAAGGCGGGTTCAGACATGGGTAGTATCTCACATCAGTTTATAAGAGTTAGGGAGTTAATATTTTCGCAGTCAATCATTAATTTGCAAAAATCTTTGAAGTTTTTTGCCGGCTCTCTCTTTTTCTTTTAGCTTCAAAATTTGAAAATTTCAAGGTTTTTAAGGAATAATTCTCAATTTTGTTGCATTTCTATACATCTTTTAATTAAAATTTCAATTTTCTCTCCTTGAAATTTTTGTGATAAAAGCAAAACTTCTTGAACAAACCGCGCATATTTTATATCCAGTTTTTCAATCTCTTTCGCTTCTTCTATTACTTTTTTCAGCCGCCCTTGCTGAACAAATACCAGCATCTTATTTAAAGAATCTAGAGGGGGAGCCGTAATTTCTATTTCTTTAGTTTTGAGTGCTGTTGTTGAAGATGTTAAACCAGAAAAAAGTTCTGTGGCTGATGTCTCATATTTCCACCTAATCGCCAAATGTTTTTCTAATACGTGAAACAGCTCATCTACCTGGAGGGGCTTAGCCAGAAACTCATCTCCTCCCGCTTCCAGACTTTTTTGCCGCTCAGTCTCTGAAACAGAGGCAGATAAGAAGATCACCCGTATAGCTTTGAGCAGCTCTGAATCCCGCAAATGCTGCAACATCTCATATCCACTCATAACCGGCATGAGAACATCCAAGATGATTAAATTAGGGAGCGATTCGAGGGCTTTTTCTAACCCTTCTTGCCCATTCTCTGCCTCTATGACTTCAAAGCCCAGCGGTTCCAACAAATTCACCAATACGGAACGATTTTCCCACTTATCGTCTACCACTAAAATGATTTGACGATCTCCATAATAGCCAGCAATTTTTTTTGCATCTATTGCTAGTGTATCTTGTCTCCACCCATAGGCTAGGGGCAGATCAACCTCAAAGGAAAAAGTGCTGCCGGCACCTACTTGGCTTTGCACCTGAATTTGGCTACCCATGAGGTTAACAATACTATGGCTAATTGCCAATCCTAATCCTGTTCCTTCGGCGCGGCGCTTTCGATCTCCCACCTGTTCAAAAGGCATAAAGATTTTGTCTACTTCTTCGGGACTGATGCCAACGCCGGTATCCTCAATTTGGAAGCGGATTTTATATAAATTTTGAATAAATTCAATTTCTTGACTCTCGAACGATTGAAGTGCCAACCTGCTCGCTTCTACTTTAAACTTAACGCTCCCCTTTTCCGTGAATTTAATCGCATTGCCCAAGAGATTAATCAACACTTGACGTAGCCGCTTTTCATCCGCATGGATAGCTTCTGGTAGGTTAGGTGCCGGCAAAAAATTGAAATCGATTCCTTTCTGTTGGGCTTTAATTGAGCAAATTTCTTCAACACATTGAAGGAAGGAAGGAAAATGAAAATCACTCGTTTCCAGTTCCATTCGCCGTGCTTCAATTTTCGACAAGTCTAAAATGTCATTAATTAAAGTCAGCAAGTGTGAACCACACTGGTAGATAATCTCCAAGCCATCCTGTTGCTTTGAGGTCAGGGTTTTACTGCGCTGGAGAATTTGAGCGTAACCCAAAATGCCGTTGAGAGGGGTACGCAGTTCATGACTCATATTAGCGAGGAATTCACTTTTGGCTTGGTTAGCAGCATCTGCTGCTTTTTTAGCCGCCTCCGCAGTGATCTTTGATTTTTTGAGTTGGGACTGCTCAAAAGATTGTATCTGCCACAAAACTACAATCATTGTGCCGGTTAGTCCTAGCACCACGACTGCGATTAAGTCGAGGGGACGAAGTTGCGCTTCAATATTTTGCCGAGGAATCACTAAAGCAACCGACCAATTGGCTTGGTAAAGCGGCATATAGGCGACATATTGCTGCTTACCATCAATCAAAATTAGCTCAATGCCCTTTTTCCGATCTACCATATTTTGGGCGATCATCGCCAAACTTGAATCGGGCAGCTTTAGGAAACTAGGGGCGGGTTTTTCTAAGGTAGACATCAATGCAGGATTGGGATGAACAATGGCTTCTCCATTGGAATTGAGCGCAAAGGCATAGCTGCTTTTTCCATAACGCAAATCATTCACCACCTCAACAACTTTGTTAATATTAATCACGCCATTGATGGCACCCATCACCTTTCCCAAAGGCTTTCCAGGCGCTGCAATGCCCGACCAAACAGGGACTGCATAGGCGACGATTTTCTCTCCTGCAGGGACGCGGGCAATTAATGGATTAGACAAACTACTCATGCCTGCCATTGCACCCTGAACGTGCTTACGATCTTTGAGGTTGATGCTTCCTTGAGGCTGATCCTTCAGGGTGGTGTACAGGAAACCTTCCGCATCAATCATCCCAAAATACATAAATTCAGGCAGACGCTGCTGTTCCGAAAGCAGATACGGCTCTATTTTTTCCCAATCCATCGTTCGGAATATTGGGTTGTTAGCACTGGACTCTAATGCAGCCTTGTATTTCTCAATCCAACTGTCAATTTCTTGCGTCCCTTCCTTGACGCCTAAAAATGCTTTTTCCTTTAAGTTCTCTAGCAGCAGGTTTCGCACAACCTGATAGCTATAATAAGCACATAAGCTTACAATTAAAGTCGTCCCGCCAATAATCAACCGCATCACCAAGTTTTGGGACATAGGCGCTGTCTCTTCACGAGGGTTTCTTTCTTGCCGATCTCGCGGTTGCCACCCGTGATTAAGCTTCTGCCTATTTGTCAGTTGCTGGAGTTGCCGTAGGACAGTCATAGCTAATTAATTCGCAGATGACAGTGAATGGTTCTATTCTTCCCCGTCACTCTGCTTAAATCCACAAGTGCGGTGGAGCAATCATTAGGAAAAGGTCTAAGGCATTTACAGGTACAACAGACTTAGCGTAAGTACAGCCTGCAAAACTGTGGATTTTAGAGCCTCTCTTCGAGTGGGCGATTAGGCCAGTGGGTTAAGAAATACAGAAGGCAGGAAAAAAGCAGCTTTAGTAAGTTTATATTATACAGAAGAACCCGTTTGTGTTTACAGAATAGAAAATGATTTTAAGCTTCAGCCTGGACTGAGTGCAGACATCTCGCCTTTCCCGCCTCAAATGATTACTTAAATTCTGTGACTGGAATCTTTGCTGTTGAAGCCTGAGCCATAAGAAAAAGTTGTTTTTAAAGAGGACTAAATCCTAAAAACGCCTTTCTCAAGCCAATTGCTATTCTGCCCTTCTCAAACTGGAAAGAATTCTTAACGTTAGCAGCTAGCAGTTTAGGGGCAAACTGATCGGTATCATGATTTGAACTCAAAAGGAGTTGATCAAATGAAAAGTATTAGCCGAGTTAAGCCAATTCTGCTAGTTCTCGGAATTGTGGCAACATTGCTGGCTTTCGTGTGGCGAGTCGATGCAGCGGAAATTGTACGTCACCGGCTTGACCCTAGCTCACCTTATGTCAATCAGTTTTTAGAATCTGTTGCGGTTCCTGGTAACAAAAGCTTACTATTTCTAAGCGGTATGGTGCCGCCGACGATTAATCAAGCTGCCAATCCGAATACGCCTCAAGCCTATGGAGACACGAAGACTCAAACCAGAAATATTCTCACCAACATTCAAGCAATTCTTCAGAAGCGCGGATACTCGATGGGTGACGTGATCAAGGTACATGGATACTTGGTGGGTGATCCAGCGCTCAACGGAAAAGCCGACTTTGGCGCGTTTCAGGAAGCTTACGCTGAGTTTTTCGGCAACAGTCAACAGCCTAAAATACCCGTACGAACGCGCACACAAGTGACCCAATTAGTGCAGCCTGGATGGTTGGTTGAAATCGAAGTGACAGCAGCTAAGTAATTGGCGAAGTTAAGATTTGAGCTTCACCGGCTTTATTTTATAGCTGTTCTCAACGCGTGGTGGTATTGCCAATACCGGCACCTCTCCAGCACGCTTAAAAAAATCAACAAATTGCCATTTAGGCAACCAGCCGGCACATAGATTTAGTTAAATTATTGAGCATCACCCACACACTGCCGGGATGGGGAATTTCTTGTCTCTTAATGCCCAAATCCCGGCAACCAAAATCCCCTTCTGGAAAGTTTCAACAATGGAAACGCTCTATCTGAAAGTCAAAGGCATGGGTTGTGCTGCTTGCGCCGGCAGAATCGAGCGAGTTATCCACTCGGTGAGTGGTGTTGCTGAATGCAATGTCAGCTTTGGTGCCGAACAAGCCACCGTCCAATACAATCCCACCCAAACAAATTTAGAGCAAATTCAGCAAGCCGTGACAGATGCGGGATATGGCGTGCAGCCGGTTCAGGAAATGAGCGGCGAAACCCTGGATGCCGAACGAGAAGAACGAGAAGCCGAACAAGCGGATCTGTTGCGCCAAGTGGTAATCGCCGGCTTGATCAGCTTCATGCTAACGGCAGCGACGGTGCAGTTACTCACAAAGTGGCCGCTGCCGGTGCCGGCATGGCTGCACAGCCCTTGGAGTGGCCTGATGCTGGCAACGCCGGTGATGGTCTTTTGCGGTCAAATTTTCTTTCAACGGGGCTGGAAAGCGGCTAGAAGTGGGGCTGCGGATATGAACACATTGATTGCCACCGGCACCGGCGCGGCGTTTTTATATTCAGTGTTTGCCACGTTTTTTCCGCAATTTTTTGCTAAGCCGATGAGCAATGGCACTGTGCCAGTATTGTCATGCGGCGATCTTTACTATGATTGCGTCACCGTCATTATTACCATGATTCTTTTAGGCCGGCTGCTAGAAAGTCGGGCGAAATCTCAAACTTCGCAAGCGATGCACAAACTCATGGGGTTGCAGGCGAAGACAGCGCGAGTGATTCGTGAGGGAAGGGAGATGGATATTCCCGTTGCCGCCGTTACCGTGGGCGAAGTGATTTTAGTGCGTCCCGGCGAGAAAATTCCCGTGGATGGCGAAGTCATCGAGGGAAACTCGATGGTAGATGAGGCAATGGTGACGGGGGAAAGTATGCCGGTGAAAAAGCAATCTTCCGATGAAGTTATTGGGGGAACGATTAACAAAACCGGCAGTTTTAAATTTCGAGCAACGCGAGTTGGACAGGATACATTTCTGGCTCAAATTGTGCAGATGGTGCAACAAGCGCAAGGATCAAAAGCGCCGGTGCAACACTTGGCAGATCGGGTAACGGGAGTGTTTGTGCCGGCAGTGATGGTTGTCGCGCTTTTAACGTTTGTGGTGTGGATTAGTGCCACTGCCGACTTAAAAATGACCGTCAGTGCAACGGTTGGTGTTTTAATTATCGCCTGCCCTTGTGCCCTAGGTTTGGCAACTCCCACATCTGTGATGGTGGGAACCGGCAAAGGTGCAGAAAATGGCATTTTGATCCAAGACGCTGAAAGTTTAGAACTTGCCCATAAAATTCAGACCATTGTGTTAGATAAAACCGGCACTTTGACTGAAGGAAAACCAACCGTTACGCATTATGTGACGGTTCAAGGGACAGCCGAGGGCAACGAAATTAAACTTTTGCGGTTAGCGGCAGCAGTTGAGCGAAATTCTGAGCATCCGCTAGCAGAGGCAATTGTTCAATATGCCAAGGTTCAAGGGGTCGAGTTTCCCTTACCGGCAGCAGAAAAATTTGAGGCAATTGCCGGTGCCGGTGTCCAGGGTTTTGTTGCAGGGCAATTTGTACAAATTGGCACTTCTCGCTGGATGAATGATTTAGGAATTGCAACGCAAAAGCTGCCAACTCATCAAGATAAATGGGAGGCTGCCGGTAAAACCACAGCTTGGATTGCAATTGACGGGGAAATTGAGGGATTAGTGGGAATTGCCGATGCACTTAAACCCTCTTCTGCTGCCGCTGTCAGGGCGTTAAAAAGTATGAATTTAGAAGTTGTAATGCTCACCGGCGACAACCGGCAGACAGCAGAAGCCATTGCCCAGGAAGTTGGCATCAGTCGCATTTTTTCAGAAGTCCGCCCGGATCGAAAAACCGAAATTATCAAATCGCTTCAGATGGAAAAGCAAGGAATTGAAAATCGAATTGTGGCGATGGTAGGAGATGGGATTAATGATGCGCCGGCTTTAGCGCAAGCTGATGTGGGAATCGCCATCGGAACGGGGACAGATGTGGCAATTGCAGCGAGTGATATTACTTTAATTTCTGGGGACTTAGCCGGCATTGTCACAGCAATTCAACTCAGTCGCGCCACAATGACGAATATTCGACAAAATTTGTTTTTTGCCTTTGTTTATAATACTGCGGGAATTCCCATTGCTGCCGGGGTGCTTTATCCATTCACAGGTTGGTTGCTAAATCCAATTCTTGCCGGTGCAGCAATGGCTTTTAGTTCGGTTTCTGTTGTAACAAATGCCCTGCGATTGCGGAATTTTAAGCCGCGAATTAGTTAAAACTGTTCCTATCAAAACTTGAGAAAAAAGTAGAATGTGACTCTCAAGACAAAGGTTGCCGGTTTAAAGCAATATCTACCTGTTTCAGCAGGTTTTCCAAAGAGGATGAGTTATCTAAAACGACATCAGCGCGAGCGCATTTTTCCTCAATGGGCATTTGACTATTAATTCGGGCTTGCGCTTGTTCTAAAGTTAAGTGATCGCGCTGCATCAGTCGCTCTAGCTGATGTGCCGGCGCACAGGAAACCACCCAAATTTCTGTAACCAAATCTGTCATATTCGATTCAAACAGTAAAGGCACAACCAAAACAATGGGAGATTTTGAATTTTCCCCTTGACAAATATCCATTTTAGATGAATGAATTAAGCGATCACGCACATAAGGATGAATTTGTGCCTCTAACCAGTGGCGATCATTAGGGTTATTAAAGATAATTTGTCCAAGTTTTTTGCGATCAAGATTACCATCAGATAGCAAAATATCGTCACCGTAACGCTCGCTAATTTGTCTCAAAATTGGAGAGCCTAAATTTACGGCTTCACGGGCGTAAATATCAGCATCAAATACCGGCAATTTGTGGGTATTGGCAAGATAGTTAGAAACAGTTGTTTTGCCCGTGCTAATGCTGCCGGTTAAACCGATGATGCGCCTACTGAGCGTTGAGTTTTGAGTGCTGAGTTTGGAGTGGCTCATAATTTGCTGGCATAAATTCGCTCGGATGATTACTGGATTGTTTTAATGGCATCTGCAACCTCTTGGTATTTTTCAGTATTGCCCAGTTTCTGATAAAGTTCTGCGGCTTTGCTTAAATCCTGGAGTGCCCTTTGCTTATCTTTCAAAGCAGATCGTGCCATTCCTCGGTTATAGTAAGCACCGGCATCATCAGAATTCATCTTGATTGCCTGATTGTAATCTTCAATCGCTGCCTGAAAATTGCCGAGTTTAGAGCGAGCATTTCCTCGATTGGTGTACACATCCGCGAGGCTAGTGTTTCCCCAATTACTATCGGCTTGAATCGCAAGATCATAGGAAGAAAGTGCGTTTTCATATCCTCCCAAATCCATAAAAGTATTGCCCCGATGGAACCAAGCCAAAGAGTAATTGCGATTTTGCTGCAATGCTTGATCATAATCGGCAATCGCGCCTTGCTTGTCTCCCAAGGCAAAACGAGAACGTCCCCGACTAATGTAAGCACCGGCATCACTGGGATTAATCTGAATCGCTTGGGTGTAATCTGTTAGCGCCGCCTGATGATCTCCTTGCAAAGCGCGAACAACTGCCCGGTTTTGGTAAGCAAGAGCGTTATTCGGCTGTAGCTGAATCGCTTTGCTATAATCTGCAATCGCCCCTTCATTGTTTCCCAGCCGGCGATGCGCCACACCCCGCCCGTAGAAAGCTTCCGCG
Source organism: Microcoleus sp. FACHB-672 (assembly GCF_014695725.1). Lineage (NCBI taxonomy): Bacteria > Bacillati > Cyanobacteriota > Cyanophyceae > Oscillatoriales > Microcoleaceae > Microcoleus > Microcoleus sp. FACHB-672. The sequence continues at coordinate 272,705 of NZ_JACJOU010000015.1, read as the reverse complement.
AGTTCTGGATTGAGCTGCACTGCCCGATTATAATCCTCAATCGCGCCCTCATAGTCTCCCACCTGAGCACGGACATTTCCCCGGTTATAATAGGTGCCGGCAAAGTTCGGTTGAAGCTGAATCGCTTTCGTGTAATCCTCAATTGAGCCAGGGAAATCGCCCACTTGCCGGCGGGTGACTCCTCGGTTAACGTACACTTCCGCTAAATTGGGATTCATCTCAATTGCTTGGGTAAAGTCCTCAATGGCTGCTTGATAATTTCCCTGCTGATAACGACTTACACCGCGTTCGTTATAAATTCTCGCTTCACTGGAGTTGCCGATCTGAGCCAAAAAAACGCTATCTGACTGAGCCAAGCTGGGTGCCGGTGGCATGAGCGCCAAAACGAATCCTGCTGCAATACCGGCACCTAGGCAATACCATTTTCGATGAATTTTAGCGATATTTGGAAGCATTGCTAGAGTTCGCAACTGATAAAATATCATAAGAAATCAGTATATTTTTTGAAAGTTGAATAATCAGGTTTCAAACGCTTTCAGCGACTGGAAACAAAACATAAAGCCCACAAACAAATACCTGCTCTAGCGATTTGTAAGTTAGCAAAACACCCCTATACAGCAATCTTAAATCATTCGTAAGATTTTCCGGGAGTGCGTTCGCGTAGGCAACGCGTTGGTTCGCTCTCAAGATGCCCCCACTCCGAATTTTTACTCAAATAGGATTGCTATAGTATGAGCGGGTTTGATAGAGACTTTGTTCCTTTAAAAACAGCTCTCCTTCCCTCAACCCGCCCCTACAGTTTGCCTATCCCTTCGCTACCTGAAAACCGCTATACACTTCAGCACTGTCTCCTCTTTTTCACTCGCTACTATTGCAGCTTTTGAAGTTGAGCCTGTGCCCTTTGGTAAGCATCCCTATTGCCTTGTTGTTTGTAGATATCTACAGCTTTCCGCAGATCCTCAATCGCTGTCGGATTTTTCCCTAATTTGCTGTGCGCCATACCCCTGTAATAGTAAGCATCCGGATTATTCGCTTCTATCTGAATCGCTTTAGTACAATCTACAATCGTTCCTTCGTAGTCTGCAATCACAAAGCGGGCTACACTTCGCCCCATATAAGCACCGGCATCGTTGGAGTTATTCTGGATCGCTTTAGAAAAATCCCCTATTGCGCCTTGATAATCCTTGGTTGCGTAACGGGCGTGCCCTCGCTGGCGGTAAGCGGCGGCTTCTTTGGGATTGCGCCCAATCACCTCGGTATAATCAGCGAGTGCCGCTTTGTAGTCTTGTAGGGCGTAGTAGGCATTACCTCGCTGTTGGTAAGCACCCACTTCATCGGGATTTCTCTTAATAACCTCGCTGTAATCAAGAATGGCTGTTTTGTAGTCTTGTAGGGCGTAGTAGGCATTACCCCGGCGCTGGTAAGTTTCGGCTTTTTCCGGGTTACGCTCAATCGCTGTGGTGTAATCAGCAAGCGCCGCCTGATAATTTTTGAGGGCGTAGTAGGCGTTTCCTCTGCGCTGGTAAGTATCAGCTTCCTTGGGATCTGTTTTGATCGCCGCACTATAATCTGCAATTGCCGCCTGATAGTCTTTGAGGGCGTAGCGGGCGTTGCCGCGCCTTTGGTAGACATCTGCTTCGTTGAAATTTCTTTTAAGCGTTTCAGTATAATCAGCAATTGCAGCTTTGTAGTCTTTGAGGGCGTAGTAGCTATTTGCGCGTTGGTAATATGCGCCGGCATCATTAGGATTTGCCCGCAAGGCTTGGGTAAAGGCTTTAACTGCTGCCTTATAATTTCCTTGCTTCAGCAGTTCGATGCCGCGATCATAGTTAGGATTGGTGCTGGGAGTTGCGGGTGTTTCCGCTGGGTTCGGCACAGTTGGCGTCGCGGCTGGTGCCGGCTGAGTGATCGCTGCTGCCGGCTGCGTTAGGGCAAGTGTGCCGACAACGACAGCCATTCCTGCCAACCAGTAGAAAAATGTATTAAACCGGGAAAATTCCCCTTTCATGTGTTGCGGCATAGCATATTTGATAAGCGATTGTTGCTTTTATCGGGTAAGGGTGATTAATACGGGTTCTAGGATATTGTCTATCAAAGACATTGCCGCCGGCATCGTTTTTAGCGTCCTCTGAGACTGCGTGGGGGCGTTTTCCTCACTCGTCCATAACAGGGCTAAATCACCGGCTTGTAAAAAGAGGGTGTGTCGGCAGGGACTTTGTCTCTCTGATTTTTCTAGTTTTCCCTGATGGAATCGATTTATCTCAACGGTAAATGAAAAAATGAAACCGGGGTGATGGTTGGAAATACACATTCACATTTTGGGTTCTTAGGTTTTACATTTGAGCCGGCTGCTATTCAGGCAAAATTTAATGAAATTTTTAAGGTTTTTTTAACCACAAATTCCGCCGGTAGAACTTGAATGACGAACAAAACACATTTAAGTTCTACCGGCGTCCACAGATAAACACTGATAAGTTGAGGCTTGGTGGTTTAGTGCTTTGGTAAGGGGTTTAATGGGTTGGGCGCAGAAGTTTCTTCGACTTGTTTTTTCTGCCGGCATCATTCAAATAAATTTAGGTTTTTTGCGCTTCTATTATGGCTTGGCACAATCCTTCTAGTGTGTACTCCTGAGCTTCAATATCGACGCGTCCTAGAAGTTCTTTACAGGTTTTAGAAGTTTGCGGCCCGATTGACGCAATACAAACGTCTCCCAATAAATAAGTAATCCCGTGAGTTTCTACCCCGGCCTGTCCTAAAAGTTGGTAAAAATATTTTACCGTTTTGGAACTAGCAAAGGTAATGACATCCACTGAATGTTGCTGCAGCGCTTCCCAGGCATCGGAGGCAATTACGGCGGGACAGCGTGACTCGTAAGCGGCGACTTCGACTACATTTGCACCTTTGCCAGTGAATGCTTTGACAAGCACTTCTCGTCCGCCGCTTTCTACCCTGGGAAATAGAATTTTTTTGCCTTCAACGCTTTCCGGGAAATAATCAACTAGCGCATCTGCAACAAAATTGGGCGGAATAAAATCCGGCTGCAAATAGCGTTGTTTCAGGCTGGCTGCTGTTTTTTCTCCAACGACGGCAATTTTGAGTCCGGCTAAATCACGGATATCTTTTTTTAGAGCAATTAATCGCTCGAAAAAGTAGTCTACGCCGTTGGTGGAGGTAAGAATTAACCAGTCAAATTCCTTTAAGTTTGAGATGGCGTGATCTAAAGCTTCCCAACTGGAAGGGGGGCCAATTTCGATAGCTGGCATTTCGATAACTTGTGCGCCGACTTGTTGCAAGCTTTCACAAACTTCGCTTGACTGGCCGGCTGATCGGGTGACTAAAATGGTTTTACCGGCTAAAGGCTGTTGCGAATTAAGATGAGTTTTTTGCTGCCGGTTTTCCATATCAGGTAATTGCAAAAACTGCCGGAGGCGAACAACTTCTCCAATGACAATAACTGCCGGCGGTAAAGATTTACCGGCTGTTTGCTCAAGAATATCGGCTAAGGTGCCGGTCCAAATTTGTTGTTGAAGATGGCCGGCCCAGCGGATAATAGCAATGGGTGTTTGCTGAGGTTTCCCATGCCGCTGAAGTTGGTAAATAATTTCGTTAAGCTGGCGTCCTCCCATTAAAATTACTAGAGTTTCTATACCTGTGAGGGTTTGCCAGTCTAATTCAGCCGGTTCGTGGGCGCTTAAGACGGCAAAACATCGGCTTAAAACTGGATCTGTGAGGGGAATTCCTGCTAGTAAAGGTGCGGCTAGGGCGGAAGAAAGACCGGGGATGACTTCAAAGGAACAGTCGGTTTCTATTAGTGCTTGGATCTCTGAGGTGCAGCGGCCAAAAATAAACGGATCACCGCTTTTAAGCCGCACGACTTGTTTTCCTTGCCGGCATTGTTCCACGAGTAGCCAGTCAATTTCTGCTTGCGGGGTGCTGGGTTTTCCGCCGCGTTTGCCGACATCAAATAGGGTGGTACTTGCCGGCGCTAATTGCAGCAGTTGCTCATCTACAAGTGCGTCATAAATTAATACTTCTGCTTGAGCGAGCAATTGTTGCGCTCGCACGGTGAGGTAGGACGCACCTGCCGGTCCTGCACCTACTAGATAGACTTTGCCCCCTGATCGTGTCATAGCGCTTTCCCGCTGAGTTTTTAGTGCTTTTGCCAACATATCAGCCAATTGAATGGCCGGCAAGCTTTGAAGTACGGTTTTAAGCTGTCTGTGCTTATGTCTATTCTTCTGCGACTTCTTTTACTTCAGATGTCGGTAAGCTTAATGCTACTGCGATTCGTTCTACATTCAGCCCCAATTCTAATAACTGGGGGATTGTTTTCCGTTGTGCTTGTGCCTGTCTGTATAAGGGTATTCAATCTCGGTTGAGATTTGACTATTTGAAAGTGTCATGAGCAACTACCTCAAATTAACTGAACGTCGCTTAATTTATCATTTTAATTATTTCGTTCTAACCAGCTATCCTGAAAATATTTAAATAGATACTTTGAATTTTGTTACTTTTTATTTATTTAAAAATAACAAAAAATGAAGAATTTATTAGACTTAAATATCAACATTAAAAAAGCTCTGCATATCGCTTTAATTCTTTTGCCATGCGTTCCATGCCTTTTTTCTCATCATCACGAAGAAATGGTAAAAATACGCGAGTAAGAAACCCGGAAAAATTTTCTCGATGTATGTATTTAGTTCGGTTAACGCCAATCTCTTGTAGCTCAAAAATGTATTCGTGGCGAAACCCTGGAATCGCAGAAACCCATTTTAAACAAACTGCCGGCTGAACTAATGTCACCACCGGCTCAAATTCTGTCTCTTCCTCACCCCGCACGCGTTGCATACAAAGTACCACTTCTTTCCCCAGCTCAAATGGCAGAGCCGGCTCGCGATCAAACAAAAACGTGTTCCAGTGCAACCACTGGTCTTTTTGAATCAAAATCTGCCAAACTCGCTGCTTGGGTGCATTAATCTCAATTTCCACATAGAGACTTGGCATGAGGATACAAGTGTTTATTGGTGCAGATAAATACAGTTATGAGCCGGGTGTTCCCATAAGCTATGAACGATTGTCGTAGAGATATGCTATGTTATGTCGCTACACAAAAATTTACTTGCCAGATTTTGACCCCCCACAGGAGAACGCAAGCAGTCATGGTAGATCTGACACCAACCCCCAGTTTTAGTTTAACGATTCGTTTGCAGCTGCCCAATCGCGCGGGTATGCTGGCTAGCGTCACCCACGCTATTGCATCGGTCGGCGGCAACCTGGGTCAAATTGATTTAGTCGATCAAACGCGCCAGACATCAGTTCGCGATATTACCGTCGATGCCACTTGCACAGAACATATCGAAACCATTGTAGAAGCAGTCAAAGCGCTGCCAGATGTGCAACTGATCAACGTTTATGACCGAACTTTTCACCTGCACCGGGGCGGCAAAATCAGCATAGAGAGCAAAATGGTGATCAACAGCCATTCGGATCTGGCAATGGCCTACACCCCTGGAGTGGGCCGGATCTGTATGGCAATTGCACAAGACCCAGAACAAGTTTATAACCTCACTATTAAACAAAATACCGTCGCCATTGTCAGCGATGGCAGCGCTGTCCTGGGATTAGGCAACCTTGGCCCAGCCGCAGCCTTGCCGGTGATGGAAGGTAAAGCAATGCTGTTTAAAGAATTTGCCGGCTTGGATGCTTTTCCCATCTGTTTAGCCACCCAAGACACGGATGCCATTGTCGAAACTGTCAAAAATCTTGCCCCTGTATTTGGCGGCGTTAATTTAGAAGATATTGCCGCACCCCGGTGTTTTGAAATTGAAGCGCGGTTGCGGCAAGAGCTGGACATTCCTGTATTTCACGATGACCAACATGGAACCGCCATCGTCACCTTAGCCGCCTTGATCAACGCCCTGAAGCTGGTGAAAAAACCCCTGGATAGCGTGCGGATCGTAATTAATGGAGCCGGTGCTGCTGGGGTAGCGATTGCCCGCCTGCTGCATAAAGCCGGTGCTGAAAGCATCATGATGTGCGACTCCAAAGGCATTCTTTCTAAAGATCGGACAGATTTAAACTCGCAGAAGCAGGAGTTTGCGGTTGATCTAGCCGGCACTCTAGCGGATGCGATGGAAGGTTCGGATGTGTTTATCGGCGTCAGCGCTCCGGGAGTTGTCACCACCAAAATGGTACGCTCAATGGCCAAAGACCCGATTGTTTTCGCAATGGCCAATCCTATCCCCGAAATTCAGCCAGAATTAGTATCGATGGATGTTGCTGTCATGGCCACAGGGCGCAGTGACTACCCCAACCAAATTAATAACGTCCTAGCCTTTCCAGGCATCTTTCGCGGGGCGCTTGACTGTCGGGCGCAAGCACTCACGACAACCATGTATTTAGAAGCCGCGATGGCGATTGCATCCTTAGTCAATCCTGCCGATTTAGATCGAGAGCATATCATTCCTTCAGTCTTTGATAAGCGCGTTGCCACAACCGTTGCTGCTGCCGTGCAACACGCTGCCCGTCAGGAGGGGATTGCCCGGAATTGAGGGGCATTGGGCAAGGCTGCGCCAACCTAATCATGGGACGAGCCTGTAAAGCTTTGGTGTAATGACTTTTAACTTACCTGCTTGTCCCTTTTCTATCCCGAACTCACGTTACATACAAATCACACGGTTTACGCGAACCCCGAAATCGGCATCCGGATTTGTCGTAGCGTCACCAAGCCGCTCTTGCAGCACTGCAACTGCCAAGTCCCGGCGCTTTGGTGATCGTGATGCGTCGGCAGATGCCAGCGCTGCCGCCATCTGTTCGCGCCGAGTTTTCGCCGGGTCTCGATCCGAATTGGGACAGGCGGAGGCGCTTAGCATGCGCTGGTAAGGCGCTTCTGCGACCACTCCCACCTGCGAAAATCGCCGGCTTATTCCGTGGGAGTTTCGTCGGCGCGCTGATCAACCAGATCGAGCAGCTGCGCCTTGTTCGCCCTTGCCCAGTCGCGCACGCTGGTGGCGGGCCGCCCGAGCAGGAAAGGCACGTCGTCCTTGACGGTGCCCATATAGCCCATGCGCCCGTCGGCGAACTGCGTAAGAAGCTCGAATGAGCTGCGGGCATACCAGTCCTCAACTTCCAACGTGCCTTTCTTGAACAGCGCCTCCACCTCTGACGGATCGAGCGTGTTGCAGCGAATCGAACGGTCGAGCACTTCGCTGAGTGCGGTGGCCAGTTCCGGGCCGGTCATGGTTTCGGTGCTGAGATAATAGTCCTTCGAACCATAGCGTTCTGGACCGTCGCGCAAGACCTTGGCGGTTACTGCGGCCAGATCGTGAAGCGCGACGTAACCGACGCGGTTCACGCCCCAGAAAACTGAGAACGTGCCGCCAATGGGCTGCGATACGCTGAGCATGTTCTCAAGAAACACGTTGGGATGTAAGTGCGTCCAAGCGATGCCACTGGCCTCGATGTAGGCTTCGACCAGGGCGAACCAGCAATATTTCGAGTCGGTAGCGTCTTCCGCCGCGAAGACGCCCTGGTTGACGATGTGCTGCACGCCCGCCTTCTTCGCCGCGTCCACCACGGTCTTGGTTTGGTGGGTCATTGCGATGGTGTAGCCGGTGAGGATGTTCATGCGATCAACGCCACAAAGCGCCGGGCCGAAGGTTCGCGGATCGTCGAGGTCGAACAGGACGGCGTCGCGGCCTTCGCCGCGCAGACGCTCCAGATCCTTCTGCTTACGCACGCCGACGCGGATGCGGGCATTGCCGGGCGTGCGATCGAAATCCTCTAGGATTAGCCGGCCAGTCTGGCCGGTGACGCCCATGAGGAAGATGAGCGGGCTGTTGTCGGTCGCCATGATTGCTCTCCGGTTGTTTGTGTGGATGTCGAACGGGAAGAGGCGTGGCGCGGCTCAACGCATGATGCGATGATAATGTAACGAGCCATGTCACGTCTCACTGTTGTGGTCGGTCGGGACGATCGGCGTGACGGGCGGGGAAGTTGTTCTCCAGCCCATGACCGCCTTCACATGAACAGCGCGCGGGTCAGGCGCACGGCATAGTCAGAATCCGGGTTGGTAGCGCTATCACCCACCCGCTCCATGATCGCCTCGATCGCAAGCTCGCGGCGCCTGGGCAAGCGCTCACGTTCCGCCGAGGCGAGCGCGGCAGGCATTTCCTCGCGGTTGAGGTCTGTGCAGTAACAGGGCGAGCCGGGTTGCTGGCGCCACGAATCGGCGAGCGTGCCGGCGTCGAAAGCATCAAGCCCGGTGTCTTCGACGAGCGCCATCGCCACGGAGCGATCGTTCTCGCGGTCAGCAGCCACAGGGAGGGCGATACGGTCAGGACTTCCAGCAGACTTGCCCTTAGTGGCGAAGGAGCCAGACCCGATCGCGTTCCACGCCTTGGCAATTGGCCGGCCTAGCTGTTGGGCCACCCAAAGGCTCTCAACCTGCCCGGCCTCGATGGCATCGATCTTGTCGTCGCGGTGGGGATAGTAATTAGACGTGTCGATGACGACTGTCTCGGCTGGTAGGTTGGCGATTAGCGGCGCGATTGTGGGAATGCGGTTGAGAGGGATCGAGAGGATCACCGCGTCAACGTCCTCCACCGCTTCAGCGGTCGAGACCGCGCGTGCGCCGAAAGCCAGCACATCGGCCTCGATGGTCTCGGGGCCGCGAGAGTTGGCCACCTTCACGTCATGTCCGGCCGCACTGAGTTTGCGTGCCAAAGTCTTCCCGATATGGCCAGTGCCAAGAATGCCTATCTTCATAAAACGATTTCCTTGTACTGGGTAAGAGTCTCATTCCACTGCTGTACATCATTTGGGCCGGTCTTACCCCGAGTGATTCTCGAAGTAGGGGCGCGCGGCCTCGTCCGCCTCGGCGCGGTAGCCAGCAATCTGTCAGGCGTCAGCCTGCGCCAGCGCGGCTTTTACTTCTGGTCTGTGGGTTACATCTGTTAAATGACCAATCATCCCCATCCGAACATTTTTTAATGGTGAAAGGTCACGCTCTCTGAGACGGGAACGCGCCCCATCCGAACGCTGTTGACTGGTGCTGTGAAGTCTGGATAGCCAAACGCAATGGCAAACATCAGCTTGAGTTCATCGGAGATACCCAAATATTCGCGGATGGTCTGTGCAAAAAAGCCAATGGCGGTCTGCGGAATACCTCCTAAACCGCGCGCCGTCAGAGACAACAAAAACGTCTGGCCATACATTCCAATGTCACCGCCAACGCGCACATTATCTCCAAAGGAAGGCATGAAGAGCAGAGCGACATGAGGTGCACCGTAGAAGGTGTAATTTTTTGCAGCGGCTTTATGACGCGCGATCTTGTCGCCCCGCGCCACACCCATCGCCTCATAAAAGGTTTTGCCGTGTTCAATTCGGCGTTCACTATAGGCGCCATAAAAGCACTCCATATCGAAGCTAAAATCCGGCGTGAAATTCTCCGCTTCGTTTTGCTCGGTTAGAATGCGGCCCAATTCTTTGATCTTTTCGCCCGAAACGATGTGTGTGTTCCACGGCTGCGTGTTGCAATTCGATGGAGAATATTGTGCATCTTCCAAGACTTGCTTTATTTGAGCGTTAGGGACGGGTGTTGGTAAAAATGAGCGGAATGAGCGGCGCGCTCGAACTGTCTCTTCAAAAGAGAGTGTTTGTGATGGTTCATTTTCTAATTCAATGAGACCGTTTGAAAGGTGTGTTGCGTTTGACATCGTGAAACCTCAAAAGATGGTGTCAGTTGGAAGGTGGTTCGTGGTCGAGAGCCTTGGCTGAACGGGGTATTGCCAGCCCGTTCAAGGTGTCGCGAAGCTCGGCAAGGTCTTCATCGGAGAGACGGCAGGCCGTCTCGATCTTTTCAGGGATCGAGCACGCTGCCTCGCGGAGTGCCTCGCCCGCTTCTGTCAGCTCGATAAGAACGCGGCGTTCGTCCTGTTGGTCACGGGTGCGCGTCACCAACCCCGCGCTCTCAAGGCGCTTTAACAGGGGCGTCAAAGTCCCGTTATCCATACCGAGTTCTTGCCCTACTTCCCCAACAGTGCGCGGGGTGCCCTCGTAGAGAGCGAGCATGACCAGAAACTGAGGATAGGTCAGGCCCAAAGGCTCAAGAAAGGGCCGATGAAGCCGAATGACGCGGTTGGAAGCACTATAAAGGGCAAACGAAAGCTGCCTCCCCACCTGTCGCCGTTGGTTGATGTTCGAGTTGTTATCCATTTAAAAATCCAGTCAACTACAATTATATAGCGCACTACATAATAGTTCAATACCTATAATTCACTTTTTTCTGGGTTTTCTACGGTGAACCCTATAAGCGCGTGTTTCATAGCGCGTGAAATTGGCGTTTCGCCGGCTTTGGCTTGGTGAGCCGCTTGAGCATGAGGCGGATCGTGGACACGTATACGAAGGCTTCTCTGCTAGGCGGCAGCGCCTCATAATCTTTGCTCAGACGCCGGTTGCGACCCAGCCAGGCGAAAGTGCGCTCTATTGCCTTCATCCTAAGAAGCCTTCTCTCAAGATCAATGCCTTTTTTCTCCCTTCTGCTTAACCCGAACTCAGGTTACTCAGGACTCAGGAATCAGCACTACACCAAGGCTTGAGACTGCCGGCAACCTTCCAGGTCAAGCTGGGCTAACCGCCCGTAAGCGCGATCAATGACTCGTTGGCCGCGTAAGTAGCCGGTGTTAGCACCAGGGCAGATATAACTTAGGGTTGCCGGCGTGAAACGCTCGATAAGCGACTGAACGCTGCGGATCTGTCGTGGCCAGTGAAAGGTTTTTGAGGTTCGCAAAGGCATCGGCTCACCTTGTTGATTTGGCAGCAAATGACGCCCGGTGAACAGCACTCCTCCACTGCCGGCATAATACAGGCAAGATGAACCGGGAGAGTGTCCGGGTGTCCAAATGGCTTGGCAGCTAGGGCTGAAAGTAAACTCGTGAGAAAAGTTTTTTACGGCTAATTCCGGCAAAAGATAGGCTTCTTGCTCTTGAATGAGGATTTCACAGCCGGTTTCTTGCTGAATTTTCTCTGCCTTGCCTATAGCGCCCCGATGCGTAAGAAATAACCACCGCACGCCGCCTTGCTGTTGCAAAAATTCTAAGTTAAGCTCATCAATTGCCGGACAGTCGATGAGGATATTGGCGTGGTTTTCTACAATGAGATAGGCTGTTGCTCCCAAGGTATCTCGGTTGGGTGAAAACGCATAAACGGTATCGAGGGCAGCCTGTGGTTGCTTGGGCATAGCATGGTTCTCTGGTTGCTCCTGTTTCTTGGACTGTTTACATATCTCATTTTGCAGCGCTCTGTCGCTACTGTAACCCGCACGCCGGTGTGGATTTTGTGGCTGGTGATGATGACGCCGGCTTTGATTTGGTGCGTGTGGGCGTTAATTTATGGCCAAAACCAACCCATGCCTCTGGCAGTGGCAATTGGCCCGTTTTTGATTTGTCCGCCGATTTACTGGTGGCTCATTCATTTGGGCCGTCGCGAGGCAATGCCACCAAAGCAGCCGGCTGATACGGATTTAACGGATTTAGCGGAGGAATCGCCTCAGACAGACGATTCTAAGAAGGATCGCCCGTCGGTGCGTCCGATTACTCAAGCTGAAGAAACCCAGCTACGCGATTGTTTTCCTTGGTCTACTTATTATTTGCAAAACATTGAATACCGGCCTCAAGCGGTGATCTGCTGGGGCCGGCTACGGACAAATCCACAGGAGGCTTACCAGACTGTTGAGGAAAAAATAACCGCCTTATTTGGCGATCGGTTTTTACTGGTGTTTCGCGAAACTCTTAATCGCAAACCTTTCTTTGCACTGGTGCCCAACCCTTACCGAGAGGCGGCTGAAGGGCAGAAACCTGAGTTGATCACACGGCCTGCTTTTGCCTTAGCGCTGCTGGTGATCGCACTGTTCACGACGACGCGATTTGGGGTTCAACTGGTTGGGATGGCAGACAAGCTGCCGGCGAATCCAGCTTTACTGCTGAAAGGACTACCATACGCCTTGGCGCTGATGACGATTTTGGGCGTTCACGAGTTGGCCCATTACTTGACGGCACGGTTTTATCAAATTCGCACGACGCTGCCCTATTTTATTCCCTTGCCATTTTTCTTGGGTACGTTTGGTGCGTTTATACAGATGCGATCGCCGGTGCCGAATCGCAAAGCGCTGTTTGATATCAGTATTGCCGGCCCTTTAGCAGGCTTCGTCGTAACGGTGCCGCTGCTGGTTTGGGGGTTAGCTCACTCTCAAGTGGTTCCCTCGCTTCCCAGCGCTGGAATGTTAACGTTTGATGCGCTCAACCCCAACTTTTTTCTGTTGCTGAGTCTGTTGAGTAAGCTGGCGTTGGGCAGTGCGTTGAGTGCCGGTAAGGCAATCTCGCTGCATCCAGTTGCGGTTGCCGGCTATGTCGGGATGATCGTCACTGCGTTCAATTTGATGCCGGTTGGCGCTCTTGATGGCGGTCACATCGTTCATGCCATGTTCGGACAGCGCACGAGCTTGATCGTGGGTCAAATCGCCCGGTTCTTGATGTTAATTTTGTCTTTTATCCGGCCTGAATTGTTGCTGTGGGCGCTGCTGTTAATCGTGATGCCTATTCGTGATGAGCCGGCGCTTAATGATGTGAGCGAACTTGATAATCGACGCGATTTTTTAGGATTAATCGCATTGGCTTTGTTGGTGTTAATTCTTTTGCCGGCACCTCGAATTCTCTTTAATTAAAAGATCAGCTTTGTGATTCCAATGCTGCCACCATCGACTAGATTATTGCAAATCTAGTTGATTTTTCATTACTCATTGCGCTAGTGCCGGTTTTCCTTTCTGTCTAAACTGCGCTTTAATGGCTAATTTTACTGGCTCTGTTTTTTCACATAGAGTCCGGCATTAGGGTATGAGGGAATTGCTGAGTGCTATTGTGTGCCGGCTCAGGGAAAAGTTATACTACTAATGATTAAGTTTTTATGATAATTGCATCTATCTTGAGATAGATTAATAATTCTTAACTGCAAAAAACATTAAGATGATCACCCTTGCCGGCATTTCTGTTAAAGCTCAAATTTATGAAAGCGCCAACTCCCTGGTATATCAAGGGATTCGAGAGTCAGATGATCAACCCCTGATCCTCAAAGTTCTTAAACAAGATTATCCGACGCCGGCTGAACTCACTCGCTATCGCACAGAGTATCACCTCACGAAATCTCTAGATCTGGCAGGAGTGGTTAAGGTTTATGACTTACAGAAATATCAAAATACCCTTGTGATGTTTCTCGAAGATTTTGGCGGGAAATCTTTGAAGTCTTGGATGCAGCAGTGCCAATTTACGTTAGAAGAATTTCTTCAAATTGCGGTCGCTACAACAGACGCATTAGGGCATATTCATGCAGCGAATGTTATTCACAAAGATATTAATCCATCTAATGTTGTTTTCAATAAAGAAACCAACCAATTAAAAATTATTGACTTCGGGATCTCCACCAAGTTAACGCGGGAAACACCGGCTTTAAAAAATCCTAACGTTTTAGAAGGCACTTTGGCTTATATGTCGCCGGAACAAACCGGCAGGATGAACCGCACGTTAGATTATCGCACGGATTTTTACTCGCTCGGCATTACCTTTTACGAATTGCTGACGAATAAATTGCCTTTTGAAACGGATGATGCACTGGAATTAGTTCACTGTCACATTGCTAAAGTGCCGGTGTCTCTGTCTGAGTTAAATCCAGAAATTCCCCCCATCCTCTCAGAAATCGTCATGAAACTTTTAGCAAAAACTGCTGAGGAAAGATATCAAAGCGCCTGGGGACTTAAAGCAGATTTGGAAGAATGTTTAAACCAATTAAATTTGACGGGGAAATTAACAAATTTTGAACTAGCCGGTGAAGACATTTCTGATAAATTTCAACTCCCGCAAAAACTTTATGGCAGAGAACGAGAAATTGCCACCTTAGTAACCGCTTTTGAGCGTGTCAGTTCAAAGCAGAGCGAACTAATGCTAATTGCCGGCTATTCTGGAATCGGTAAATCAGCCTTAGTGCAGGAACTTTATAAACCGATTACCCAAAAACGCGGCTATTTTATTTCTGGAAAATTTGACCAATATCAGCGAAACATTCCCTATAGTGCCCTTGTCGGTGCTTTCCAAGAATTAATCAAGCACTTGTTAACTGAAAGTGAAACGCAACTAAATTTATGGAGAGAGAAGTTATTAAAAGCTTTAGAAATTAATGGGCAAGTCATTGTCGATATAATTCCTGAACTCGAATTAATTATTGGCAAGCAAACCTCTGTTCCAGAACTTGGCCCCAATGAGTCTCAGAATCGGTTTAATTTAGTCTTTAAAAATTTTATTAAAACCTTTACGAAACCCGAACATCCCCTAGCATTATTTATTGATGATTTGCAGTGGGCAGATGGCGGATCATTAAAATTAATGCAGCTTTTAATGAGTGCCGCCTCCCCTGGATTATTTTTAATGGGTGCCTATCGGGATAACGAAGTTTCCGCAGCACATCCGTTAATGTTGACTTTAGATCAAATAGCCAAAACCGGAGCAATTATCGAGTACATTTCACTATTACCCTTAGACTTACCTACTATCACACACTTGATTGGCGATACGCTCAACTGTGAAGCAGAAAGTGTTAAGCCTTTGGCTGAGTTGGTGCTATTTAAGACTGGCGGCAATCCGTTCTTTATGAATGAATTTTTGAAATCACTTAATACAGAAGAACTGTTAGAATTTGATATTCAGACGCGCAAATGGCAGTGGGATTTAGAGCAAATTCAATCGCGGGATTTCACGGATAACGTCGTCGAACTCATGGCCGACAAGATTCAAAAGCTGCCAGATAGTACGAACAGTTTATTAAAAAAAGCTGCCTGTATTGGCAATCAATTCAACTTAAAAACTCTCGCATTGATTAGCTCTCAACTTTTGCGAGAAACTATGAAGAATTTGCACGCAGCCGTCGCCGAGAATTTAGTCGTTCCGATTGGTACTATGGGGGATATAGAATTAGCGGTTGATGCAACTGAACTGACCACCCGCTCATTACCAACCGCCTCATCGCAATCACTCAAGTATAAATTTGTTCACGATAGGATTCAACAGGCGGCTTATTCCCTAATTGCCGAACAAGATAAGCCTCTCATCCATCAGCACATCGGAAAACTGCTGCTGAAAAATATTTCTGAGAGCAAACGAGAAGAAAAAATCTTTGACATTGTTAATCAACTCAATTTTGGTATTCAACTGATCTCTAACCAGCTAGAAAGAAATGAGCTGGCACAGTTAAACTTAGTTGCCGGCAAGAAAGCGAAACTATCATCTGCGTATCAGCCGGCTTTAAATTATTTGCAAATCGGCATCGAACTCTTAGCAATCAATAGCTGGCAGCAACAGTATGAACTCACTCTCTCACTCCACGAAGAAGCCGCTGAAATTGCCTATCTAAAAGTTGATTTTGTCTTAATGGAAAGATTTATTGATGCAGTCGTATCTCAAGCACAAACAGTTTTAGACAAAGTGAAAGTATATGAGGTGAAAATTCTAGCATATACTGCCCTCGGTCAATTTAACGAAGCTATCAATATCGGATTAGAAGTGCTGAAATTGTTGGGGATAAGGTTACCGAAGCAACCGAGTAAGCTTGATGTTTTAAGGGGACTGCTGCAAACCAACCTAAGGATCGGATTTCAACCGATTGCTAGTTTAGTTGACTTGCCAGTGATGAGCGCTCCTTACCCAAAAGCAGCGATGCGTATCCTAACAAGAATGGCTCCCTCTACCTACTTTGCTGCACCGCTTTTGTTCCCGATGATTGTGTTTCAACAAATCCACTTATCTATTAAGTGGGGAAACACAATAGACTCTGCTGTTGCTTATAGTTTCTATGGCATGATTCTCTGTGGAATCGTTGGAGATATTCAGAGCGGCTCTCAATTTGGTCAACTCGCGCTCAACGTAGTCTCCAAACTTGATACAAGAGTTTTTAAAAATATGACAGGTTTTACAGTATATACCTTTATTAGACACTGGATAGAGCCTCTCAAAGAGGCAGTCAATCCCCTACGGGAAGTTTACACGCTTGCACTGCAAACAGGAGATTTACAATTCGCTAGCTATTCAATTTATTCCTACTACCACTTGAGCTTTCTGAGCAGCTCGGAATTGGTTAAATTGGAATCTGAGATGGAGATATATGCTCAGAGTATCCGTCAAATGGGACAAGAAAAAACCTTTGAGATGCAACAGCTATTGCACCAAGCCGTTCTGAATTTACTCAGCAAAATAGAAAATCCTTCTGATTTGACTGGCACAGCTTTCGATGAGCAGGTGATGCTGCCAAAACTACAAAGCCGAAATGATCGCGCTACACTGGGTCATTTTTATTTTAACAAGTTAATGCTTTCTTTCCTGTTTAACGAAATAGAATTGGCCATTATGAATGCTGACTTATGTGAACAATACTTTGATGGCATCACAGCAACATCCACAGTTACTCACTTCTATTTTTATGATTCTCTAGCACGTCTATCGGTGGCAACAGATGGTCAGCAGTCAGAGCAAAATCGCCAGACGCAGAAAGTCGTTAGTAACCAAAAAAAGATGAAGAAGTGGGCACATCATGCCCCATCGAATAACTTGCATAAATATTACTTGATAGAGGCTGAACTGTGTCGATTCAGGGGAAAATATGCTTTGGCAACAGAATTGTATGATCGCGCGATTTCTCTCGCTAAAGAACACGACTATATCCATGAAGCCGCTCTCGCTTACGAACTTGCTGCCAAGTTTTATCTATCCCAGGGGAAAGAATTAACAGCAAAGGCTTATATGCAGGAAGCTCGTTACTGCTATCAACTTTGGGGGGCAACTGCCAAAGTCAAGCATTTAGAAATGCGATATGGCAACTTATTGGTTGCAAATCAAGGGAGTAGTCAAAATGCTAAAGCGACGACATTAGTAACCACCACTGGCTCGAAGTACAGCCTGGATATCGCCACAGTGTTGAAGGCTTCTCAGGCAATTTCTGGGGAAATTGTGCTGGATAAGTTACTATCTAGCTTGATGAAAATTTTGATTGAAAATGCAGGGGCGCAACAAGGTTATCTCATTTTAGAAGAACGGGGAAAACTGCTAATTGAAGCGGAAGGGGCAATCGATTCTGAGCAGATGAGCGTACTTCAATCAATGCCGATTGAAAACTTTCAAAGCGCTTCTCAAACAATTATCAATTATGTCTGCCGCACTCAAGAAAGTGTGGTTTTGAATGATGCGACTCGTGAGGGACAATTTACCAATGATCAGTATATCCAAGAAAATCAGCCTAAATCGGTTCTCTGCGTACCGCTGATCAATCAAGGTAAATTAGTTAGTATTGTTTATCTGGAAAATAATCTCACAGCCGGTGCGTTTACACCAGAAAGGCAGGAGCTATTAAATTTGCTTTCTGCTCAAGCTGCAATTGCTATTGAAAATGCCAGATTTTACAATAAAATGGCAGAACTTAATAAAGCTTACGAGCGGTTTGTGCCGCGCCAATTTCTCCAGTTTTTGGAAAAATCAAGCATCGTTGATGTGAAATTAGGCGATCAGGTGCAGTTAGAAATGTCGGTACTATTTTCCGATATTCGGGATTTTACAACGATTTCAGAAGGAATCAATCCAGAGGAGAATTTCAAGTTTATTAACTCTTATTTATCTCGCATGGAGCCGGCAATCGTTGAAAATAATGGGTTTATCGATAAATATATCGGGGATGCGATTATGGCATTATTTAGTGGCGAAGCAGATAATGCGGTGAAAGCCGGCATTTCTATGCTTCACCGGCTTGCTGAATACAACCAACATCGCGCCCATTCTGGCTATCATCCCATTCAAATTGGCATCGGCATCAATACCGGCACCTTAATGTTAGGAACTGTTGGCGGACAAAATCGCATGGATGGCACCGTAATCAGCGACGCGGTAAATTTAGCCTCTCGCGTAGAAGGTTTAACCAAAAATTATGGCTTGCCATTATTAATCACCCAACAAACTTATGAGCGATTGACGAAGTCGGCAGATTATGCAATTCGCACGATTGACACCGTAAACGTTAAAGGCAAATCTCAATCCGTCACAGTCTACGAAATCTTTGAGACTGATCCACCGGCACTCAAAAATGGGAAGTTAAATACGCTACAATCATTTACAGAAGCCTTATCGCTCTACAATCTAGAACAGTTCAACAAAGCGGCGCAACTGTTTGAAGAGTGCCTGCGCCTCAACCCAGGCGATCAAGTCGCTCAAATTTATCGGCAACGCTGCTATCAGAATCACCGCTAAAAATGACAGAAAAACAACCGATTCACGTAATTGGTGGGGGACTCGCCGGCACCGAAGCAGCTTGGCAAATCGCACAAGCAGGAGTGCCGGTAATTTTACACGAAATGCGCCCCAATCACCTCAGTCAGGCGCATCACACCGGCGAATTAGCAGAATTAGTTTGTAGTAACTCATTTGGCGCAAAAGCAACGGATCGCGCTGCCGGTTTACTTCACGAAGAATTGCGGCAACTCGGTTCAATTATTATCGGCAAAGCAGACGAACATAATGTGCCGGCAGGTGGCGCTTTGGCAGTAGATCGAGCGGTATTTAGTCGAAATTTAACAGAAACCCTCGACGCTCACCCCTTAATCGAATTGCGCCGCGACGAAGTTCACCAAATTCCCCCAGACGGGATTACTGTCCTCACAACCGGCCCGCTCACCACCTACAATTTGGCAGATGATTTGCAGCGGTTCACCGGCATGGAATACATGAGTTTTTTTGATGCCGCCAGCCCAATTGTTGTGGGAGAATCGATTAATTTTGATATCGCGTTTCGCGCCTCTCGCTACGACAAAGGCGACGCGGATTATATTAACTGCCCCATGACGAAAGAGCAGTATCTTAACTTTTGGCGCGAAATATGCGCGGCGGAGCAGGCAGAATTAAAGGATTTTGAACGGGAAACCGCGAAATTTTTTGAAGCGTGTTTGCCGATTGAAGAAATGGCCAAACGAGGCGAAGATACGATGCGCTATGGCCCATTAAAGCCGGTGGGGTTATTCGATCCCCGCAAAAAAGCCGAGTTGGGAGATGACCCCATCGAAGCGCGAAAGTTTAAAATCCAAAACTGCTACGCAGTCGTGCAATTGCGCCAAGAAGACAAAGCCGGCCAATTGTGGAATATGGTAGGCTTCCAAACGAATTTGAGATGGGGCGAACAAACACGTGTATTTCGGATGATTCCAGGCTTGGAAGACGCGGAATTTGTGCGGATGGGTGTAATGCACCGCAACACCTTTATCAATGCGCCGCAACTACTTTATCCAACCCTGCAATTTAAGCAGCGTCCAACCTTATTGGCGGCAGGACAATTAACCGGCACAGAAGGTTACACAGCAGCAGCGGCGGGTGGTTGGCTGGCGGGAACCAATGCGGCGCGGCTAGCGTTGGGGTTGGCAACTGTGAAGCTGCCGGTGACAACGATGATGGGTTCGCTGTTTGAGTTCATCAGTTCCGCTGAACCGAAGCATTTTCAACCGATGCCGCCGAATTTTGGGATTTTGCCAGAGTTGCCGGTGAAAATTCGCAGCAAGCAAGAAAGATATGGCAAGTATCGCGATCGCGCTTTGGCTGACTTAGCAGGCTGGCGGGACTCTCAGCTAACTGAGGCGATCTGTTCTTAACCAACGGCTGCCGGCTGTCTTCTTCTCCTCTTTCCGATCAGGTGACTGGTCAGCCGGCTCAATAAGTGCTATACTACTTAAATGTTAGGACACGTAGCTCAGTGGATAGAGCATTAGATTCCGGTTCTAAGGGTCGGGGGTTCAAATCCCTCCGTGTTCGTTAAATTTATAATGACTCATGAGTGGTCGGCAACAGTTTGGTGTCGGCATCTTCTAATTATCTATCGAACGCTTTGTTCGTAAGCTTTGCTGTAAAAACTCGGGACTTAATAATCGGTTGCAATCATTGTGCCGGCACCTGTCCTTTGTCAAAAGCTTGCAGACAAATGACAAAGGACAAAAAGCTAATAGCTATTAGAATTCAAGACTCAGCACTCAGCACTTAATCTTAGCTATCTAAATCCTCGTTTTTCTTGCCTTGGACACCTTTAACAATTCGGGACAGTTCGCTCTTTTCATCAATTGAAATTCGGCTGGGAGATCCACTAATAATTCGTTCGTAATTACGGAAAGAATCTTTAATTTCTGGGCCATTTTGACTGATTGTATATTCACGAATGCCTTTATCATGCCAGGAACCTCGCATTTTGAAGACATTGATTGCACGTGCCATGTCTCCGCGAATTTCCACATATTGCAACATGAGAATCGTATCGGTAATCGTGGAAATATGGGAGTCTGTAATCGAATGAGAACCCATAAATTGGTCAGTGGTATTGGTGAAGAAGCCGGTGATTTCTTCTTGCTTGGCATAGCCGGTGACGCCAATTACAAACTGACGAAAGGCATTGTTGCTGATTCCGCGTTCTAAAGCCGAGAGTGAGTCAATCGCAAGACGAGCCGGTTTAAAATCAGTCAGTTCTGATTTAATAATTTGCAAGTGGTCTTCTAAGCCGGCAGATTCCGGGTAAGCACAGCGGATTTTTAGCAACCCTTTCTGTTCCCATTCTTCAAAATCAATGCCCCAGGAGTAAGCATTTCGTAATAACTGGGCGCGGGATTCTTCGTAGGCAAATAGCAAAGCACGTTCGCCATTTTTGCAAGCATTTTCAACAAATTTGCTCACCAATAATGTCTTGCCGGTGCCGGTTGCTCCAGTTGCCAAAATAATCGAATCTTTAAAGAACCCACCGCCGCACATTTCGTCCAGAGTTTTGACCCCAGAAGACACCCGAACGTTGGAAGATCGCTGAGTCAACCGCATCGCACCGAGTGGGAAAATATTGATGCCTTCATCAGTCATTGTGAAAGGATATTCCCCTTTCATGTGCGTTGTGCCGCGCAGCTTCAAAATTTCCATCGTGCGACGCCGGCGTTCGCCTTCTAGTACGTTTCGGACAATCACGACATTATCTGAAACAAATTCTTCCACGCCAAAGCGGGCAACCTGCCCATATTCTTCCACTCGTTCTGTTGTCATAATCGTTGTGACGCCAACTTGTTTGAGGCGGGCAACTAAGCGAAAGATTTCCCGTCGCACCACAGCGGCTGCATCATACTGTTGAAATACCGCTGTAACGGAGTCGATGGAAACTCGTTTTGCCTTATATTTACGAATGGCATACTGAATCCGCTCGATCAGGGCAGATAAGTCAAAACTGCCCACCACATCTTGCCCTTCTGGATCGGGAGAGGCATCCAGAATAAATAATTTCCCTTCATCAATTAAACCCTGTAAATCCCAACCAAAACTTGAGGCATTTTTAATAATATCGGCTGGAGATTCTTCAAAGGTTACAAAGACGCCGGCTTCCTCAAATATTGTGATCCCGTTATAAAGAAACTGAACAGCTAGCATCGTCTTGCCTGTCCCAGAAGTGCCGCTGACTAAGGTGGTTCTTCCCACCGGCAGACCTCCATGACTGATGTCATCAAAGCCTTCTATCATCGTGCGAATTTTCTGGACTCCCCTAGCTGGCAATTGATTGGGTTGCCCTATTTGCTGAAGTTTATTCATCTCTTTAGTTGTTCAAAACTGAATGTAAATTTACAAATTGAATATTTTCCCTAATTTTTTATACCGCAAAACCCGCACGCTAGGGAAAAGCGTGCTTTCAACCCTTTATTTAACTAAGGTTTTGTTCTTCTTCATACAGTTCTTCATAAAGAAGGTCTAACCCAATTAGAACTTTCTCCCGATCCGATAGATCGCCAATAATTTTGCGAACCGGCGGGGGCAAGATTTTTGACAATGTTGGAGTTGCCAAAATTTTATCTTCTTCAGCCAGTTGCGGATTTTTAAGAACGTCAATCACTTTCAGGGCATATACACCCTGAAACTCCTCTTCTAGGATATTTTTGAGAGTTTTTAAAGCTCGGACAGAGTTAGGAGTATTTCCTGCCACGTAGAGCTTGAGAATATAAGTTTTTTTTAGAGAAGACATAAGTGCAAAAAGGGTGAAGGGTGAAGTAGGGACGTGGCTGTGCCATGTTCGTACAAGGGTGAAGGGTGATAGCGCAGCGTGCGCTTAGCAAATAGAGTCAAGAGTAAGCTATTTCTTCCTCATCAAAACGTTTCGCGGAACGCTGCTCTTCACCCCTCACACGTTCTCAAGATTCTTGGGGGAGAGAGCGGCGATACATCTCGCACAGATGAGCGATGGTATCAATCAAGGTTAAGCGGTAGTCAAGCAGGATTTCTTCATTCCGGCCTTCTAATTTTAGCTGTTTGGCAAAATCATCCATTAATTCCATATGTATCTCAACTATATTTGTTACCGGCACATCGGCAAAAAAGGCGCTGTTTACAAAATTATCAATTTGTTGATTTAAATTATTATCATCAGAAAAATAACTTAAAACGATCTCTCGGTAATCTACTTTTAGATTTTCTAAGAATTCGCGTCTTTCTGCAGGGGACAGATGCCGTAAAAATCCTTGGGGATTCCTTTTATAATACACACCTAGGTATCCTAATCGTTCTCTCAACTTCTCGGCCAGCCGGCGCTGCTGTTGCAGGAGTAAATGCTGAGTGAGGGAGGTGCCCGCAGAATGGCCCCCAGTCGTCGGTCGGGTCAAGTCTCCACAGGCAGATAGACTAAGAAATTCAGTCAGGGCTTGGTGAATAAAATCTGTAATGTGGTTAAACTGGGCTGTGGATACTCTAACCTCTGCACTGTGGTAAAAACAGCTCAAAACAGCCTCCTCCACCACGGCAGACCTTTGAGACATTGCTACCTCAACCGCACTTAGGGTAGGACTCGCCGGCAGTTCGTCGTTGTTGATCTCTGTCTCACTCAAATTCACAATCACCGCCGGCAACAAGATAACTTCTTGGCGCAGATGACTGGTCATCGGCTCCCAAGCCGGATCGTCTTCTAAAATCAAACAATCAATTTGTTGTTTTTTGCTCTCGACAAACTGCAAAAATTCTGCTTCAGAGGTGAAGGAACTGACAGAATAGCGCTCATTAACCAAAAGTCGTGTCAGAGACTCGGCGATCTGGTTGGAATGCAGGAAGATACAAATAGAGAGTTGAGGGCGCAAAGACGTAGCCAATAAATGAACAGAGTTGCTGTTTGTGTTGCAGCATTTGTGATAACAACAGCCGCCTAAACCAGAAGCTTAATATTTGCTTCAATATTCAACTTTTAATTGTAACCAATTGTAAGGGCAAAGCGTTCAATCTCCTCGCCAACAAGTAATAATTGAGCTGTCCCCCTTGCAAGTTTCTAAGCCCTTTGTCCCTCACAATTGAGAGCTTTGAGCCAAGGCTCGAAGTGTGGCCACCGGCTTGACTGCGCCGAACCCTTGCCACCGCACGATATGTAGGGGCTGTAACTTATCTGTAGATGCAACTTTTGTGATGTCAATCCCTACTTCCTATCTGCAAACATTTATAGCCTCTGTGCCCACTGTAACTCAGACATCCCGGCTGGCAACAGTGCTTGAGATATTCCGTCAAGGGCAGTGCGATCAAATCGTGATCGTCAGTGAGCGTCAATGTCCCTTGGGCATCGTATCCTTACGGAACTGCCTGCCCTATCTGATAACCGGCCAGTTACCCCCCCAGCAAGCATCTCAGGCCGGGAAACACCAGAGAACCCCGGTTTCTGGCGATTTAGACCCGCAACAGCCCCTGTGGGCCACAGGGCCACCCATGATCCAGCCTTTAACTGCACTGAGCGCGAGTCTTAACCTGAATCAATTGTGGCAACACCTGCAGGCACAGTCAAACCCGGATTTAGCTTTGGTTGATGCCACCGGCAAGTTTTTGGGACTCCTGGATCGGGGGCGGTTATTAAAATTTTTGGCAGAGCATTTAACCTCTAACTTAGAAACCGGCATTGGCAGTGAAAATATTGCTGAATATAAGCCGGCATTCACCATTGAAACGTCCCACTTCAAAACCCTCAATTCCCTGATCCAACTTCTAGAACGTTTGCCATTGCCCCTCTGCGTGCAAAGCAATACAGGTGAAATCGTTACTTGCAACTTAGCCTGGAGCCGGCAGTTTTCAGAATTTCCCGGTTGGGAAACCACTGCTCACTGGGAGGGAAACAAAGGGAAACCCAGACAAAAATCCCCAGGAAAAAGTGAAAGTACCGAGCAAGAAACTGCCAGCGTAGAAACCTTCAAACACACTCTCTGGCAGCGTCAAGAAAGTACAAATGAAATAGGAAGTGAAAACGCCGCAACCAACTGGAGCCAGCTCGATTTAGAATTGGCTGCTAGCTTAGGTGTTTGCTCCCTGCCAACTGGGCAGGAGAAAGTTTGGCAATTTGTGAAAATGCCACTGGGCATTGCTGTCCCCACACAAGAACCTTCAGAAAGTGCCGGCCAAGAGGAACGGATAGGCCAAATGTCTGCCGCCTACCAGCCCTCGGCGAAGCAATCATCTGCCGACGAAGCGCATTCAATGGGCAGTAGCGCGGCATCCGGTGAGGAGCCTTTCTCATTCTTTGCCGGCTCGAAAGACCCAATTAAAAATGAAGGCGAAGCATCAAATACCCACGCTTCAAGCTTCACTCCCCCATCAGAAGAAAGGCTGTGGTTGGTACTCGCAGAAGATGTCACAGAACACCAGCAAGTCGCCAAAGAACTGGCGGGTAAAAATGCAGATTTAGTGCAGCTAAATCGATTAAAAGATGAATTTTTAGCCTGTATTAGTCACGAACTTAAAACTCCGCTCACGGCTGTTTTAGGATTATCTAGCTTACTCAAAGACCGCTCAATTGGAGAACTGAACGACCGCCAAGCCCGTTATGCACGGCTGATCTATCAAAGTGGGCGTCATTTGATGACCGTGGTGAATGACATTTTGGATCTCACCCGCATCGAAACAGGTCAAATGGAACTGATTGTAGAGCCTGTGAACATCACTAGCGTCTGTGATCGCGCCTTCAAACAAGCTTGGCAGCAATCGGCCTCAGAACGTCAGGATACAGAGAGCGACCGAGATAGGGACGACGAACCCGTTTTAGAAACGCAGTTTTCCATCGAAATAGAACCGGGACTGGAAACACTGGTTGCTGATGAGTTGCGCCTGCGACAGATGCTCGTCCACCTGCTATCAAACGCCTTCAAATTCACAGAACCGACGGGGGCCACCGGCTTAAAAGTTAGCCGTTGGGAAGGCTGGATTGCTTTTACCGTTTGGGATACCGGCATTGGCATTGCCAATGACAAACAGCATTTAATCTTTCAAAAATTCCAGCAATTAGAAAATCCCCTGACGCGCCGGTTTGAGGGTGCAGGCTTGGGACTGGTATTAACCCAGCGTCTTGCCCGTCAGCACGGTGGAGATGTCACCTTTGTTTCTAAAGAAGCCGAAGGCAGTCAATTTACCTTGCTGCTACCACCGTGTCCACCGCAACCGGCAGCTTCGCGGGAAGAACCGGCAGCCAATCGGCATCGTCTGGTACTGATTGTAGAAACCGTTCCCCGGTTTATCGAAGAATTGACAGAACAGCTCAGCAGTTTAGGCTATCGCGTAGTGGTGGCTCGTGCCGGCACAGAAGCACTGGAAAAAGCCCGCCGGTTTAGTCCGGAGGTGATTTTCCTCAATCCCGTGCTGCCGTTGCTGTCGGGGTGGGATGTGCTGACTTTGCTCAAATCCGATGCAGGCACTTGCCATGTCCCGGTGATCGTCACCGCAACCCAAGCAGAAAAAGAACTCGCCACCCAAAACAGTGCGGATGGCTTTTTGACGCTGCCGGTGCAACCTGAAGCATTGCGACACAAGTTAACTCAGCTAACCCAGCCGAAGGAAAATCCCCCCGCCAAGCTGACAGTTCTGCGTCTGTGTGCCAATTCGGTTTCACTCGCCCTCGACCCTGATCCCTCCCATGTGAGTGCTGAAATTCCTCAGCTGATGGCAGATCTCAACAGTGTATTGCACCGGCATCATTACCGCGTCCTAGAAGCGGATGATCTTGAACAAGCAGAATTGCTGGCCCGTGTTTGGCACCCGGATGTTGTCTTGCTCGATACCACCGCCGGACTCGACGATCCACTGGAGTACCTACAAGAATTGATCGGCCACAATAAATTGGCCTCTTTGCCCCTCGTCACCCTGGATCGCAAAACCACTCAAGCCGCCAATGAAGTGACCTTAGCACCTGGATGCCGGCCTCTCCAAATTTATCCCTGGTTGGGGAGTGCAGATGACAACTCAGCACACTCCGATTCCTCTTGGCCGGCACTGTCTACCTTATTGCAGGTGATTCAAATCGCCGATGGCCGGAACTGGAAGCCGAGTATTTTAGTGGTCGATGTCTCGACTTTGCCAGATTTGCAGGTTTCTGCGCCTTTGGGATCTGGAAACTTAGACCTCAAAAGTGACTGGCAGCAAGCGCTGATCCAGTATATTCAAACCGCTGGATTTCGCGGGTTGACAAGTCGATCTTGGGCTGAGGTTTTACAACAGTTGCAAAACCAAAGTATCGATTTACTCTTAATTTACTGGCGAGAACCCAAACCCGCATCAGGCTTCTTACAAGCACTGGCTAATTTGAATCAGCTTGAAGCTAAACCTCCAATTTTGGTACTGACCCAGCAAAGTGATTTGGAAACAAAAACTGGGGAGAGTCCGTTTAGCCAGCCTTATGAAAGGAAATCAGAAGTTGCCCTACAATCTGCACAGAGCAATTTGAACGGGCATGAAATTAATTCTTCCTCTCAAAGTGCTTTTTATTCGGGTCATTCTTCAACACGTCAGCCAGCCGATGAGACTCAATCTCATTCTGGGAATGTCTCCGAAAAATTTGGGCCGGCAGACGTTCAGATTAATCAAACTCTGAAGGAGATTGGGACTCAAATTTTGCCCTCGAATCTATCGATGGCTGCCTTATTAGAACAAATTAACCAGACTTTAAGAATTCCGCATTAAGGAGAAATTATGGCTGAAAACCATAGAATCACGCAAATCAATGATCTGCGTGATTCTATAAAGCCGGTTTTCACTTCTTATGCAGCGAAAAAAAGTCAATTTTTAATTCTTGTCAATGGATAGATCGGATTGATTAATCCTGGCAACAACTTGTTTGGATATTCGGACAAGTTGATACGCGCCGGCTTTGTCCAAAACTGTATATTGATTGGGTCGTAACCCGCCTTCTTCAAATTTTGAAGGGTATCCCACCATCAACACAGAGGTTGACTCTGCTTGAGTTTCAGGAAGGTTTTTAATATACTTCACACCTGATGTCGCTCTACGAAAAAACTGCACCGGCTGCTGCGTGTAAAATACCAAGCTTGGTTTTTCAAAACCGATCATCACCAGTTCTTCATCGGGTTGCTTGATTTGAATGACAGTTTCTGCGAGTTGCCGCAGCGGCATCTGGCGGTAGCGATCCATCAGGAAAAAAGCCGGCATCATCGCAAAGATTAAAAAAGCCAGAAACCCCACGAAATTAACCGTCCAAAGCCAGCGTTTTTTTCGCTTCAGCAAGACAAACGCGCCGGCACCGGCAACAATCGCCCAAATCACCCCGCCGGCTATTAGTAAACCCGACTGCTGGATCACTTCAGCTACATTGGGAATCGCTGGATCTTTGACCTTTTTTAGCCAGAGAACATGGGAGAAAAACGCTCCAGCACCTAACGCCCAAAAAGCTACATTTAGCCAAAAAGTCAAGTTTAAGAAATTAGAATAAAATTTTGTTTTATTCGGGGGACGTTCTCCACTGCTTTCATTGGGGGTAATTTCTGCAAATTTGCTTTCTTGGTTCTTAGCAAGATTAGTGGAGATGGAGAGGATGATATCGCCCCAAAGCAAAGCGACTAAAATAGCAGCAGCCGGCATTAACGGCAGGACGTAGCTGGGTAATTTAGTAACCGCAATCGTGAAAAAGCCAAAAATGACAGCAAACCAAAATAAGGCAAATAAACCTAACTGATTAGAACGCGGTTGCCGACGCCAAATCGAACGTTTCCAAAAACGCAGTCGCGCAATAGCTACCGGCAAATAAACAGACCACGGTGCAAACCCAACCAGCACCACCACAAAATAAAAATACCAAGGTGCCCAATGGTGATTGACGACACGGGTAAATCGTTCTAAATTGTGATAACCAAAAAACGAATTAATATAGTCTTCCCCATTGGCTAAAATCACCAAAATATACCAAGGTAGCGCGATAGCAAGCATCAAAATAGCGCCGCAAATGGGTCGCATTTCCCGCAAAACTTCTCGAAAATTACCCAAGTAAAGTAAAAAGGCAGCAATAATTAATGCCGGCAGCACAATTCCTACCGGCCCTTTGGCAAGAATTGCCAAGGCAGCGAGTATATAAAATGTCAGATACCACGGGGAAGTAAACAGAATAAAATTCCAAGGAAAAGGCTTTTTTTTATGGGTTTCTGACAACTGATTGTTTTCAGCTTTGGCATAACCAATAAAAAAGGCTAACAATGCCGAACCCATACAGCCGGTGAGCAGCATATCAGAGACACCGACTCTCGCCCAAGCAATAGTTTCGGGATTCAAGGCGATCAAAGATGAACCGATGAGGGCAATTAACCAAGGTTTTGCCGGCTCAACGGAAGAAGATTTTTGCGCGTCTAAATTTTCAGAAATCGTTTCTGCCGGTTCAGTTTCTAACTTAGAATTGGAAAATGGATTCTGCGGTGTAAAATATCGTAGGGTATAAAAACCTAAGCCGGCTAGGGCAATTGCAGATAGGGCCGAAGGCAGGCGTACCGCCCACTCATTAACGCCGATAATTTTATAAAAAATCGCCATCAGCCAGTAAATTAATGGGGGCTTATCGAAGCGCGTCTCCTCATTAAAATACGGAGTAATCCAATCGCCGGTAACGGTCATCTGGCGGGCGGCTTCAGCAAATAGCGGTTCAGTTTCATCAATTAAGCCGAATTTACCTAAATTCCAAAGAAAAGCCAGCCAGCAAATTAAAAATAACCACAGCACAGACAGCGTCCAAGCCATCGCTGGATGCTTCTGGCAAGATTTCAAGAAATTGATAATTGTGTGATTCACCTTAAATTTCATCAACTCTATAACAGGCGGTGATTTGATAGCTAAATGGAGCAGAACGGTCAAAAAATTGCGCCGGCAGCACAATACACCCTCAGACTTACTTTATCAGGCGTCAGTTTCGTAGTCGTGCGGGAGAGGGGGAAAAGGAAATAAAGCGAGAAACGATCGGGCGCTGCCGGCGGGCAAAAAAAAACCGGCCCTTGAAAGGGGGAGAGGGGAAAGCTAACAAGGGTAGGTTTAAAGACTTAGCGGGTGTTGGGCATCAACAAGCTCAAAGATGCCGGCTAAGGCTAAGGATCACAAACGACCGATTGATTTAAGGGTGACATAGGTTCCGTTCACCTAGGATTTAGTGGCAGACAGCAAGCCAAATCGAACTAACCCTCGTTCATAGCCGCGACTCATAAGATGGAGAGAAAGCGCGGCTTCAATGGTTGACCAACCGGACGTGAGCAACCCGAAAATCGCAGCGGGGTTGAAGGCTGAATCAATCACAACATCCCAGAAAGGTGCCACGGCGGCTGACCAATCGGCGGTGCGGATTTTTTGAAATTTCTGCTGTTGAGCGATTTCTTCATAGTCTGGCAGCGAAATCACATAGGGCAAACGATAAACGCGGTAAATTTCCTCTAAGTGTTTTCGCTCATCGGCTGTCAGCGGGCCGGCAGGTTCATCAGTAGGCCGGTGACACCAGGTAACAAAGATTAAGGTTCCTCCCGGCTTCAGGACTCGATAGCATTCTTGTAAAAATTTCTGCTTATCTGCCATGTGTTCGCCACTTTCCAGGGACCAGACTAAGTCGAATGAATTGTCTGGAAAAGGCATATTCAGCGCGTCTGCCACTTGAAATTGTGTTGTTTCACCTAATCCGGCAGCTTGGGCGCGTTCAGTTGCCCGACCGGCTTGCACAGGACTTAGGGTGATGCCGGTGGCGGAGGCGTTGAACTTTTGCGCCAAATAAAGGGTGCTGCCCCCAATTCCGCAGCCCACATCGAGGATTTTCTGGGCTGAATTAACTTGCGCCCATTTCAGCAATTCCTCAATCAGGTCAATTTGAGCCTGCCGGCGATCTTTTTTCCAGGTGCCATTTGGCCCATAGTAACCGTGGTGCATATGCTCTCCCCAAATTTGCTCCCACAAACCGGAAGAGGCGTCGTAAAATTGTTGAATTTGCTGATTCAGAGTTGAGGTCATCGGCGATTTTAAGTTTTAGATTGTAAATTTTAGATTAATCTAAAATCCCTAATCCCAAATTAGTCATGACGCTTTCTAGTGAACTGTGGCAAACCAATGAAGATTTAGCGGTTGCCTGTCTGGAACATCCGTTTGTACAGGGAATTGCCACCGGCACCTTGCCCAAAAGCCGATTTGCCTATTACGTCGGACAAGATGCCTTTTTCTTAGAAGCCTTTGCCCGCGCCTATAGTATTGCCGGTGCAAAAGCACCTGACTGGGAGGCATTTGAAGTATTCCACGCCCTTGCCGGCGGCGTTTTAGAAGAACTCAAGCTGCATCAAGGCTATGCAGCCGAGTGGGGCGTAGATTTGCGGGAAACGGAACCGGCACCCGCGACGCGTCGCTATACCGATTTTTTGATGGCCACCGCTTGGAGTCATGAAGCCGGCCTGATTGCAACGGCGATGGCCCCGTGTATGCGACTCTATGCCTTTTTAGGCCGGCAAATAGCCAAAGATGGCATTCCCGATCATCCCTATGCCGGCTGGATTCGCACCTACAGCAGCCCGGACTTTGAGCCGCTGGCTGAACAGCTAGAACGCTTGCTAGACCGCTATGCTGAACCGCTGCCAGCGACGCACTCGACTTATCGCTACGCCATGCTGTGCGAGCGAGATTTCTTTCAGGCTGCGTGGGAAAGTGCCGATCATTAAAAGGAGATCACTCAGGAGTAAGCTTTATAAATATTCATTGAGTACCTGCAACTCAGACTCTCAACTAAACCCGCTTCATGACAATCTCTAGAACGATTTGCTTGGGATTTTTGGCTCTTCTGGCCATTGGTACCATCCTGCTGACCCTGCCTTTCTCAACGAGTGATGGGACATGGAGCGATCCAGTCACAGCATTATTTACCACCACATCTTGCGTCTGTGTGACGGGTTTATCTGTGGTTGATGTTGGGAAGTTTTATTCGTTTTGGGGCCAGCTGATTATGGTTTGCCTCGTTCAGGTGGGCGGTTTAGGCTACATGACGGCCACAACCGTTCTGATCTTACTGGTGGGCCGCCGGTTGGGGTTGCGAGATAAACTGGCAGTTCAACAATCTCTCGATCAGCCAGGGTTAGCCGGCGCTGGCGATTTAGTTCGCTCGATTATTGCCATGATCGTCATTATTGAAATCACTGGCATTTTCTTGCTGCTTCCTGCTTTCGTACCAGACTTCGGCTTCAGCCGGGGACTGTGGCTTTCAATCTTTCACAGTATCAATGCTTTTAACAATGCTGGATTCAGTCTCTTTTCCAATAATTTGATCAATTATGTCAATTCTCCCTTAGTCAATTTCGTGATTAGCAGCCTGATTATTCTGGGAGGTATTGGCTATCAAGTTATTATGGAAGTATTTTTGTGGGTGCGAGATCGCCTATCCAAAAATCAAACCTGCATTGTCTTTTCTCTTAACTTTAAGGTCGTTACAAGCACAACTGTTTTTCTGTTAATAGTAGGAACCATCGGCTTTTTTCTCACAGAATTCAACAATCCAGGAACCTTTGCGCCTTTAAGCTTCGGCAATAAGCTCATGGCAGCTTGGTTTCAATCCGTCGTGCCGCGCACAGCAGGGTTTAATACCGTTGACTATGGGAAAATGACCAACGCCGGCCTGTGGCTTACGATTGCCCTGATGTTTATGGGTGCGAGTCCCGGCAGTACCGGCGGCGGAATAAAAACAACCACCGTCAGGATTTTATTCAACTGCACCAAAGCGGTGCTCCAAGGGAAAGAAGAAGTGCTGGCTTATCAGCGCCAGATCCCACCCGCACTGATTTTGAAAGCGGTTGCTGTACAGGTCGGTTCAATGCTGGTGGTGATTATTGCAACCGTTTTAATTGCCCTGTTTGACAAAAATATCGGATTTATCGATATTCTGCTTGAGGTTGTGTCGGCGTTTGCCACGGTTGGCCTGTCCACCGGCATCACCGCTAAGCTTTCACTGTTCCCTGAACTGGTTATAATCACCACAATGTACATCGGTCGGGTGGGGATATTGCTCTTAATGAGTGCAATTCTGGGAGACCCCAAACCCAGCGCTATCCGCTATCCAGAAGAGAATTTGTTGGTGGGGTAGGGAGAACGCTATCAGGCTTTTGATACAATTTTTAACAGAGACTCCCACCTTCTGCCGGCATAGACAACGAGAACATGAAACGCTTTCTCCTCCCCTATCCCGCTCCCCCTCTGCCGTTTCTCCACTGTTTGCAAGATTAGTTTTTCAAGATTAGTTTCAGGTGCTTGGCGTGAATTTATCGTCTTTAGGTTTCTTCCGCAGTCTTCGCTCAGAGAACAAACAATTTGCCGTGGTAGGCTTAGGCCGGTTTGGTCGAGCTGTTTCTGCAACACTGCACGGCTTGGGATATGAAGTGTTAGGTGTGGATTCTGATGAAAAGCGAGTGGCGCAAGCCATGAGCGATCAAATCGCTGCTCATGCCCTGCAATTAGACAGCACAGACCCCAGTGCCCTTAAGCAGGCAGGCGTCTTGGAGTTTGATACAGTTATTGTGGCGATTGGCAATTATGTTGAGGAAAGCGTAATTACCGCCCTTAACCTCAAGGAAGGCGGTGTTCCCCATGTGGTAGCAAAGGCATCTTCGGAAATTCATGAAAAACTTCTGAAGAAAGTCGGGGCAGATCATGTAGTGTTTCCAGAACATGAGATGGGCTGTACTTTGGCAAGAACGCTTACCAAACCGAGCATTCTCGACCGTTTTGAGTTAGACCCGGATAACAGTATTGTGGAACTCATTGTTCCGGAGGAATTTCACGGCAAAACGATTGCAGAACTCCAACTTCGTAGCCGGTATGGTCTGAATTTGCTAGCAGTAAGTCACGATAACAAGTTTGAGATTAACCCGTCACCTAACACGCGCCTGAAAAGGGGAACAGCGGCGGTGGTGATCGGCTGTAACAAAGATATCAATCGCTTACCGATTTGAATTTAACCCTTGCTGCTTTCCCAAAATAAAATGGCTGCCTGACAGCAGCAAGGCATTCCTTAAATTTAGGTAAGCTTCGGCAAAGTTTGGATCGAGGCAAACAGCTTCTTTCCATGCGGAGATCGCTTTTTCTTACTAGCCGGTTTGAGAGAAAGCGATTCCTAAATTCTTATAAAGTTGGGTGGTTGGAAAATTCAGGCGAAGGGCTTCTCGGTAGCCAATAATCGCTTGCGGATACTGGTGCTGTGGCATAAACGCATCTCCCAGGTTTTTCCGCACTGTGCCTGAGTTTGGGTTAAGCGTTGCCGGTTCTTGCCATTCGGTTATTTCAATGGTAAATTTGGTGAACTTGTTATATTCTTTAATAAAAAGTAGATCTAACTTTTATCCGCTATTTATAAAATTCCCAACTTTTAATTAAAAAGTATTCTCTAAAATATCTAGTTTAAATTATATATTTTAAATTCTAAAAGTAGTAACTTCCTAAACAGCAAATCTGGCTTTTCCGACAGTAACAACTAGCTGGCAACCTCTCAGAGAAAGAAGTTTGGCCGGCTATCGCGCGTTATACTGGACTTTAAGTAAGTAGTTAAGAACCATTTAACAATGCTGGGTAAATTTTTCAAAAAGCCAGACGCAGAACAAAGTGATCGCGTTCCTCCTGGCCAATATTTAACCAAAGGATTTCCGGTATTGACTTATGGGGATACCCCCCATGTCACTATTGAAGGCTGGGAATTTAAAGTCTGGGGTTTAGCTAAACCGGCAACCTTTAGCTGGGATGACTTTATGGCGATGCCTCAAAGCAACTTCACAGCAGATTTTCACTGTGTTACCCGCTGGTCAAAATTGGATGTGCAGTGGACAGGCGTTAAGGTGACAGACTTCATGAAACATATCGAAGTCGATCCGAAAGCTGTTCACCTCATGGAACACTGCTATGGCGGCTACACGACTAACATTCCCCTAGAAGACTTTATACGAGAGGAGAATTTTTTCGCCCACACTGTATTTGGCGAACCGCTGCCGGCAGATCACGGTGGTCCTCTACGGCTTGTTGTGCCTCACCTCTATGCTTGGAAAAGTGCCAAATGGATCAATGGTTTGGAATTTCTAAATAAGGAACAATCGGGCTTTTGGGAACGCAATGGCTACCATCGGCGCGGTGAACCTTGGGCTGAGGAACGTTATAGTGGTTTGTTCGGTTCTTAGGAAAGATTAGGTAATTTTTAACCACAGATAAACGAAAGAAAATTTATGTTTATCTGTGGTTATTTTTTTAACCGATAATCTTTTTGAGCATATCTAATTTTCCCTGATAAGGTGCGTATCGCCAGTCAAGATCGAGGAGAAAGGATCTTTTCAACACGCTTTTGTGATGGGAAAAGGTATCAAAGCTGGCTTTGCCGTGATAGCTACCAATGCCGCTATTACCAACGCCGCCAAAGGGTAATTCTGAGACACCAACCTGCATGACGGTGTCGTTTATACAAACACCCCCGGATGAGGTTTCTTGCACGACTCGCTGTTGTTTTTCTTTGTTTTTAGAGAAAAGATAAAGGGCTAAAGGTTTAGGTCGCTCGTTTATTTTGGTAATGGCATCCGTTAAATCTGTGTATTCAAGCACCGGCAGAATAGGGCCAAAGATTTCGTCTTCCATAATGGGTGCGTCCCAGGAAACTTTATCAATGACTGTGGGGGCGATGTAGCGATCTTCAGAATTGGTTTTGCCGCCGGTGATAATTTCACCATTTTTTAGCAAGCCGGCTAGCCGATCAAATTGTTTTGGGTTAATAATCCTGCCATAGTCTGGGCTTTTGGCAGGATCTTCGCCATAAAATTCTTTAATGCAGTTTTCGATTCCCGCGAGTAAATCTTTTTTGATGCTTCGATCTACTAAGAGATAATCAGGGGCAATGCAAGTTTGGCCAGTATTGATAAATTTCCCCCAAACGATGCGTTTTGCGGTGTGTTCGAGGTTCACGTCGGCATCAACAATACACGGGGTTTTGCCCCCTAATTCTAGTGTCACCGGCGTTAAGTTTTTCGCGGCGGCTTCCATGACGATTTGCCCAATTTTCGTGCCGCCGGTGAAAAAGATGTGATCAAACTTTTCGGCGAGTAACTGTTGACTGGTTTCGACGCCACCTTCAACGACGGCAATATAAGCCGGCTCAAAAGTTTTCTCAATGATTTCACGAACCACACGCGAGGTATTGGCAGCAAGTTCCGAGGGTTTGATCGTTGCACAGTTGCCGGCTGATATCGCACCCACTAAGGGAGAAATCATTAACTGAAATGGATAATTCCAAGGCCCGATAATCAGTACAACTCCCAGCGGTTCTGGGTAAATTTGGGCGGATGAGGGAAATAAATCAATGGATGTTGATACTTTTTTAGGTTTGACCCAAGATTTAATATTTTTCAGCGCGTAGTCAATTTCTCGAACCACGCCAATTTCAAGAGCATACGCCTCAAATGTCGGTTTGTTCAGGTCAGCTTTGAGGGCGTCCATAATCGCAGTTTTATTATCTACAACTGCTTGTTTGAGCCGCTTGAGTTGTTCAATGCGAAAAGCAACGTCTTTGGTTTTGCCGGCAGCAAAGAACTGACGTTGCTGACGAATAATTTCAGTGACAGGTGATTGGGTTAGCATCCTGGTTCCTCAATAGAATCTGAGCTAAATTTATGTGATTAAAGCGCATTGAATAAATCGATTATTCCCATTGGAGAGATCGATTTAAAATTGAGTGAGAGGGTACGGGCAAATTAGCAAGGCCATCGTATGTAGCCGATGATGGCAATGGAATAAAGAAAATTGCTTTATAAGTTCTTAATATTACCACACAAAAGTTTACCTGTCTAGCAGAATCGGGCTTGGCAAATGCTTTCAAAAGCCTGCAATTGCTGCTATACGGCAATTGCCATGCCGGAAATGGGTGCTGCCAGCAAGCAGGTGTATTAGGAGGCAACAGGAGCGTTTAAATTGCACATCCTGAAGTTAGTGCATCTGTAAAGCAATCAGATACCTCACGGTGGTTGATACTGCCAGCATTTCCGCCTTTACGTTAAATTTAAATTTTTAATTTATAATAATGATTAATCAAGCGTAATTATTCAGATAAAAATTGCGGCTGGATGCGCTCATTAAGGCACTTTTAATGCCTAAATAGCCGATTTTGGCAGAATGGCATTTTTAGATATTAGTTTTTGGCTAGAATTTTCGATAAAATAATCCCTTGTTACTCATGACACCCCTTGGGGTGGAAGGTTAGACTCTACTGTGGAGGAGGTCGCCTCTAACGGAGCTTGTCGTCTAAAAACGATAGCCAGAGTGCGATGTTATATTATCTCTGCTTTGCCTAGCCAATTCTGTATCAGTGCATCTATGACAACAAAAAACAGTTTAGCCTGCGACTACCAAGTCGGAGGGAGTTTAGCAGCCAATGCACCAACCTATGTGCAGCGGCAGGCGGACTGGGATCTCTATGAGGGGTTGAAAGCCGGCGAGTTTTGTTATGTGTTCAATTCTCGGCAAATGGGTAAATCGAGTTTGCGGGTGCGAACGCTGCGCCGGCTGCAAGCGGAAGGCGTTGCCTGTGCTGCCATTGATTTGACGAAGATCGGCTGCCAAAATCTTACCCCACTACAGTGGTATGCCGGCATTATTCGCTCCTTAGCAATCGGTTTCAATCTTGCCGGTAAAATTAATTTACGGGAGTGGTGGCGCGAACGTGATTTGCTCTCTCCCGCGCAACGGTTTAGCGAGTTTATCGAACAAGTCGTCTTAACGCAATTTTCTCAAAATATCGTTATTTTTGTCGATGGAGTTGACAGCATCCTCAGCTTAGATTTCCGAGTAGATGATTTTTTTGCTGCCATTCGCGTTTGTTATAATTATCGCGCCGATCATCCCGCCTACAACCGCCTTACGTTTGCTTTCCTGGGGGTTGCAACACCCTCGGAGTTAATCCAAGATAAAAATCGCACTCCGTTTAATATTGGTCGTGCTATTCAACTCACAGGCTTTCAAATGCCGGAAAGTTTGCCTTTAGTCCAAGGATTAACACCGAAAGCAAACAATCCCCAGGCAGTGTTTCAAGAAATATTGAATTGGACGGGAGGCCAACCTTTTCTCACTCAAAAACTTTGCCAATTGGTGACGACGTTACCTTTTTATATTCCAGCCGGCTGTGAAGCTGAATGGGTAGAAAATTTAGTGCGAACGCGCATTATCGAAACCTGGGAAGCGCACGATGAACCCGAACATTTGAAGACAATCCGGGATCGCCTTCTGGAAAGTCGCAATAGCAGCAGCCGGCTTCTATTGCTCTACCAGCAAATTTTGCTCAATGGCGAAATTACGGCTGAGGAAACACCAGAACAGGTAGAATTGCGACTCTCGGGATTAGTAGTAAAGAAAAATAGCAAGTTAATTGTCTATAATCGTATTTATGAATCCATTTTTAATGGAAGTTGGGTAGAAAAAGAAGTAGAAAATTTGCGAAATGAAGGAGCCGGCAATAAAAGATTAAGCGCTGAGAGTTATCCGGTTTTGAGTGCCGATCAAAAACAAGCTTTAACGACCAAAAGATTGGCTCCTCCGAGATCCCATCAATTTGCAAATGCTAAAATTGCTGAAAACCGGCGCACGAGTAGTGATGAGCAAGCGTTATACGATCACCTGCTCTACACGGTACAAATAGAATCACCTAGCCAATCGATAGAACGCTTTCGCAAGTTGTTTATCGACGGCACAGAATATTCGGATACAGAGATTGCAGAAGCGCTTGACAGGATTATTAATAGCTTACGCAATGATCAAGACTTTAAGTATATTCTCAACCGCTGTTGCCACATCCTAATTAACCGCTGGCAAATGCACTCCCAACAGCAATCTGTTGTTGCTGATGTGGTTGCTTTATTTAAGGATTCTCCCGCATTTTATAGAGCGCAAAATACTCGTTCTAAATCTATTAAACGCTTGCGAGAACAGGTATCTCTATTTACCAAGAGCGAAGAATACCAGACATTACAACGCTTGATTCAAGTGGTGTCAGCCAGTCCGGAAAGTGAGACTAAACCCGTTAATCTTTCTTTAGGCCGAATGATTTCTCGCTATCCTTACTTATACACCCATTCTCTGTTAAGTCAAGATAGCTCTTACGAACATCAGCAAACAATTCGCCACATTCAATCAGAAAAGCAGTGGCAGTTTGAAGTCAATCTTTCTCATTATGTAACTTATTTGGTAAGGCGAGTGCAAGTTGCGGCTAAGGCTTCTTCAACCAAAGCAGCGCGAATTATACAGCCGGTGCCAAACCCCACCCTGTTGACAGATCGGGAACTCTATTTGGCTTTAAGACAATTTGTCGGAAAAGTTGAAGGCTCTTATACTTACCGGGACTTGGCTCAAGTGTTCTTGACGCACACAAGCCAAACTCAAACTTACCGGGATTTCAAAGCAGATTTATACGAATACTTGATCGGTTCCATTGAACCCGACTACGGAAAGCGCCAGTTTAACAGCCGGCTGTCTAAACAACTGAAAAACACTTGCCCAGAAAGTGATTCTCACAAATTAAACGACTTTTTACTGATGCGAACTTGCACTCAGTTGTTTAATTTCCTGGTAGTGGAAAGTTCACAATCACCCAACCACTATGTTTTTATCGATCTGATTTCTAATATTGGCCCTTTGGGAACCACAAGTTTGCTCCTCAAGATTGTGCTACTTTCTCGTCATGTCAAACCTTATCTGGAAAAACGATTGTCTATTCTGTTTAACCACTATGAATCTCACAAAGTTAATGAAATTTTGTGGTTTGTGAAATCTTTGGAAAATTTAAATGTTGCTTTGGTGATCAATTTCGGCTCGGTAGATCTTTCGTTTATCAAGCAGCATATGTTATAAGGTTTGTCAATAATAAAAATTGGGTGGCCATCTTTACTCGCTGGGATGAGCAGATGAACTCAGCTAGGGAAAAGGCACTAAGGATTTTTACTCACTTGCCGGCCTAAGTCAATGAGATGGGCGTTCGTTTAGCAGCATAATCAGCATTTCTCAATTCCCCATTCCAATTAAAATATGTAAAGAAATTCAACAGGACAGGCAGAATGCGAGTAGCGATCGTCGGCGCGGGACTGGCAGGGATGGCCACGGCAGTTGATTTAGTCGATGCCGGCCACGAAGTCGAAATCTTTGAGTCTCGGCCTTTTGTGGGTGGCAAAGTAGGCAGTTGGGTTGACCCCGAAGGCAACCACGTTGAAATGGGGTTGCACGTCTTTTTCGGCTGCTACTACCAGCTGTTTGATTTGATGAAGAAGGTGGGTGCACTGGACAACTTGCGCTTAAAAGAACACACCCACATTTTTATCAATCGGGGTGGCATCACCGGCGCTTTAGACTTCCGCTTCTTCACCGGCGCACCTTTTCACGGTCTCAAAGCCTTTTTCACTACCTCTCAACTATCCTTGCAAGATAAATTTCACAATTCCCTTGCACTCAGCACCAGCCCCATTGTCCGGGGTCTGATTGACTTTGAGGGGGCAATGAAAACCATCCGCGAACTGGATCGCATCAGTTTTGCCGATTGGTTCCGCAAGCAAGGGGGGAACGATGGCAGTCTCAAGCGGATGTGGAACCCCATCGCTTACGCATTGGGTTTTATTGATTGCGAAAATATTTCTGCCCGGTGTATGTTGACCATTTTCCAGTTTTTCGCAGCCAAAACTGAGGCATCGGTGTTGCGAATGCTGGAAGGTTCGCCGAATGAGTATTTACACAAACCGATTGTTAACTATATAGAGGCGCGGGGCGGTAAAATTCATACGCGGCGCAGGGTGCGGGATGTGTTCTTTGAGGATGCCGGCGGGGAAACGCGAGTCACCGGCATTGTGGTGGCAGCCGGCGAAACAGAAGAAACGATCACAGCCGATGCTTATGTGTTCGCCTGCGATGTGCCCGGTATTCAGAAGATTTTGCCGCAAGCATGGCGCAAATGGCCGGAGTTTGACAATATTTATAAGTTGGATACCGTGCCGGTGGCGACGGTGCAACTGCGGTTTGATGGCTGGGTGACAGAACTAGAAGATGCCGAAAAGCGCACACAACTCAAACAGGCAGTCGGAATCGATAATTTGCTTTATACAGCCGATGCCGACTTTTCCTGTTTTGCAGATTTGGCGTTAACCAGTCCGGGGGATTACTACCGGCAAGGGCAAGGTTCTCTGTTACAGTTAGTGCTGACGCCAGGAGATCCGTTTATTAAAGAAAGCAATGAGGCGATTGCTCAGCACGTTCTCAAGCAAGTTCACGACCTTTTCCCATCTTCACGAGAGCTGAACATGACCTGGTACAGTGTGGTGAAGCTGGCACAATCGCTGTATCGGGAAGCACCAGGGATGGACCCCTACCGTCCGCCGCAAAAGACGCCGGTTGCTAATTTCTTTTTAGCCGGCAGCTACACGCAGCAAGATTATATCGATAGTATGGAAGGTGCGACAATTTCCGGACGGCAAGCGGCCAGGGCAATTTTGGATAATGCACAAAATATTGTGGCGAAACCGCTGGTAAGTGCCGGTTTCAATTAACAAAGTCAGATAAATGGGGATAGGAAATTTTTTATCCCCAGTCCCCATTCCCTATTTAAAATCTAAAATCGAATGTCTAATTGGTTAGAGCATAGTGTACAGGTAGAAGTAGCGGTTCCAATTGAACTGTCGTGGAAACTCTGGTCTGACTTAGAGCAAATGCCGCGCTGGATGAAGTGGATTGATTCTGTCAAAGTTTTGGAAGATGACCCAGATTTATCTCGCTGGAAACTCGCCACCGGCAGTTTAGAATTTAGCTGGCTTTCCAAGATTACAAAGATCGTTCCCCATCAAATTATTCAGTGGGAATCTGTAGATGGTTTACCCAATCGAGGTGCGGTTCGTTTTTATGATCGGCACGGCAGCAGTATTGTTAAATTAACCATTTCCTACGCGATTCCAGGAATTATCGGCCAGTTAATGGATAATTTATTTTTAGGTCGTGCCGTTGAATCGACGATTCAAGCCGATTTAGAGCGATTTCGAGAATATGCCTTGCAGGCGAATGCCGGCTCATCTATTTAAAGTTAAAATTTCGATTTCACACGCAAATTTGTCAAATTTGCTTCTTGCGAAATCTCGACACAAGAGAATCAGAAACCGCTGATCAACTATCTCACTGTATCCTCTACTTCAAATTTGCCGGTAGGAACCATTTCCGGTTTTTGTTGATGACAAGGTAGCTTGACTGTAAAAGTGGTTCCCATGCCAACTTCACTCTCAACCGTCATCTCACCGCCTTGCA
This sequence comes from Microcoleus sp. FACHB-672, assembly GCF_014695725.1. Classification (NCBI taxonomy): domain Bacteria; kingdom Bacillati; phylum Cyanobacteriota; class Cyanophyceae; order Oscillatoriales; family Microcoleaceae; genus Microcoleus; species Microcoleus sp. FACHB-672. Next base: position 231,045 of record NZ_JACJOU010000015.1, on the reverse strand, counting down.
AATCTACACATTTTTTCACAATGGTAAGTCCTAAGCCGGTGCCTGGGATATTGCCAACATTACTCGCTCGATGAAAGGATTCAAACAATCTTTCCTGAGCTTCTAAGGGAATGCCAATTCCCCAGTCGCGGATTTGAAAAATTGCCTTGCCATTTTGGCGAGACAGAGAAAAATAAACCCGGCTATCTTCCGGAGAATACTTGCAAGCATTCCCCAACAAATTACTCAAAATATGTCTCAGCAGTTTCGCATCCATGCAAACATCAGAAAACGATTCTTGACATTTAAAGATAATCGTTGGCTGAGGCTTATTTCCCATCTGCTGTTCTTTGACCAAAGCTTGGCATAACTCGACCAAATCTAATGGGGCCGGGTTAAATTCCATTTTCCCCGCTTCTGTTCCCCCAATGATCAACAAATCATCTATTAACTCGTTCATGTATCTTGCAGTTCTTTCAAGATTCGCCAGATACATTAATATTTTATCTTCCGTTAATTGCGTTCTATATTTCCCCAGCAATTGACTATAACAGATAATTACTGTTAGCGGATTTCGGAACTCGTGACTGACCATCGAAGTAAATCGAGATTTTAACTCATTCAGTTCTTTTTCTTTATCCAGTGCTTTCTTTAGTTCTTTTTCGACGCGATGACGCTCTAAAATTTCCTTTTGCAATTGCTGATTTGCTTGCTTTAATTTTACGGTACGATCTTCTACTGACTGGTGCAAAACTTCGATCACGCTATACATTTCTATCGGATCAAAGACTCGTAACAAAGTTGTTTGAGTGACTAGTCCGACAAGATACCCTTGCTGACTTGTCACAACCAGTCGCCGTACTGATCTTTGCTGCATTGCCTGATGAGCAACCCACAAAGAATCGTCTGGATTTAAGTTAAACAGGGGTCTACTCATTACAGTAACAGCCTGAGTTTTTGTTAAATCCAAATCAAGCGCTTGAAATTGCACAATATCGCGTTCTGTAACAATCCCAATAGGAATTTTATGAGGTTCACTTCTTAACGAATCGCAAATAACAACACAACTCACCTTATGGTTGGACATAATTTCAGCAAGCTGGAGTAAAGATGCGCTAGGCAGCGCAGTGAAGACTTCGTGGCTCATCACTTCCTGAATTGATCGCATCTTTAAAAGATTAAAAGGGTGCAGCACTTTGCGAATACTTGCCGATGTTATCACTCCTAAGACTGCGCCGTTATCCTCCACCACTGGCAAATGACGAATTTGATGCTCTCGCATCAAAGAAAGCGCGGAAAAAATATCTTGAAACTTGGATTTTTCTAAGGTTATAACTTCTGACGTCATAACTTCGGCAATGGTTGTATTGTTTAAATTGCCGCCCCCAGCACTCAAGCGCACAACATCTCGCTCGGTAAACATTCCCAATAATTGCGATTCTTTCATGACTAAAACGCAATTATCTTGAGCTTTATTAATAAAATTAAAATCAATTAAAGTAGGCTTATCTACCGGACAGCTCTCTCGAATTTTACCCATTAATGTAATAACATCAACTAAGGAAGTATCCGGAGTCACAATGAGCGGAGAGCGGTCGATAACATCGTTAAAGTTGGGAGAATAAATCGAAAAGTTGCTAAATTGCATCATTGTTAATTGATATTAAATTTTTACGCTTAAGTTTATTATTTATAATATAACTAATTAATTATATGAATTTTTATAATTTGCAAATTCCCATAAAACTCTTTAATTTAATGTATCACAAGTTACATAATAATAATTACTAATAAACTTAAAATTTAAGAGAGAGTAACTCTAATCGGCCTCAATAAAAGTGAGTTTAAAAAGGGGCGAATCAAAGCAAAAGCGAAGAATGCCGGCTGGCCCAGACCTTCCCTTTCATCTCCATCAAATTAATTTAAACCGCAAGGTTTACCAACTTGGATCACTATAAAGATTAATGGTTAACTTTTCTCGACCCGGTGGAACGCCGGTGATACAAGAACAAATCGTTGGCCCATCCTCAATTTCCACTTCGCAGGCGTGACAGGAACCCATCAGGCAGCCGGTGGGAATAGAAACACCGGCACGCTCAGCAACATCCAAAATCGGTTCTCCAACCTCGGCTTCTACTGTCACATTATCCGGTAAAAATCGAATTGAAACGCTCATAATTTAACGATTAGCTATTCTCTCTGGAATAAAGAAAAGTTTAATCAAGGGGGAAAAGAAAATTTTCCCCTAACTTTTTATGCTTACTGAGACAATATTGGTGTTAAATCTAAATGCTCTCCCACAACATCTGCCAGAGAGTCCAATAAAGCTTCCCGTTGTTCACGGTAGTTGGGGATGCCGGTGGCCAAGGATTTTAAACCCCTTTGTTGCCGCAAGCCATTTAACCAAGCCCGACGCCAAGGACCATTGTCAAATAAACCGTGGAGATAAGTGCCCCAAACCGAATGATCAGCATCAACAACCCCTAAATTCACATCATCAAACAGCGGGGTGATAATTTTATCATCGATAATTTGAGTGCGACCTTGATGAATTTCATACCCAATTACGGGTAGCCCAACTTGAGGCAAATTAGAAGTTACCTGCCGCTGACGAGCAATTTTTTGTGAAGTAATCATAGTTTTTAAGGGTAACAATCCCAGACCTTCATACCGGCCCTCCTGACCTTCTATTCCCTCTGGATCAGCTAACATTTGTCCAAGCATTTGATAGCCTCCGCAAATGCCCAGGACTGTGCCGCCGGCTGCCACATAATTTTTAATTTCTTGGGCGATTCCCGTTTGTTGCAGGACCAGCAAATCAGCAATAGTTGTTTTAGAACCTGGAATAATTACGGCATCTGGATGGCCCAAAGATTGTTTAGGGCCAATATATTTCACGGTGACACTCGATTCGGCTTCCAGTGGGTCAAAATCCGTAAAATTAGAAATGCGAGGCAAGCGAATCACTGCAATTGTCAGTTCGCTATTGAGTTTACGAGGTTGACGTTCTAATAAAGATAGAGAATCTTCGGCTGGGAAGAATTGGTCAATCCAGGGAATAACACCCAAAACCGGAATGCCGGTGCGCTTTTCTAACCAGGTAATACCCGGATCGAGGATTGATCGCTGTCCCCGAAACTTATTGATCACCACTCCGCGAATTAAGGCGCGTTCCTCTGGTTCAAGTAACTCTAACGTGCCAACAACATGGGCGAAAGCACCGCCTCTATCAATATCAACAACAAGCAGCGTTGGGGCATTTAAATATCGAGCCACACGCATATTTGTTAAGTCGCGGTGCTTGAGATTAATCTCAGCCGGACTACCGGCTCCCTCACAGATAATTAGATCAAATTCGCCGGCTAACTGTTGTAAAGATTCCTCAATTGCCTGCCAACCTCTATCAAAATACTGCTCGTAATAATCAGTCGCACTAACTTTACCGACTGATTTCCCTTTAATAATTACCTGGGAAGTCATGTCGCCTTGAGGCTTCAACAAAATTGGGTTCATTTCCACCCAAGGCGTGACGCCGGCAGCCCAAGCTTGCACTGCTTGAGCGTAACCAATCTCGCCACCGCTCGTCGTCACATAAGCATTTAAAGCCATGTTTTGACCTTTAAACGGCGTTACCCGCCAACCCCGCCGCGACAGAATGCGACACAGGGCTGTTGTTATCGTAGATTTTCCAGCGTGGGATGTCGTGCCCACTACCATAATGGCTTTCATATAAACGTGAGGAGTGAAGAGTGAGGAGTGAGCAATGCAGAGGTTCCGAAGGAAAGAAGCAGGGAGAATTTTACTGTCGATCTTTCATGCTTTATTCTTTAAAAAAATCGGAACCATCGACTCATCGCATTATAAAGGCGATCACTGAATGTAGGAGCCGGCAGCTTGCCTCCAAAACCCTGCCATTTTTCTACTAACTGCCGTCCCAAGGGCGTTAAGCGAAAACCGTCGGTAATTCCTTGCCCATCCACTTCCCGCCGCAATAAACCCACTTGTATCAACCACAGCAGGGCATTTTCAGCAGCTAACTCGGACAGGGGTGAGTGCGTATACTCTCGCTTTATACCAGACTCACCGGCGATGGTATTGAGAACAACGCTTTGTGAACGCATCGCTGCAAATAACTGTAGTTGGAAAGGTGAGCAACGCAGTGCTCGTTCTGCCCGTTCGATTGTACGGCGGGGATATTGAATTGATTCGGTGTTTTTGGTTTCGACTGCAGTCATTGTGTATTTTTAGGATTTCTGTGAGTTGGAGAGATTAATCAGCGAATGAGCATTTAACTTGCCCTGATAGGCCGGCACCGACAGCGTTTTACAGAAAGCCTCGCTGCACGTTAAAGAAGTATCAGCTTAATAATATCTCTCAGTTTTAACATTTATTTTAAAAAAGCTTGGTTATTCAGGCAATTAATTCTTGCTGAGAAGGTCTTTTGATAGTTTATGTTTTTTACGTGATGACAAGAATTAAATGGCTGCTGCAAGTGCGGTTTAAATCAGAAGGGCTTAAATGTTTGCATTACCCTTAATTGAGCAGATCGCTACAAAAGTGCCGACACTGTCGAGTGAGTCTGACTCTCGCTCGCTGGTGTCGGCATGAAAACGACTCACCCAGTCAGGGTACGCTTGATCAACGGTTTAAAGGATGTCTTGCTCCTTAGATGGCTGAATCGTCACTTCCTCAGCTGGCTCAATGGCTGTCGGTTCCGACGGGTTGTGCCGGCGAGTTTGCACTTGGGCTTGCACCTCTTGTGCTCTTTCTTGGAGTTCCTCCGCCAGTTGTTGCGCGCCCCGCTTCACGCCTTCCGTGCCGGCTTGCGTCCGGCGCTTTAAATTTTCCCAGTGATCCACAGTTTTTTCATAATCTTCTTGCAAATACTCTGCTGCTTGACCTACTTTTTCGGTCAGTCCCGCCGCGTACTGATGGGGGTTCACCACAGCATCGTCTTTGACAATCACTCGTTTGCTGCCGGCGCTGGATACTGCTTCCGGGGGCAGTAGGTAAATTCCCTCCATCACCCCACGCCAGCCACTAGAACTAAACAGGTAATAGACGACAGTGCCGGTTTGGGGAACGAGCAAGTAATCGACGAGCTTGCCTACTTTATTACCACTTTCTGTCCAAACTTCATGACCGATCAAAGAAACGATTGCATCAGACTTTTCTGGATCGATGGCGTCAGCACTGGTGTTAACCATAATGCTATCAGCCCCAATGCTCTCAATTTGCGCCCAACTAAAGGCGCGTTTGTTTTTGCCCAAAAAGCCTGATTTGCAACTAAGCCCCATCACTAAATGGGATTGAGGGACGAGCCACAATTGCTCGACACGCCCGACTTCGTCTGCTGTCCGGCGATCAATCACCAGCCGGTTGAGCAGCTCGGTTTGCTTCGTCAACTTTTGTTCTGCACTCATGGATAAATTCCTCAGTGATTGTTCGTTGGTAGCGCTCAGCCGGTGGTTCACCCATACAGGGGTTAGTAAAATTTTGAAAGCGCGTTTGGAAAAAAAGCCCAAATGCAAGCTGGAACACTCCTGCTGCTTTCGCTTTAATTCAAAACTCTCCACCCTTTTTAACTGGGTTTGATACAAAACTTAAAATTCAGCGGACAAGTTGTCGGTACAGGTAAACTGCTGAACCTACCCTGGGTTGAAATTTTTGTCTCTACTTACTTATTGTGCCGAAAACTCGGAGCAACCTTCACTGCCACTACAGCAAGGATAAAAATAGAAAGGCTTTTGCCATTCCTACCCTCAAGGGAAAAGAACGCCGATTGAGAGAGGGCTGTTAACACCCCATTCTCAAGATCACGCTTCCTTAAGCCTAGCTGCAATACATTTAAGTTGCTTAAGGAAATTCGTCATCCCTGTTTATTTTGAGGGATTATTTATAACTAATTGGCTTTAATTTATCTTTTTTTAAGAATAAAACAAAGCGCCCTTTTAGAAAAGGGTTATATCAAGGTTGCTCAAATCAGCGCTCGTTTACTATCGCGCTAATTCAAGTGTGAAAATGTTTCAGTTTTAGGGGGCATCTCTTTTTGCTGCTGATGTGCTGGAACCAACGTTATTTCCTCAGGCACAGCTTCAGCCGGCACTGACGCATCCTTAACTTGCTGGGCCATCGTTTCTTCTGCGGAGATCGCTTTGAGTTCCTCAAGCGCCTTTTTACCGAGGCGAATTTGAATTTTAGGCCCAGAACGAGCGAGATGAATAATCACCCCATCCACAACAGGAACTTGGGTAATCGGTTTACCCTCCAGATAGGTGCCATTAGTGCCTAAATTCACAATTTCCCAGGTTGTACCCTGCCGGCGCAATTCGACATGGTAACGAGAGACAACCGCGCTATAGAGCACCACATGATTATCAGTTGAGCGCCCGATCCGAACAACTGATTCATTTTCAAAAGACCAGCTTTGAGCAGGGACATACTGAAATCGATGCAGCAAAATTAGTGTAATCACGAGAGAAACTCGGTTGATGTAAATACACCAGATATTAAGGCAGGCAGTGAGCCTGCCACAGATCCAGGGTTGTTCAGGGTGCCTTTCCCACTCTAAGGGGGCGTATTTCTACGCCTTTAAAAGGCACTCTGAAATCACCTGAAAAACACGACCTTTAAGCAGTGCCGGCTAAGAAATCTGGAACAGAAATGTCACCATATCTCCTTTACCAAGCGAGATCCGATCACCGGGGCGCAAGCGGTGCCGGTTGCCAGCCGGCAGCGGGAAGTTATTAACGTAGGTGCCATTTGCACTTCCGACATCTTCCAAGTAGAAACCATCTCCCTCAACCCGGATATCCGCATGAACGCGAGAAACCACTTCAGAATTGGGAAATCCTGAAACATCAATATCCGGCGGTATCCGCTCATTGGGTTTACCCAAATGAATTACCGATAACTGCTGGGGGAGTTCTAACTCAGTGTTGGTTTGGATGTGCAGCAGTTTAGCTGTCTGCTGCTGGAGTTGAGTTTTAGAACCGCCGCCAGCGGGTGTGGGTGCGGGGGCAGTCGGTATCGGGCTTGGTGCCGGTGGGGCGACAGGTTGGCTGCTAACGCTAGAAGCCGCCTCAGCAGAACTGGCACCCGAACTTGCTGTACTTGGAACGCTAGCACTGCTTCCCACAGGTTCAGGTTGAACCAATGGTTCAGGCGGATCAAGAGCCGGCATCGCTACGGTAGCGGGAATGTCCGGAAAGGATACCGCCGTGGGAGGAAGAGCCTGCTCGGATGCAGTTGCTTGCTCCTCTCCTGAAGCTGAAGCGCTTGAGCGCAGATCACAGCCACACTGTCCGCAGAAAGTCGCATCCGTTTGAACGGATGACCCACAGTTCGGGCAACTACTCATCGCAGGTAAGGGTGTGTAGCACGCCTCACACTGGTTCGCGCCATCGGGGTTTTGGTGGTTGCAATTTGGGCAGACAATCATCGCATTTTTTCCTCCCATCGAGATTATGCTAGAGGAGTTTTAAGCCTCAGCACCACATTCGTGGGCTGATTTTAATATTCCTGTTTTAATTCTCGCCCAGCCGGCTCATCAAGCAGCCACCAAAGCTCACCAGCCGGCTGAATCAGTCGAGCTGGATAGGTCATATCATCGGCTGTGGGAGCAAAAATTTGAGCCAGGGCCGGTTGTTTGCTGGCACCCGTGATTAGAAACATGATGCACCGGGCGTGGTTAATCAGGGGCACAGTGAAAGTAATTCGAGGTTGACCATCTTTGTTTCCTACTGTAACCATGCGGTCGCGTACTTGCAAAGCGTCTGTGTGCGGAAATAAAGATGCTGTGTGGGCATCATCCCCAATTCCCAGCAAAATCAAATCGAAGCTGGCAAATTCACCCGCCGGCAGCTCAAAGAACTCTTGCAACTCGGCGTCATGCTTTTGAGCGTCAGCAGCGGGATCAGCCGCAACCGTGGGCATCGCGTGGATATTGCCGGCAGGAATGGGCACTTTATCCAGCCAAGCTAATCTAGCCATTCGCTGATTGCTATCCGCGTCATCGGGCGGGACATAGCGCTCATCACCCCAAAAAACATGAATTTTTTCCCAAGGCAGGGGTTGAGCGGCAATCGCCTCATACAGCGGCTTAGGTGTGCCACCACCGGCAAGAGCAATGGTAAACCGATCCCGCTCTGAGATGGCAGCTTGCATCTTATCTAAAACGACCTCTAGCGCCCGCTGTATTAGTGCGCCCCAATCTGGTAAGACTTCAACTTTTTTCTGCATGGTTATGGGCAAGCCAAGGAGGATAAATTTTCTTGCTTCTAGGCTAGTATCAAGCCGGTGCTGTGTACAAACTCATCTTGCTAAAAGTTAACAGTCACAATTGATGCAACGAAAGCGCCACTCACTGAGCCTGGGCAATTGCTGACAGCAGTGCCGGTGGGAAATTAGGCTGTATAGTTCCCAGGAGCCGAAAAAAACCCCCCACCGGGTGGCGGGGGATTCATCAGCAACAAGCTAAAAGGTTAAGTTGAAAATCAACCGAACTTACCGGCAGTCGAAGCAATCAAGAACGCCGCATAAGTCAGGACATAACCCACCGTAAAGTGAGCCAAGCCGACCAGACGACCTTGAATGATACTCATAGCCACCGGCTTATCCTTCCAGCGAACCAAGTTCGCCAACGGTGTGCGTTCATGTGCCCACACCAAGGTTTCAATCAACTCTTGCCAATAACCGCGCCAGCTAATCAAGAACATAAAGCCGGTCGCCCACACTAAGTGGCCGAACAGGAACATCCAAGACCAGACCGACAGATTATTCATCCCATAAGGGGTGTAGCCGTTGATCGTCTGAGCTGAATACAGCCACAGATAGTCACGCAGCCAACCCATCAGGTACGTTGAGGACTCGTTAAACTGAGCCACATTTCCTTGCCAGATTCCTAGATGCTTCCAGTGGAAGTAAAAAGTTACCCAGCCAATGGTATTGAGCATCCAGAACGTTGCCAGGAAGAAAGCGTCCCAGGCTGAGGTGTCGCAGGTGCCGCCGCGTCCGGGTCCGTCGCAAGGGAAGGCGTAGCCGAAGTCTTTTTTGTCCGGCATCAGCTTGGTGCCTCGTGCATCCAATGCGCCCTTGACGAGAATCAAGGTCGTGGTGTGCAAACCGAGGGCGAAGGCGTGGTGGACGAGGAAGTCTCCAGGGCCAATCGTGAGGAACAGGGAGTTGGTGCCACTGTTAATCGCATCCAGCCAGCCGGGTAACCACACGTTGCCGTAGTTGGGCCAAGCGGTGGTGGCGAGGCTGTCTGGGTTGGAGAGCAGCACGTCGAAGCCGTAGAGGGCTTTGCCTTGGGCTGCTTGTACCCATTGGGCGAACACCGGCTCTATCAGGATTTGCTTTTCTGGGGTGCCGAAGGCAACAACAACGTCGTTATGGACGTATAAGCCTAGGGTATGGAAGCCCAGGAATAGCGAGACCCAGGATAGGTGGGAGATGATCGCTTCTTTGTGCCGCAGGACGCGGTCGAGGACGTTGTTTTTGTTGGCTGCTGGGTCGTAGTCCCGCACCCAGAAGATTCCGCCGTGGGCGAAGGCTCCTAGCATCAGGAAGCCGGCGATGTACTGGTGGTGGGTGTACAGGGCGGCTTGGGTGGTGAAGTCTTGGCCCATGAATGCGTAGGGCGGCAGACTGTACATGTGCTGCGCAACTAAGGAGGTGACGACGCCTAAGGCTCCGAGGTGGATGCCTAACTGGAAGTGCAACGATTCGTTGTAGGTGTCGTACAGCCCTTTGTGCCCGTCTCCTAACCGTCCACCGAAGGGGGTGCCTTCTGGGGGCCGGTGGGTGTTGAGGATGTCACGGATGCTGTGGCCAATCCCAAAGTTGGTGCGGTACATATGACCGGCAATGATGAATATCACTGCGATCGCCAGGTGGTGATGGGCGATGTCGGTCAGCCACAGGGATTGTGTTTGCGGGTGGAATCCGCCCAGGAATGTCAGGATGGCGCTGCCGGCTCCTTGGGAGGTTCCGAATAGGTGTCCTGCTGTGTCTGGGTTTTGGGCGTATACGCCCCAGTTGCCGCTAAAGAATGGCCCGAGTCCTGCTGGGTGGGGCAGGGTGGTCAGGAAGTTGTCCCAGCCTACGTGCTGTCCCCGAGCTTCGGGGATGGCGACGTGGACGAGGTGTCCTGTCCAGGCTAGGGATGAGACGCCAAACAATCCGGCTAGGTGGTGGTTCAGTCGCGATTCTGCGTTTTTGAACCAGGCTAGGGATGGTCTGTATTTGGGTTGCAGGTGCAGCCAGCCTGCGAACAGGAATACGGCTGACAGCAGCAGTAGGAATACTGCCCCTTGATACAGGTCGTTGTTGGTGCGCATCCCGATTGTGTACCACCAGTGGTATACGCCGCTATAGGCGATGTTCACTGGGTTTGATGCCCCGGCTTGGGTGAATGCTTCGACTGCCGGTGCTCCGAATTGTGGGTCCCAGATTGCGTGGGCGATTGGCCGCACGTTTAGGGGGTCTTTTATCCACTGGGGAAAGTTGCCTTGCCATGCTACGTGGAATAGCAGACTTGAAGTCCACAGGAAGATGATTGCCAGGTGACCGAAGTGTGAGGCGAATATCTTTTGGTAAAGATTCTCCTCTGTCATGCCGTCGTGGCTTTCAAAGTCGTGGGCTGTGGCGATTCCGTACCATAGCCTGCGTGTTGTTGGGTCTTGCGCCAGGTCTTGGCTAAATTTTGGAAATTTTGTTGCCATAAGTCCTTCTAACTCTCGCGGGGACTTGAGATTTTGGATTTTAGATTAGGGTTCAAGCGAACCCTAATCTAAAATCCGTACATCTACAATCGCTCTCATCCAACAGAAATGATTCGAGCTAGGAAGAATGCCCATGTTGTGACAATTCCTCCCAAGAGGTAGTGAGCTACCCCTACAGCGCGACCGTGAATGATGCTCAGAGCGCGGGGTTGAATTGTTGGGGCGACTTTGAGCTTGTTGTGTGCCCAAACGATCGACTCAATCAGTTCTTGCCAGTAGCCGCGACCGCTGAACAGGAACATTAGACTGAATGCCCAGACAAAGTGAGCGCCTAGGAACAACAAGCCGTATGCAGAGAGTGCCGTTCCGTAAGACTGAATCACTTGAGAAGCTTGCGCCCAAAGGAAGTCACGCAACCACCCATTAATGGTGATCGAACTCTGTGCAAAGTTGCCGCCTGTGATATGCGAGATGCTGCCATCTGGATCAACAGTGCCCCACACATCTGATTGCATCTTCCAGCTGAAGTGGAAAATCACGATAGAGATGGAGTTGTACATCCAGAACAGACCTAGGAAGACATGATCCCAACCAGAAACTTGGCAGGTACCACCCCGTCCGGGTCCATCACAAGGGAAGCGGAAGCCCAAATTCGCCTTGTCAGGAATCAGGCGGGAACTACGGGCAAACAGCACACCCTTCAGCAGAATCAGAACCGTAACGTGAATGGTGAACGCATGGATATGGTGCACCATGAAATCAGCGGTTCCCAGAGCAATGGGCATCATTGCAACCTTACCAGCAACTGCCATCACGCCCCCACCGAAAGCATAGCTAGCGGGTTCCAGTGCGTTCGGAGCGGTATTGCCAGGAGCCAAGGTGTGGATGTTTTGCACCCACTGGGCAAACACCGGCTGCAGTTGAATCGCGGTATCGGAGAACATATCTTGAGGACGACCGAAAGCCCGCATGGTGTCGTTATGAACGTACAACCCGAAGCTGTGGAAGCCTAAGAACATGCACACCCAGTTGAGGTGAGAGATGATTGCATCCCGGTGACGGATCACCCGATCAATCAAATTATTGACATTTTTGGCTGGGTCATAGTCACGCACCATAAAGATGGCACCGTGAGCTGCGCCCCCAACAATACAGAACCCACCAATCCACATATGATGTGTGAATATGGACAGCTGGGTCGCATAGTCAGTTGCTATGTAGGGGTAGGGCGGCATCGAATACATGTGATGCGCCACGATGATGCTTAGAGAACCCAACATTGCCAAGTTAATGGCTAGCTGAGCGTGCCAAGAGCTGGTCAGGACTTCATAGAGACCCTTGTGGCCTTCTCCAGTGAAGGGGCCTTTGTGGTTTTCCAGGATTTCCTTAATGCTGTGACCAATGCCCCAGTTAGTCCGGTACTGATGGCCAGCAATAATGAACAGCACTGCCAGCGCCAGGTGATGGTGCGCCGAATCCGACAGCCACAAACCGCCAGTGACCGGGTTTAAACCGCCCTTGAAGGTTAGGAAGTCTGTATATGCGCCCCAGTTTAGGGTAAAGAAGGGAATCACACCCTTGAAGATACCCCAATCCACGCTGGGATAAAGCTCTGTCATCAAGCTAGGGTTCAAGATGAACTCTTGAGGTAGGGGAATCTGTTTCGGATCGACCCCAGCATCAAGCAGCTTGTTGATTGGCAGAGCGACGTGAATCTGGTGGCCGGCCCAAGACAGGCAGCCCAGACCCAGCAAGCCGGCTAAGTGGTGATTCAACATCGACTCCACATTCTGGAACCATTCCAGTTTGGGAGCGCGTTTGTGATAGTGGAACCAACCGGCGAACAGCATCAGTGCAGCCATGACCAAACCGCCAATAGCGGTGCAGTACAGCTGGAATTCGTTCGTGATGCCAGAAGCGCGCCAAATTTGGAACAAGCCGGATGTAATTTGAATGCCGTGGAAGCCTCCTCCCACGTCAGCGTTCAAAATTTCTTGACCGACGATTGGCCAAACCACTTGGGCGCTGGGCCTAATGCCGGTCGGGTTAGTCAGCCAAGCTTCATAGTTGGAGAAACGAGCGCCGTGAAAATAAGCACCGCTTAACCAAATAAAGATGATAGCCAAGTGACCGAAGTGGGCACTAAATATCTTGCGGGATACGTCTTCTAAGTCACTGGTATGACTGTCGAAATCGTGGGCGAGGGCGTGTAGATTCCAAATCCAGGTTGTGGTTTTGGGTCCTCTAGCCAAGGTGCGATCAAAGTGACCGGGTTTTCCCCACCGCTCAAAGGATGTAGGAACTGGGTCTTTATCAACAACAACCTTGACTTTTTTTGCCTCTCGCTCCGGAGGACTGATTGTCATGGAGACTCTCCTCTCTGTAGACAGGGAACGAGCAATACACCACCAGAAGCGTTACCTACCGGCAACGGTTTCCCTCTCTGTTGAGCTGTCGGTGGCAGACATTTGGAAGACGATGCTCTTATGAAACTCATGTTGAGCTTCTGAACTTTTTATAGTTTAGTGCAACCTTCAAACGTCAGAGAGGGAACCCCCTTAGTAAACCAGCTTTTGGCTGGCTGCGTTTTTGAAACCGCATTGGTGGGGTACTGTTGGTGAATTATAGGTCTTGTAGCCGACTGTGTTTCAGAGTGCTTAACAATAATTCAAAAAGGCAAAGTGTTTGTGTACCTTGAGTTGCAACTCCTAAGTCCTTGAAAAAAGTCAAGGGGGTTTACAGCAAGTTCACAAAACTAAACATTTTGTTCAGTTAACCCCCTCAAACTAAATAAGTTCTTGTACTTAAGTATCTGCGCTTTCTACAGAGGTAGCACATTTTATAAAAAGCCAAAACCCCTGTCAGTTAAGCTTTTTGAGCTATCACCTCCGCAACATCAAAAGTCCTATTACCCCAGCTAACCCAGCTAGGAAGAACAAGCCTGCTCCCTAGGTGTGTACTTTGATAGATCTTTCCGCTATAATTGTCGGCCCGTAGCTTAATGGTCGGCTGTGGCTAACTTAACAAAACAAAATTGTCGAGTGAAAGTATCTGTCCCACAAGATGATCAGGTAACCCGGCAACCATTACAAAACTCTATGGAGAGACTCGATAGAGGCATATAGACTGGATAGAGACTGGAAGTTTATGATTTGAACTTCCTGGCAGATGGGCCGGCATTCCAACTGATGAGCGCTCGAACTTTCTAAACCTCTTCGCGGGAAAGATCATGCACTCACCGGCAACGCGATGAAAAGAAGTTTGCCTGGAACACAAACCAAGTGACGGATGCCGATGATATAAATCATGCTGCTAGCATCTAGACAAGAACCAGCCACAGTCCAGAATTCATGTAGAGTGCTCTGGAGAACTTTGACGTAGCCTTCAAGAGTGAAAATCTCTGGAGAATTTACCGCTATCCCGTAAGGGAACGGCGGAGAGCGTCAGTAAAATCTTCTATGGTAGTCATTAAATAACTGAATTGATCGCTTAGGAGTTAGCTTGCGTGTTAGGCATGAACTGGCGAGGAACTGCTGCAAAAGTGCTATTAACGTCACTAATGGCAGCCGCTTTGGTATTAAATTTAATGAGCTGTAGCGCTCGGATCGAGCAGCCAAAAGAATTGGGCGCTAAAACTGCGCCCATCCAACTGGCGCAGAATATCTCAGAAGTTTCCCCACCGGCAGTCATTCAAGAACTGCGTGACAGCTTAAAAATCTACCGACCTCAAGTGGCGATTTTAAGCCCCCAGCCAGATGAAGTGTTGCAAGACACAACTGTTAACGTGCGCTTCCAGGTGCAGGATCTGCCCATCTTCAAAAACCCAGACTTAGGGCTAGGGCCGCATTTGCACGTCATTTTAGACAATCAAGCCTATATCGCAGTTTATGACCTGAATGAGCCGCTAACATTCCAGGATTTAGCCCCCGGAACCCATACCCTGCGAGTCTTTGCCTCCCGCCCTTGGCACGAAAGCTTTAAAAATGAAGGTGCTTATACCCAAACCACCTTTCACCTGTTCACCAAAACTCAAGACAACAACCCCGATCCAGCCCTGCCACTGTTAACCTATAGCCGGCCTACCGGCACCTACGGGGCAGAACCCATCATGCTGGACTTCTACCTCACCAATGCCCCACTTCACCTTGTTGCCCAACAAAATTCAGAAGACGAGATTGCAGACTGGCGAATTCGCGTCACCATCGACGGCGAAAGCTTTGTCATTGATCGCTGGGAGCCAATTTATCTCAAAGGCTTCAAACCGGGCAAGAACTGGGTGCAGCTAGAATTTCTTGATGAACTGGGTAACCCGGTTAAAAACGCCTTCAATAATACAGTGCGCCTGATTACTTACGAACCCAAAGGAAAAGATACCCTTTCCAAGCTGATTCGCGGTGAACTGTCTGCTACCGTCGCTCATGGTATTGTCGAGCAAAACTACAGCGCCCAGAAGCCTGTAGCTTCACCCGAACCGGCAACAACCCCAGAAGTGCTACCCCCGGCATCTGAAGTTCTTCCAGAACCGGCAGCAACCCCAGAAGTGCTACCGCCGGCATCTGAAGTTCTTCCAGAACCGGCAGCGACTCCAGAAGTGCTACCACCGACATCTAAAGTTCCTTCAGAACTAGCAGCACCCTCAGACCCAGTCTCGCCCGTAGAACTGCTGTCGGCACCCTTAGACGAAACACTTGCACCGCAGCTTAACCAGGAAGACGCAGCCACCTTAGACCCAGAACGGGCCTAAAGGCTGGCATCAGTGGGAACCCCTCCAAATATTACCCCGTCAGCTTAAGTAGGCCGGATAAAGCGTTCTCGCATCGGCGAACTGTAGTTTAAGGGATGACTGCTCAAATGGAGGGGGGCCTGCGATGTTAGAAAAATTACGACAAGCTGCTATCCTCACACTTTTGCTCAATCTGCTGATGGCCTTATCTTCTCGTGACGCCACCCATACAGTTCCAGTGTCCAAATGGCACGATAATACAGTGCCTATCCTGAGTCAGCCAGCTTCAATTTCTCAGGGACAGGATTCTTAAAATTAAATCACTGCATTTGGAATCTTAGATTTTAGCTACAATGCAAAATCTTAAATCTAAAATTCTGAGCGTGTGTTACCGATATTTGCTGTTTTACAAACCCTACGGTGTTTTATGCCAGTTCACAGACGCCGAACCCTGTGATACTGACCGGCTGACACTTAAAAATTACGTGCCGGTGCCTTCGGTTTACCCTGCCGGTCGTCTGGATCTTGACAGCGAAGGATTGCTGTTGCTAACTAACGACGGGCAATTGCAACACCGGCTGCTTGAGCCTCAGTTTGGCCACCCACGCACCTACTGGGTGCAAGTAGAGCGTATTCCGGACGCTACAGCACTCACACAGCTGAGCCTAGGGGTGAAAATTCAGGATTACCGCACCCGACCGGCATCAGTCAAGTTATTGCCGGTTGAACCTTCTCTACCGCCTCGTGAGCCGCCGATTCGGTTCCGCAAAAATGTCCCGACGGCATGGTTAGAAATAACCCTTACAGAAGGTCGCAACCGTCAAGTAAGGCGGATGACAGCAGCCGTCGGGTTTCCGACATTGCGGCTAGTGCGGGCTGCCATTGGCCCTCTGCGCTTACAGGACTTAGAACCGGGCCAGTGGCGAGATTTAACTTCTGATGAACTGCTAGCATTACATCAGCTCAACAAAACTTCAAGCCGGCACTCTCTCAACTCAAACATTAAAAATCATAAGATAAGGCGTTAGGAAAAAACGAGAAATGAGTCTACCTCAGCAAATTCATTAACTGGAAACTGCTGAGAATCCACCCATTAAAGGTTGCAAATTTATATACAGCAGTTTTCCACTCCTGGCAATGTGCAAACTCCTATTAAAGAAACTGCCCGTATTATGAAAGCTACCGTGATTCTTTTGTAGAGAAAATACGAGTAAGCGATTTTAATATAGTTAAAGTAGTAAAATCTACTAAGAGACGATAACTCCTAAAATTCAGGGAATTATAAATAACTTTAGGTGCTCATTTTCAATCTTACATTTTGATCAACAGTCTACTTACATAAATTTATTAATTATAATCAAATTAATTAATTAAAGCTTTCAACAAAACCAAATTCAAGTATAAGGTGAAAATCCAAAAAACATTATTGTTTTAATTAATATATTTTTTATGTTTTTTTGATTTAATATATTTTTATGAAAAATATTTACATAGAACTAAACTAATTAAGTAACTACACAGCTCAGAGTAATAAGCATTAAATTAATATAAAAGGCTTTTACCTAAAAATTGAAAAATAATGCAATTTCAGTTATTTTGGAAATGTTAAAACTCTAAAAACACAATAAATAATATGCTTAAAATTAAACTTTTTGTTTAAATTTATATAAAAATATGATTTATTGGTTACATCAATTGTTAACAATGCGCGAACATATTGACTGCTAGGGGCACCGGATTGATCGATAATTCTTTCGCTGTAAACAAGATAAATAAAATAATTTATAATGATTGTTTAGTTAGTTTTAAGTCGTAAATTTATCAGGTTATTATCTACTTTTTTTACACTCTGACTCATCACTTTCAAGCACAAGCCATGATTCGCTCTACCCAGGGGCAACCGAGTCAACGTTCCCCTTAGTTAATCCTGAAAGTGATATCCTTTCAGGCTTACCAGCTAGGGGATGAAACCGCTCTCAGCAGTGTATTAAGCATTTATCTCAATGAATTTTTACTGAATTAGTTACATTTTGTGTGAAAATCGTAAATTTATTATTGAATTATGGAATCCTGAAATCTAGAAGCAATCGCTTGGGGCGTCTAGGCCGGCCAAGATAATCGCAGAGCCAAAGATGGGTGCACTCTTTGATGAATAACCCTAGAAACTAGCAAGCAATTGAATTCCTTACTTAACCACATACAAACTCATTGGAGGGTAGCAGTTGACCTATGACCCCCAACTTCCCATTTATTAAAGACTGCCACGCTCAAGATGAAGCGCCAGACGTAGCCTTTGAGCCGGCAAAAGAGAATGCAACTATTCGGCAAATGGAAGAAGCACTACGGAGCGCAAACATACAACTAGAGTGGTATCGCAGCCTGTACGAAAATAGTCCTGTCATCTACTTCACCTTAAACTCAGCCGATGCCAAGGTGCTGGCAGCCAATCATAATGGTGCCAGCCTTCTGGGTTATAGCGTTGAGGAATTAAAGTGTAACTCGCTTTTTGAGCTGGTTCACGCCCAAGACTTAGCAGGGCTGCAATCAGCCTTTGCCACTTGGGTGCAATTGCCTGTTGCTGAGGGTAAATGGGAATTTCGGCTAATGCGGCAAGATGGCAGCATCTTATGGGTTAGAACCTCAATTCAGCTAAATATTAACGATCAATTTCATGAAAACTACCATTGCTTAGAGCAGCTATGTGCTGACTGTAAGCTTGGGTTGCATCTGTCAAAACATCAACATCACAATGCTTTTGCTACAAACATCGGCTCATTGCGACAAGTAGAAAGTGACCCTCTCAGTTCGATCTCGAATTCGCAAATCAACCTCCCCACAGCCATCGTGTTAGTTTGTGAAGACATAACAGCAAGCAAGCAAGTAGAAGCAGGACTTGCAAAAGATCGCCAAGTCGAAGTTGCCGGCATCCCCATCACATACGAAAACCAACCGGCAACCCAAGTAGTGCTGCACGACATGACCGGACGCAAGTGTTCAGAAGCCAAAAAACGCACTTAATTGCCTCTTTACAAGAACACGCCCGCCAGCAAGCCGCTGTTGCTCAATTAGGTCAGTTCGCCTTACCCGGCATTCCTTTAGACAAGCTGCTAGACGAAGCGGTTGCCCTAGTGACCCAAATATTAGAAGTAGAGTCTTGCAAAATTTTAGAATTGCAACCCGATGGTAAAGCGCTGCTACTGAAAGCCGGTGCGGGTGGACAGGAAGAACCTGGAGAGTTGAGCGGCAGCCAGCTGTCAAGTGAGCCAATGATGGAAACCTTGTGTTTAGTGCACCCCCCCTGCTTCACCGCCATAGCACAGTCAGCGGTATTCGTGTAATTGCCGGCAGCAATCAGAATCAGGGGAAACAAATCAAGCTAGGTCAAGAAGATAAGAATTCTCACTTAATACCGGAACTCTCATAAAATTTACCAGGAGTTTTGGAAGCACAGACTATCCAACGGCGCACCTTCACTCAAGATGACACCTTGCAGGGAAGCAATCGAGATCACGCAGGTCTCGAACTCTTGCGGCGAGCGATGGCAGAACAACGAGAGTGCCACGCCATTCTGCAAAATTACTGTAAAGATGGCACATTATTTTGGAATGAATTATACGTTTCGCCTGTAAGGGATATTGCCGGTCAAGTAGTTAACTTTGTCGGCATCCAGAAGGACATAACCGAGCGCAAACGAGCCGAAGAAGAGCATGATCGCTTCTTCACCCTTTCCCTTGATATGCTGTGCGTCACCGGCTTCGATGGCTACTTCAAACGATTGAATCCCGCCTGGGAAAAAGTTTTATGGAGAGAAGAAGAATTGCAAGCCAAACCCTTTATAGAATTTGTCCATCCAGATGATCGCGCCGCAACCTTAGCAGAAATGTCAAAATTAGCCGGCGGAATAGATACCTTCGCCTTTGAGAATCGCTATCGCTGCGCGGATGGCTCCTATAAGTGGCTTTGGTGGAATTCCACCGCCTGTTTGGAGGAAAACATTATTTATGCAGTCGCTCACGATGTAACCGAGCGAAAACAAGCTGAACAAGAATTGCGACGCTCTCACCGGCAAACAATTAATATCCTTGAAAGCATCACCGACGCCTTTTTTGCGGTGGATCACCAGTTCCGCTTCACCTACCTCAATCAGGAGGCCGAAAAGTTGCTGCGTCAACAGCGCGAATCACTGATCGGTGAGCGGTTGTGGGATAAGTTTCCCGAAACAGCCGGCTCAACCTTTTATGTCGAATACCATAAAGCATTGAGCGAACAAGTCCCCGTAAAATTTGAAGAATTTTATCCACCTCTAGATGCCTGGTTTGCAGTTCACGCTTATCCCACTGCCGATGGACTTGCGGTTTACTTTACTGGAATTACAGAACGCAAGCGAACAGAAAATTTACTACGACATCGTTTAGGACTCCAAGAGGCGCTGGCACAGGTATCGAGATTGTTTGTCTCCACCGGCGACACCGATCTCAATCTAATTTTGCAAGTGTTAGGAAAAGCGGTGGCAGCCAATCGCGCCTATATTTTCCAATTTCAAGAAAACAGCACCAAAGTCGATAATAGCTGTGAGTGGTGTGACGAGGGGACACAACCGCAGATCGACAACCTTCAAAATCAGGATACCGCCTTGTTTCCCTGGCTGATGAGCCAGCTAGTGAGCAAGCAAACCATCCAGATATCCGATGTGGAGACTTTACCGACTCTCGCCGGCGTAGAAAAAGCAATTCTGCAAGCCCAAAGCATTCGCTCGCTGCTCATCGTTCCTATAAAATTCGATAACGGCGAACTGTTTGGATTTATTGGCTTTGACGATACAGAAAAATGCCGTCAGTGGTCTGCTGAGGACGCTCGCGTGCTGCGCGTCATTGCAGAAATGATTTCCAGCCACTTCGCCCGCCGGCAAGCCGAAAAAGCACTGCGGGAAAGTGAAGCGCGATATCGCCGGATCGTAGAAACCACCACCGAAGGCGTTTGGGTACTGGATGCCCAAGACAATACTAATTTTGTCAATCCTCAGATGGCTCAAATGCTGGGCTACACAGTTGGAGAAATGTTAGGGCAGCCATTCCTCTCATTTGTAGACGAGTCGAGTCGCGCCAGCGCCCAGCATTATTTAGAGAAGCGCCGGCAAGGAATCGAAGAACGGCATGATCTTAAACTGTGCCGCAAAGATCACTCCGAATTGTGGGCGCTGATCTCCGCCAACCCCATTTTCGATGCAGCAGGGCAATATGCCGGTGCCTTGAAGATGATTACGGATATTACAGAGCGTAAAGTCGCTGAAGTCGCGTTGCAATATCAAAGTGAGCGAGAGCGGCTGATGGGGCAGGTGCAAACGCGCATCCGCCAATCGCTGAACCTGAATGCAATTCTCAACACCACCGTTGCAGAAGTGCGGCAATTTTTGGCAACGGAACGAGTGCTAATTTACCGCTTTGAACCAAACTGGAGTGGGGTGGTTGAGGTAGAGTCCGTTGATGAGCGCTACACACAGCTACTGGGAACTGTTATTTCCGACCCCTGCTTAGCCACAACTTACGTGGAGCAATATAAACAAGGTCGCGTCCGCACGGTTGAGGATTTAGCCACTTCTAATTTGCAACAGTGTCACATCGATTTACTCAGTCAGTTTCAAGTAAAAGCCAACTTAGTTGTGCCAATTTTGCAGGGTGAAAACTTGTGGGGATTACTAATCGCCCACCACTGTTGTGCGCCACGCCGGTGGCAGCCGTTGGAAATCGATCTGCTCAAGTCTCTAGCCATACAGGTGGGAATTGCCATCCAGCAATCAGAACCGTACCAGCAGGTGCAGTTGCTTAACACTCAGCTTGAAGGTCAAATCGAGGAACGCACCAGCGAACTGCAAGAATCGCTAAACTTTGCCCAAGTGCTGAAGCGAATTACTGAACGAGTGCGTGAAAGTTTGGATGAGGGGCAGATTTTGCAAACCGCTGTCCAAGAAGTTGCAAGTGTGTTCAAAGTGGATTACTGTTTCGCGGCTTTGTACAACAGTGAGCGTACTACTGCCAGCATTAGTTATGAGTACACCCAAGCGTCTTTAGGTTCAGCTTTGGGACAGATCACCCCAATGGCAGATGCGCCGGCAGTCTATGAAAAGCTGTTAGCCGGACAGCACTTTGCCGTCTGTGAATCTGGACGTTATCAGTTGTTTTAAGGCATTGAGTTAGGCGATCTCGCTTGTCCCGTTCTGGCTCAGCCCCCATCAGCGAAACTGCTGTGTCCGATCTTTGATGATTGTGGCGTAATCGGTCACTTGGCTGTTTTAAACACAGCCAGCCGGGTTTTTAGCAACACAGAAATTATCTTGGTGCAGCAGGTGGCAAATCAATGTGCGATTGCACTGCGTCAAGCCCGACTTTATCAAGCAGCGCAAGCCCAAGTGGAGGAACTGCAAAAACTTAGCCAGCTCAAAGATGAGTTTCTCAGCACGGTTTCCCATGAATTGCGAACGCCCATGTCTAACATGAAAATGGCGATTCAGATGCTGGAGATTGCTGGAGGCTGCAAACTTTCAGCCTTCAAAACCGGCAACCCAGTCGTAAGCCCCTCACCTACAAATTTTTGCAATGAGAAAACCGCTCGTTACCTCCAAATCTTGCATGACGAGTGCGAACGAGAAATTAGTTTAATTAATGATTTGCTGGATTTGCAGCGACTTGATGCCGGTGTGCAGGCGCTGGCATTAGAAACGATTGATATTCAGGAGTGGATTCCTCAAATCGTGCGACCTTTTCTAGATCGAACTCGCAATCGGCACCAAGGGTTGGAGGTTCATGTAGAAGCCAACTTACCCCCCTTTATGTCTGATGCTTCCAGTCTGGAGCGCATTCTGGCAGAATTGTTAAACAATGCCTGCAAATATACTCCGCCCCACGAACAAATCACACTCAGTGCCGACGTGGAAAGCGGAAAAATGCGCTTAAGAGTTACCAATTCCGGGACAGAAATTCCTGCATCTGAACTGCCCCATATTTTTGAGAAGTTTTATCGAGTTCCGAGTGCAGATCCTTGGAAACAAGGCGGCACCGGCTTGGGCTTAGCGCTGGTGCGAAAACTGATCGATCATTTGGAGGGCAAGATTCACGTAGAAAGTGCTGCCGGTCAAACTTGCTTTACGGTAGAACTTCCCCTAACCTAAAATCCCTAGAAAATAGGCAAAGAAGGCTAGCGGGATCTTCATCCTTTGCTTTGGGCTTTCATGGAATCAGGGTTTATCTAGAAAATTGGGAGACTTTATTGTTTTTGACAGATATTTTCTCCTAAACCTTTAACTAACTTGCTGGATCAAAAGCAGTTTGGGCTTTCATTCAACCGGCCTGTATCTGGAACATCAGGAGACTATATCACTAGGGGGATTTTTTCTTGGGCCTCTCTCACCCACCCAAAACTTCTGTCTTCAATGTGTTTTTGGCTATTTTTTGAAAAATTTTGATAAATTTGAGCGTTAAAACTTGCAACTCATCCGTGCCTGAATTTTGAATTACACTCATAACTCAAAACTGATTACAGGCGGGTTTCACTAAAATGTCGGTGGAACCCTTGATACTGAACAGTAAATCCGCCCCTATCAACTCATAACTCACCATGCTTGTCTGTCCCCAATGTCAGTTTGAAAACCCCAATACGAACAAGTTTTGTCAAAAATGCGGCACTTCCCTGAGTCACAAGAATTGTTCTCAGTGCCAAAGTCAGGTTGCTTTAAATGCCCAAAACTGCCCGAATTGCGGTGCTGAGGCAGGAACGGTGTGGTTGGCTATTATCTCAACAGAGGGGGGTAAACCGGCAACGGCGACTTCTGCACCCATTGCAAGTCCCACCCCCAGTGGTGCCGAAACAAGTCCTCTAGCGGCAAGCCAAGCGCCCGGAAGTTTTGTCATCGGCAGCGATCCACAACCAATATTGGCAACTGATGCCGGTATTGATGAATGGGAAAGTGAAATACCGATAAACGACATCGAGGAAAATGAAATCTTTCCTCCTTCATCGTTTCCAGATCCAGCAACCGAGTCAACCTCCACACCCACCGTCCCAGAAGCAGTGCCTGAGCCGGTGAATT
This sequence comes from Microcoleus sp. FACHB-672, assembly GCF_014695725.1. Lineage (NCBI taxonomy): Bacteria > Bacillati > Cyanobacteriota > Cyanophyceae > Oscillatoriales > Microcoleaceae > Microcoleus > Microcoleus sp. FACHB-672. Next base: position 207,536 of record NZ_JACJOU010000015.1, on the reverse strand, counting down.
CAATCAATCCTACGCCCGAAACCGCCAGCGCTGAAACAGCAGAAGTGCCGCCACTTAACCCCCTGCAACAAGCCGCTGATCCAATGCCAGAAGATGACTCAGAGGCAAGCACGCTCGTTCTCTCCTCGGAATATTTAGATCCTCAACAACGCTACAAACTCCTAAAATCTCTCCCGCAAATTCAGGCCGGCACCGCTGAAACGGTGGTAAAAGTCCTAGACTGTCAGCCTTTCCAGATGTCGCCTTTGGCTGCCCTGGTTCGATCAGGTGATGCAGTTCAAACTAGCCTGCCGGCGGCCCCACCAGCGCCCACTAGCGACACTCTCCCGATTACCCCAACCCTGGCTGACTTAGCCGTTCCTGTGCCAGCTCAGCCTTATTTGGCCTTACAGACGCAGTTTGACCTTAACTTGCCAGCCATTCACGATGCTTGGCAGCAAAATGGCCAGACAGTGGTGCTACTGGAAGATCGTTCGGATTTACCTTTGCTGCTAGCGGAGTGGGGCAATGATGACATTCTTCCCCTCCAGTTATTGCATTGGCTATACGAAATGACGGAACTGTGGGCGGCATTGGAACCTTGGCACTGCCAGCGAAGCCTGCTAGAGGTGACAAATCTCCGGGTGAATGAGGATCGCAATCTCTGTTTGCAACGGTTGTATTGTGAAAAATCTGAGGTTTCCTTGCCGCTGTCAGATTTAGGGGACTTGTGGCAGATGTTATTTTCTCAATCCCAGCGCACTCAATTGGGATCGATCACCCAGTTGCTGGTAGATTGCAAGGAAGGTGTGATCCAGACGGTTGAAGAGTTGCGCGGTCGTTTAGTTGCGATTGCTGAGGAAATGGAAATATCATCTGCACCTGTGCCGGTGGATGCCGATGACGATGATGAAGATATGCCTACGGTGGTTTTACCTATGCAATTGGTCAATCTCCAAAGTGCCGGTGCTACAGATGTAGGCCGGCAACGCGCTCACAATGAAGACTGCTACGGGATTGTAACGAACATCTCTACGATAGAAAGCCCTTTAGGCCGCGCAGTTCGCGCCCGATGCCTTTATATTCTCTGTGATGGCATGGGGGGACACGCTGGCGGTGAGGTTGCTAGCGCCCAAGCGGTTGAAACTTTGCGGCAATATTTTCAAACTCACTGGCAAGACCAACTCCCCAACGAAGCAACTATCCGTGAGGCGGTATTGCTGGCAAACCAGGCTATTTTTGATGTCAATCAAAAAGAAGTCCGTTCTGGCAGTGGCCGGATGGGGACTACTTTAGTATTGGTGTTAGTACAAGATAACCAAGTTGCGGTCGCCCATGTGGGAGATAGCCGGCTTTACCGTCTCAGCCGCCGGCAGGGACTCAGGCAAGTTACCGTCGATCACGAAGTCGGTCAGCGGGAAATTAAACGGGGTATCGATCCTGAAACTGCTTACTCTCGCCCTGACGCTTATCAACTCACCCAAGCCCTAGGGCCACGAGATGAGGATTTTGTTCATCCTGATGTGCAGTTTTTGGAACTCAACGAAGACACGTTGCTGATCCTAGCATCAGACGGACTTACGGATAATGACTTGCTGGAAACCCACGGCTCCACTCATCTACAACCCTTGCTTAGTCATGAGGCTAGTTTGGAACAAGGAGTTAGTGAACTGATCAATCTTGCTAATCAGTACAATGGTCACGACAATATCACTGCTATCCTGATTCGGGCGCTGGTGCAGCCAAGCAAGCGGGAATTGTAAGTCACTCACAATAAGGGTGAAGGGTAAACTGAACACACTTCACTCTTCCCCTGTGTCAAACCCAGCCCAATGTTTCAGGTTTGCCGTTCTCCCTCAGGTTAAAGGAGATTTGCTATCTTTCAAATGGAAATTAGATGAATTGAGTCACAAATCAGGCCATACCGGCAAGTGTGACAGCGCTTACTTTTCTTATAGTTCAAGCAGTGAACGCCCCATCCAAAATTAAAAATTGAAAATCTAAAATGGTACAGGGCATCTATGAGAAGCCACTCATTCTCCTATGGGTCAAAAGAATTGACATCTGATAACCGGCTTCATCTAGGGGATGCAGTTATTCAGATATGAAAAAGATTGAGAAAGTTTATTGAGTCTAGGACTATAGCGTTGTTAACTCTCACCCTTTTACATCCCGAAAAACAGACTCCACTGCAACAGTGGCAGTTTGAAAACGAGACGGTTATCCGTATTGGTCGGTCTCCTGACAATCAGGTAATTCTGCACGATCTGCTGGTTTCCAGACTGCATTTGGAACTTCGTCTAGGTGCCGGTGGTAAGTGGGTACTGGTCAACAAGGGCACGAATGGCACCTTTGTTGATGGCACTTTAATGTCGCAAGGGCTGGTTTCAGATGGATCGCTGATCCAGCTGGCTACGGGCGGCCCTCGGCTGAAGTTGGAAGTTCAAAACGAAACGGTAGTGCAGGAGGGAACGCCCTCACCGGCAGCAGGTACGTCTGCAAAAAATTGTACTCATGCCGGTAATCCAGCCGCTAACTTGTTTTGTATCCACTGCGGTCAACCGATTAAAGTTGAACGGACGATCCACGAGTATCAGGTCTTGCGTACCCTCGGAAAAGGGGGGATGGGCACAACTTATTTAGCGTGCCAGGAAACGGTTAACTCCGCCCGCCCCCCTCAGCTTTTGGTACTCAAAGAAATGAATGCGGATATGGCAAAAGTTGCGAAAGCCCGCGAACTCTTTGAACGGGAAGCGCGTATTCTTCAAGGACTTAACCATCCAGGAATTCCGCAATTTTTTGATTTTTTTGTTGAAAGCAATAAAAAATACCTGGCAATGGAATTGGTCCACGGTCAGGATTTAGAGAAGCGCGTTTACCAGCGCGGCCCTGTGACGCCGGCACAAGCAGTTGATTGGATGATTCAAACCTGTGACATATTAGACTACATTCACAGCCAAAGTCCTCCCATTATTCACCGGGATATTAAACCAGCAAATTTGATGGTTCGCCATGTAGACAACCGCGTTGTGGTTTTAGACTTTGGTGCTGTTAAAGAAATCGGTACGCCTTTGGGTACTCGCATCGGTGCCCCAGATTACAGTGCCCCAGAACAAAACCGGGGTCAACCGCTAACCCAGTCAGACCTCTATGCAATTGGCCCGACTCTGATCTTTCTGCTAACGGGCGAAAGCCCTCACAGGTTTTTTAGCCGGCAAGGCAATGACTATCGATTTAATGTGGAAACTGTGCCCACCATCACGCCAAAATTACGGACGGTGATCGAGCGGGTAACAGAACCTAAACCGAGTCATCGCTACCAGAACGCTGAAGAACTTACTCAAGCGTTGGCCAGTTGTCTGTAAGAGCCGCCCGTTTACCCATAGAGCCAAAAATCGCTTTAGGCTTCTTCTTCCCAAGTTTCTACGGCTAGGAACTCGCTGACGGGATCTTGCATGGAAAACTCAAATTCCTGCAATTCCTTTTTCAAGTAAGGCCATTCGTCGCCATAAAGCAGGGAAATCTTCCAGAGGCTATCTGTTGGCTTGATAATCTTTGAGTCCACAAGAGAACGCACCTGACGCTGAAACTTCTCCATCGGGTGAATAACCTGCTGGTTCATACAACCTTTTACCATGATTGAATTTTGCAAATACTTGTTTAATGATGCTTGTCAGTACAGATTTATTCCCTGTGCGTAGATTTCAAGGGGGTCTGCAATGTACCTTCTAATCTTTTATCGTACCACATCTGGTTTTGGCAAGTCGTTTTTGGGTGGGTAACCCGTACTCGCATAAAAAATCGCACAATGCACCGATTGCTGAGCGATCGATAACCTTACCTTGCCTAGCCGATGATTACAGCTATCCTAACGCACAGAGAAGATTTTTGGGCAAAGCAGTATTCATCTGAATTTCGACCGACTGAGTGAACTCCTCAACAGTCTGCACCTGAGGCTGCTATGTTATTAGCGTACCAAAGCTGAGCAGTTGATCGTTGAATTTAGAGTTCAATTTCTAAAGATACCTTATGCTGGCAGTTAGTGTGTTCTACCCTTAGTATCATTCTGAACTGAGGTTCTCGGTTCGGTATGATCAGGAGGGTCTTAATATTGCGCCTCCGGAGTTGCCTATGGCTCGCTACACTGGTTTATTTATTGTTGCAGTTCCGATTGATCGTCTCCGGCAATTACTGATTGACGTTCTAGAATCCTGCAGTTGTGAAATTATCTACGACACTGGGGATTATATAATGGCCCGCGAAGTGCCGGGTCAAGTCTCCTATCCCAAATTAGTGAAAGTGGAAGTGCTCATTGATCGCCCGAATGACGAGAATGACGAAATTCGGATGAACTTTGTGATTAAAAATGAAGAACTGCCCCTCCACGCTGACAACCATTGCCGGCAAACGTTCAATCAGATCCAGCAAGCCATTGAACAAAACCGTCAGTGGCACGTTGTCGAAAGTACCATCAGCTAATGCTCTTGAGTTAACTAGAGCTATCCCCGGTCAAAAACTCTTTTTATAAGTTGGCTTTTCAAAGAGATCATTCACTCAAAATCAGCAGCTTATGAGGGTTGTCACAGAAATACTGAAAGGTAATAAAGAAGACGACTCTCCCGGATTTTGTTAAATTTCTTCATTCAGTCTCTTCGGCGGGTGCGCTTAGAAAAGAGAGAGAAATGCAAACCGAAAGCAGCTAGCTGGTTGCCCCCTGCATCTGTCAGGGGGCTGGAATTATCAGCAAAATAGAACGATGGGTGTGACGGCTGAATGTGGGCACCGGCAGCCGCATCAGCCATCCAACCGGGAGAAAGTATGCCGCAAAAGTAGAGAATTTCCGACCACGCTAACCGAACTAAACGCCATCAGCGCACCGGCAGCCGCAGGACTAAGCACAATGCCAAAGCCAGGTAGCAGGGCACCGGCTGCAACTGGAATACCGAGGGTGTTGTAAGCAAACGCCCAGAACAAATTCTGACGGATTTTGAGAAGGGTGCGCCGGCTTAGCTCAATTGATTTGACTGTATCCATCAAATGATTGTGCATCAGCACAATGCCAGCAGTTTCCACAGCCACATCCGTGCCTGAGTGCAAAGCAATCCCAACGTCTGCTTGCGCCAGGGCGGGTGCGTCATTAATCCCGTCTCCTACCATTGCCACCCGATGCCCCTGAGCCTGTAGGTGTTCGATGGCAGTGGCTTTGCCATCCGGACGAACGCCGGCGATCACATCTGCTGCTGTCAGCCCTAGTTGTTGGGCAATGGCGTCAGCCGCTTCTTGGCGATCACCAGTGAGCAGCATTACTCGCAGCCCCATCTGCCGCAAACGATCTAAGGTTGCTTTCGCATCAGATCGTAACGAGTCACGGCAGGCAATTAGCCCCACTAAAACCCCGGCAGCCGCCACGTAAACTACTGTTTTGCCGGCAGAGGCCAACTTCAAAACACGAGTTCGCTCGGCCTTAGGAATGGAAATTCCCTGCTGCATCAGCCACTCATCCGTGCCTAAAACCACCATCAAGCCATTGACTGAGGCGCGAACCCCCAGACCCGGTTCGGTGTAAAAATCCTGTGCACTCACCAACGGCAATTCAAGCCGGTGGGCTTCCTCGACAATGGCTACTGCGAGGGGATGGCTGGCCCCACTTTCCACCGTGGCGGCTAGCTGTAGAAGAAAATTTTCCGGTTGATGATTTGAATTTTTAATGAAATCTGAATTCAACATTAAAAATTTGGAATCATTGAAGATTGGTAGGCAATCAGTCACCGCAGGATGACCCGTTGTTAAAGTGCCGGTTTTATCAAATACGACGGTATCTAACTGGTGGACTTTTTCTAAAACGTCGCCGCCACGAATTAAAAGTCCACGTTCCGCGCCAATGCCGGTGCCGACGAGGATAGCAGTTGGGGTGGCGAGTCCCAAGGCGCAGGGACAGGCAATCACTAACACCGCGATAGTTAACTTCAAACTCAGCAGGAGGGCTGAAGGCTGAGTGCTGAGTGCCGGGTTAGGGGAAATGACCGGCATTTCATGATGTAGAGAGGCAATATGTTGCGCTTGTGGCAGCGTTTCTAAAGGCCACAGGTGCGTGCCGGCAAAATACCAGAAGATAAAGGTGAGCGCGGCAATTGTCATCACCCCATAAGTGAAGTAACCAGCAACCGTATCGGCTAGCTTTTGCACGGGTGCCTTGCGGGTTTGGGCATCTTCAACTAAGGTGACAATCTGAGCCAAGGTTGTGTCTTTGCCGGTGCGTGTTGCCCGCACAACGATTACGCCTGACTGATTCAGGGTGCCAGCAGCAACGAGTGAAGCGGATTGTTTAATTACCGGCACCGCTTCGCCTGTCAGCATTGATTCATCGACCGTTGTGGTGCCGGCTACCACTTCCCCATCGACGGGAATTTTCTCACCCGGAAGCACTTGTAACCATTCCCCAACTCGGACTTGAGCAACTGGGATTTCTACCCCTGTAGTGGTGCTGCTATTCTTCGCTGGATCAGCAACTAAACGAGCGGTGGCCGGCTGTAAGCTAATCAAAGCTTCGAGCGCATTGGCAGCGCGGCGTCTGGCTAGCTGTTCCAGCGTCCGCCCTAGTAGGATAAAGCCTAACAACATCACCGGCTCATCGAAGAAACACTCCCATCCCAGTTGAGGGAATAGGAGAGCCACGCAGCTAGCCAGGTAGGCGCTCATGGCTCCTAATCCGACAAGGGTGTTCATATTGGGGGCATTGCGCCGCAACCCGCGCCAGCCATCTATAAAAATCGATCTTCCCGGCCCTAGCAGGGCGACTGTCGCTAATCCCCAGTGGAACCAAATCGTGCTGAGGAAAGGAAGGTCTGCCCAACCCATTTGTCCTAAATGGCCAATTCCGGAGAGCAGAATCAGAATGCCGGCGAGGGCAACCCGCCACAATTGCTGCTGAAAGGACTGCTGGCGTCGTTCAGTGGTAGAGAGCGAGCCGGTTGTTTCCAGGTTGGTTGCCGTTTCACTGCTGCTGTTGCGCGGCTGAGTGGGAAAGCCGGCTAAAGTCAACTGATTTGCTAAGGCATCTGGGTCTACAGTGCCGGTTTCACAGGCCACACTTGCCACCTCAGTGGCTAAATTCACACAAGCTGAAATTACGCCCGGATGCTGGATCAGCTGCCGCTCCACAACCGTCACGCAGCCAGCACATTTCATCCCCCCTACATCCAAGGTAATCATTTCTTGGGCGGCGGCCATTTTCCCCGCCTTGCCTTCGTGATTGGCGTGCGCTGTGTCTGGAGAAACTTGCATAGAAAATCTCGGAATTGACGAGAACACCTCAACGCCTGAGAAACGCCAGCTTTTGCGTTTCTCCAGAGCGTCTCTACTTTGAGGGTAGGCGAAATTCCGAGATCCGGCTCAAGATTTACTAAGTTTTTTTAAGTTTTATTTTTTCATTACCATCAAATAATTTAAAGTGTGGAGTTTTTGGTGCTCAGTTAAAAACTTCTCTCAGAACTTAGAACTCCACACTTAGCACTGGGCACAAATCACTAATTTAGAGTGTGGAGTTTTTGGTGCTCAGTCAAAAATTTCACTCAGAACTCAGAACTCCACACTCAGTTTTCAGCGCCCAGCACTAGGCACTAAACTTTTGCAGCCATCTTGGTTTCGCCGGCTGTTAAGCGCTCGTAGGTTGCCCGCATTTTCAGGCCGGTTAGCACTTGGAACAAGCCGGTGCCATTGTTGGAACCGGGATATTCTTTGTGTTGAAGCAGTAGATGAGTCAGCTCACCGTAGTATTTAGTAGCGGTATTGCTGAGGTGGCCTTCAATATAGATCACCTCTTCGAGATTGTCGAATTGACCGTCTACTTCTAGTACGGAGACTTCGTGGCCGTAGTAGGTATCTGGGCCATAGAACATTCTGATGCCGGGATAAGAGCAGGTGAGCTTTCGGCCACAGGGAGTCCAATTAATCGTGGAGCCTTCATCAAACAGGTAGGCCGGCTCAAAGCCTTCTACGCCAAAGCGCTGGAGTAAGCGGACTCGCAGCACCTTGCGTTCTTTGTCCTCTTTGATTAATTCTGTCGGCAACACCTGGATCACGACATCCGCAAATTCTTTTTGCGGTTCGATGTAGGCGCTAAAGTCTGGCCGGCGAGCGTTGATGGCGGCAATGACATCTTCGTAGCGATGACCACGCTCTGCCATATCTCGCTGAATTTTCCAAGCAATTTTGACATCATCGCTGATGTCGAGGTAAACGCTGAAGTCCAGCAGTGAGCGCACCCGTTCGTCATATAGGGGGTGAAGCCCTTCTACCACAATGATGTGATTGGGATCAACCCTTTCGGGTGGGTCAATCATGCCGGTTTCGTGATTGTAGATAGGCTTATCGATGGCTTGACCGCTTTTGAGCGCTTTGATTTGCTCATACATCAGGTCAAAGTTGTTAGCCTTAGGGTTAAGCGCCGTAATTCCAGTTTCTTTACGCTGTTTGCGATCTAAGCTGTGGTAGTCGTCTAGACAGATTACGGTGACAAAATCTTCCCCGAACAAATCTGTCAAGCGGCGCAAAAATGTGGACTTACCGCATCCGGAGTCTCCGGCGACGCCAATTAAAACCACGCGATCCGGCTTACTGGTCATAGATTCCCTCTATCGATAAAGATTGTTTCCTAACTGAGTCCTAAGCAAATTCACTCCGCAGCCCAGAGGAGACCCCGGTGTTCTGGAGTTTAGCGATCTCTAACAGATGCTACGCGATTCGGCTGACGCATAAGCTATCGCTTTTCTCAATCGACTGCAAAGACAGAGTCAACACGTTTCACACAGCATTCTAATGTCTGCCGGTTCGCGAAGGCTCTAGCTTCCCTAAGCTGAGTATTTAATACTAAGTGTTGAGGTCGATCTTACCAGAACAGGCTTACCCCTACAAGGCTGAGGGTCAGTTGAATAATTGAGTTCAGTACCTATGCTAAGGTTAATTGCGTCTTAAAAAAAATTAAAATTGACTCAATAGTTACATTCTTTGAGTTAGTTACCCGGTAAGGTGAGGGAAGATTAAGCAATGTACAATCCAAGCGCAGCGGGGAGTCCTGCTAACACGGTGTCTGGTAACCGCCTCTTTGTTTATGAAGTGGTTGGTCTGAGTCAGAACGAAGTAACCGACCAAATGACTCCCCCCATTCGTCGCAGTGGCAGTGTGTTTATCACGGTGCCCTACAACCGCATGAATCAGGAAATGCGACGGATCACTCGCATGGGTGGCCAGATTGTCAGCATCCGGCCCCTGAGTGCTGACGGCGAAGCGAATGGCCAAAGCACGCAAGGCAATGGCTCGCAGGCTCCAAAGTCAGAAGAAAAAAGCAAGCCTATCGATGGCTCGCAGGCTCCAAAGTCAGAAGAAAAAAGCAAGCCTATGACTCAAGCCAAGCATAAAACTGACATTCCGGTTAATATTTACCGGCCCAACAATCCTTATGTTGGACAATGTCTGTCTAATGAAGAGTTAGTGCGCGAAGGTGGAGAAGGCACTGTCCGTCACCTGAAATTTGACATTTCTGGCGGGGATTTGCGCTACTTGGAAGGTCAGAGTATCGGGATGATTCCAGCCGGCACTGATAAAAACGGCAAACCTCACAAGCTGAGACTGTATTCAATTGCTTCGACTCGCCACGGGGACGATGTTGATGACAAAACTATCTCGCTGTGTGTCCGGCAATTGGTGTACAAGCATCCAGAAACCGGGGAAAAAGTTGAAGGTGTTTGCTCGACCTACCTGTGCAATCTTAATGTCGGGGATGAGGTGAAAATCACCGGCCCTGTCGGTAAGGAAATGCTGTTGCCAGAAGACCCGAATGCCACTGTAATTATGATGGCAACCGGCACCGGCATCGCACCGTTCCGCGCTTACCTGTGGCGGATGTTTAAGGAACAGCACGAAGACTACAAGTTCAACGGTTTGGCTTGGTTGTTCTTTGGTGTTGCTTACACTCCAAATATTCTCTATAAAGAAGAGTTGGAGGAGTTGCAACAAAAGTACCCAGATAATTTCCGCTTGACTTGTGCAATTAGCCGCGAACAGAAGAATGCTCAAGGCGGCAAAATGTACATCCAAAACCGGATTCAAGAAAACGCAGATGAACTGTGGGAGTTGGTTCAAAAGCCAAATACCCATGTGTATATTTGCGGCTTGAAGGGTATGGAAGGCGGCATTGATGAGGGAATGTCTGCTGCTGCCGGCAAGCATGGTGTGAATTGGGCGGAATACCAGAAGAAGATGAAGAAGGAAGAACGCTGGCACGTAGAAACCTACTAAGCTCAGTTAATCTGCATCTAATTTGCATGATGTGGGGTGGAAAAAATGCCCATCCCACAGGAAATGAGAAATCAAATATTGCAAATTAGATTATTTTTCATGGTTCTGGTAACTTTTTAATATCAAATGTGAGGGCGAGGTATCAATAGATGCCTCGCCTTTGCTGTTGGGGAGAATTCGGGATGCCGGTGTGATAATAATTTTAGAGATTAAAAGGAGCCGGTCAGATGGCAGATAAACAAGTCGCAGACTTAACCTTAGAAGAACTCAAAGGCTTGATCGCTCAGGTAGTCGATCAGCGGTTACGACACGAGCAGCAACTGCAACCTCCATCAAAAAAACGGTCTTTACAGGAGATTATGGACTCGGTTGACTGCCACAGGTGGACACCCCCAGCCGATTCACCCTCGGTTGTGGAAATGATCCGAGAGGATCGAGACAGATAATGGCAAGCTATGTAGTTGATACAAGTGTGATGATTCAGTATTTCATCACCCAAATTCACGCGCCAGTGGCGAGGGTTTTGGTGAGTCAGATAAATCAGGGCGATCTGTTATATGTCCCAGAGTTTTGCCTGTTAGAGTGCGTTAATGTTATGTGGAAGCAGGTACGCTTCCGAGGACTGCCACAAACAGACGCAGAGCAATTCATTGTTGATCTGTTAGATTTACCGTTGCAAGTTGTGCGAGTTAACACTTTGCTGCCTCGTGCGTTGCTGCAAATTGGTTTAACGCATCAATTAGCTGTTTACGACTCGCTTTATATTGCATTATCATTAAATCTAAATTGCCCTTTAATTACAGTAGATGATCGGCAATTAAATGCAGCAAGTGATGCGGGTGTCGTTATTAAGCCAATTACTGATTTTATGCCGGCATCTTGAAACGCAGATAGTCAGTTCCAAGAACCTATCTCTTCTAAAAATAGCCTCAAACACGACATGAGACCGAATATTATTTATTGCCATTGCTAATAAAAACCCCTGTCACCTTGATGCCGGCAAAATACTATCTTGACATCCGACATTTTTTTAAGCGTGTTCTGCCCTTCTACCGGATACCACAATCAGTCACCGGCAACAAAAACATCAGCCTCATCAGCAAAAAATAATTTCAATGCCAGCTTGATGTAAACAATCCAATTAAACTGTTTTGTGTTACTGGCCATTTGCTGACCGGCACTGTCTAGGTAGATAATGGGTTGCTCGGAAGTTTTTGGGGAGGTTACCATTGAGCGCCTCCACCCAATAGGTCGAATTGTTCTAAGCTTAACCTTTAGGCGCGGGTAACTGTCACAATAGTTTTGGCAAGAATTTAGTCAATACGGATTGAAATCGTGGCTTTCAAAGTAGGTTTGTTGGGATTAGGCACAGTTGGCACCGGCACGGCGGAGATTTTACTCTCCCCAGAGGGGCGTCACCCGCTGTTGCAAGAATTGGAAATCTATAAAATTGGAGTGCGTTCCCTTGATAAAGGTCGCACTTTACAAATAGACAAAAATGTGTTTACAACAGACCTCGAATCAATCGTCACTGATCCGGCTGTTGACATCGTAGTAGAAGTGATTGGGGGACTCGAACCGGCACGTACCCTAATTCTCAAAGCCATTGCCGGCGGCAAACACGTCGTCACCGCTAACAAAGCAGTCATCGCTCGCTACGGCGACGAAATCTTCACCGCAGCCAATGAAAAAGGCGTCTACGTCCTTCTAGAAGCCGCTGTTGGCGGTGGTATCCCCGTCATTCAACCTCTCAAACAATCCTTAGGTGCGAACCGCATTCAAAGCGTCACCGGCATCGTTAACGGCACCACCAACTACATCCTCACCCGGATGGCAACAGAAGGAGCAGATTTTGCCGATGTGCTCGCCGATGCTCAAAAACTCGGTTATGCAGAAGCCGATCCCACCGCAGATGTTGATGGTTTTGACGCTGCCGATAAAATTGCAATTCTGGCAAGTTTAGCTTTTAACGGACGCATCAAACTCGAACAAATTTACCGTGAAGGCATTCGGCAGATCAGTGCAGCGGATATCGCCTATGCCGAAAGATTAGATTTTGTAATTAAATTGCTGGCAATTGCTAAGCGTGAAGTGACAACCTCTGCAAATTCGCAACCTTCAACTCAAGACAACTTGCAACTGAGAGTGCATCCAACTTTAGTACCCAAAACGCATCCACTCGCTAATATTAACGGCGTTTACAATGCAATTTTAATAGAAGGAGAACCCTTGGGACAGGTGATGTTTTATGGACGGGGTGCCGGTGCCGGCCCGACTGCGAGTGCGGTTGTCGCAGATATTATGAATATTGCGGCGGTTCTAAAAACCGAAACTGAAACCCTACCTCATCCATTAATTAGTTGCTCTCACCAGCATTACTGCACCATCGCTCCAATGGAAGAAGTGGTGAGTCGGTTTTACGCCCGTTTCCTCACACGAGATCAACCCGGTGTGATTGGCAAATTAGGCACCAGTTTTGGCAACCACGGGGTTAGCTTAGAATCTATCGTACAAACAGGAATGCGCGATCATTTAGCAGAAATTGTTGTCGTTACGCACGATGTTCGTGAAGGGAATTTCCGACAGGCTTTAGAAGAAATTCGCACGCTAGATGCTGTTGATAGCATTCCCAGTATTCTGCGTGTGCTTTAACCGGCAATACTAGATTTTCAAGATGGGAGCATCCTATTTTTGTAAACTTGTCGTGCGGGCATCTTGCCCGCTTCTCGTCATCTGTGGAATTAAGATACTCCTACTTTAATATTTTGGCCAATCTGAGATGCACCCTTTAAGATAGACTGCCGGCAAAAACCTAAAAAGCCCACCATTAAGCGCTATCTACTCGTTAACCTTATTGGTGTTTATTTGCGGTTTTTCGCCCAAAAACTAAATATTTCTAAAGTCAGAATGGGAGAGAAACAACCCTCACATTTCCGAGTTTTGTTCCTCTCCCACTTTGGTAATTCCTAGCCGGTTATTTTTGCCGGCAATCGTTAACTTTCGCCAAGAATTTTCGGGACTTTGAAAAATTCACCCTCTTGATCGGGGGCACAGTTAAGGATTTCTTCGCGATAAGGATAGGGCTGAAGATCATCCGGTCGCGTTATATTGCTAACATCAATAACTCGCGTTGTTGGAGGCACATTCTCGGTATTGAGTTCGCTCAGTTGCTCAAAATAATCCAGAATGCTACCGAGTTGAGTTGTAAATTGCTCCTCTTCCTCGGCTGTGAGTTCTAATCTCGCCAGATGAGCGACTTTGCGGACTTGATCGCGATCAATCATGTGAATCTTAAAGGTTGAATTTTGACTTTTAATCAGCTAGATTGCACAGGAATGGGTCATGGGTAATAATCGGAACAATTTCCAATTCCCTAGAAATACACGTCCATCGTCGATCGCCCAGTCGTCTTCAGCCAGTTTTGAGCTTCGATGTAGTTATTGGGTGCAATGCGAATTGCCCGCTTCCAATACTCAGCAGCTTTCTGGTACATTTCCTCTGCTTCCTCATCTTGGCCTCCTTCCTTCGCTCTATCGCCGCGATAGTGATAAATCACAGCAATATTGTTCAGCGCTTGGGGCAAGCGGGGGTTGAGTTCAAGGGCTTCAAGATAGTATTCCATTGCTTTATCCTGTTCACCGTTGCTGGTATGGATCAGCCCGATGTTGTAGAGGATATAGCTGCGATCATTGGGATCTTCTTCTAGCTTCAGCGCTTCCAAGTAGTTTTCTAAAGCTTCTGCATATTCCCCATCCGCCTGGGCAGACATCCCATCACGGTAGTAGGCGAAAGCTTCTTTCGCTTTTTGGTTGGTAGGCAGGATCTTCAGGATGATATCTGCCATCACCGTGAAGCTTTTGTCGATGAAGTTGTCGTTCCGTTGAGTTCTGGGCATAGGTTTGGGGCTACTGGCTCACATTTGCCTGTTAGGTTGTGCCGGCAATCACGCCTTTTAATGTAGCTTAGCGCCGATCTGCGGTTCTGGAGCGTTTTTGTTACATTCCCAGACGGTTGCCGGCAGCCTCTCCCAGATGGCCATCGTGATCGGCATCACCCCGATGGCCGCTTGCTGTCACATAGTCTTTATCTTGAAATCACTTTTAGTTAAAAAAAGTATCACATTTTTTAAAGCCTTAAATCACTTAATCTAATAAGTCAATCGGTGATACTGATAGTTACGAGAAGGTACAAGACAAAATTGAGGAAACCCACCATGTTTTACACCCACACCCCAGAAAAAACCTCTTTCTTGAAAATTGTCTACTCTAAAGTCAAAGTCAACGGAAGAGAAGAATTAGTGCCAATGGAGTTATATACGGATGGTTCTGTCAGACGCTGCGAATCCTAGGACTGAATATCTAGAATATGCAACAAACACAAAGATTCGCCTCTTTGCATTGGAACAGAAAGATTAATCGCCCTTTAACTCTAAAATATATAAAAGAATCATCCTCCGATATAACTATCGGGGGATAATTTTTATGGTAAATAAAACTAATATACGACAGGCGTTATTTTAAAATAAACTAGACAGATGGTCTCTATAAGCTGGGAGTTAGCGGGATGCGAGGGAATCCTGTTTATGGAAAATTGCCTAGGTTCAAGCGCTTCTATCGGCACATGACAGCCACAGTTGCCGGCTGCGTTATCCTCACAGCACTTGTTTGGGTTTTTAGTACATATCAGGCATCGCTTTCTATGACAACTCATTCTCAACTGTTAACCGATCCTTTTTTACAAATGCCGGCTGAAAATTCGGTAAGAGTCGTTTGGTTTACTGAGTTTGCCGGTTCCCGTCATACGGTTATTTACGGCAAAGATTTGGATCATGAAGTGATCGCGACAACCACCCAGTTAAGCCGCACTCGTGAAGATAGCCGATCACAAGTTAAAGGTCAAACTAAAGATAATCCGATTTTTACGCAGCCAACAAGGCGAAATATCTGGCGTCATGAGGCAAAAATTGAGAATTTAATTCCAGGTGAAAAGCTGCCTTATTCTGTCGCAAGTGTGCGAGAAGATGGTGAAAAAATTGAGAGTGGTGTGTTTACCCTCGCACCGGCACCTTCTGGGAAGCAAGCTTTAAAAATCTTGTTGACTTCCGATCATCAATTGATGCCAATGACGGCGGCTAATCTTGAGAAAGTTATCGAAACCGTTGGTAAGGTAGACGCCGTTTTTCACGCAGGAGATTTAGTAAATATTCCTGATCGGGCTTCCGAGTGGTTTGATGATGATCGAGGTGGCGCGTTTTTTCCCTGTCTTCAAGGTCGCGCTCGCTACGAATTAGAAAAAAATAACGTTAAAACTTTTTATAAAGGCGGCGAATTAATTCAACACGCCCCACTATTTACGACGATTGGAAATCATGAAGTTATGGGACGCTTTTCGATGGAAAGCAGTCTCAATGAGCAGTTGTATGATGCTTATCCCCGTACAGCCGCTCAACAACTCGGCCAAAATGCAGATGAAACATTGCTGAAAAATAATTCTTTTAATACGGATACTTACGAAGAGATTTTTACATTACCTGAAAGTGCTGAAGGTGGAAAAAAATATTACGCTGTCACGTTTGGGGACGTGCGGTTAGTAGTTCCTTTCATTACAAATGTCTGGCGAGTTGAAAGTCTGAATGCTGATGCAAAGGGAAGATATCGTGAACGAGAGCAAGATTTCAATAATCCCGCTGCTTGGGGATACGGGCAGCATATTTTTGAGCCAATTATTAAGGGAAGTGTTCAATATAATTGGCTGGAAAAAGAGCTAAATAGTCCGGAGTTTAAACAGGCAAAATATAAAGTTGTGATGTTTCACCATCCACCGCATACGCTTGGGGGAAATATCGTGCCGGCATATACAGATCCAGTGCAGATGATTGAGCATAATTCGGAGGGCAATATTCAGGCAATTCGCTATGAATACCCGAAAGATGCTGATTATATTATTCGGGATATTGTACCTTTACTAGAGGCTGCCGGTGTGCAATTAGTATTCTATGGACATTCCCATTTATGGAATCGCTTTGTTGATTCTCAGGGAATCCACTTTTTAGAAACTTCAAATGTCGGGAATTCTTACGGCGCGGCTGTTGAAGAAAACCCGCGAAAAGTACCCGTCGGCTATCAGGAAGACTATGCAGCAACCGGCAATCCCAATGGGTTAGAGCCGGTGATGCCAACAATTGCGCCTATTTTAGATGAAAATGGGCAGCCGGTGCCTTATATTGCCAGTAACGATCTGACGGTTTTTAGCATTTTAGATACGGGTGCCAGCGTAGTGAGCAGTTATTACTTTGATACGCGCTTGCCGCAATCAAACGTAGTGAAATTTGATGAATTTAAACTTGGAGTGCCGGCTATAAATCAACAATAGGGAAAATAAAGGAATGAGGCGAAGCTTTTATAATGGCTTCGGGTTATCTGATAAAATATAAGTCTGAAAGCAGTGCCGGTTAAAATTGAAGAAATTCCAAGCTTATAATTCCACTGGGCAAATTTTACGAATTAATAAATTCTCCTTCAGAAAGCAAGTCTTCTAGATTGCTTAAATCTTCTTTTTCCCAAGTAGAATTTAATGTGGTATTAAAATATTCCCCCCCGTGATTTTGCTCGACTCGCGGGGCTGCTTTAGAATAAGTCTTAGCATCAGAAGTGCCTCGCTGAGCTTGGTAATAGGTATAAGCTTCAGCATTAATACACATGACGTGATAAAAATCTTTATTCGCCCCCGGTTCATCTCCCAATTTATAACGGGCTAACCCTCGATTCATATAAGCTTTCGCATAGGTTGGATCAATCACCACCGCCTGATTGTAATCTTCAATTGCTCCACCGTAATCTCCTAATTTAGCTCGAACACACCCTCGATTGTAGTAAGCATAAACGTTTTTTGGATCAATCATCAACGCTTGATTGTAATCGTCAATCGCTTTTTGATAATCTTTTAAATGATAATAAGAAAGACCGCGATTAATATAAGCTTTGGTATATTTTGCATTTAAGTGCAAAGTTCGCTCGAAATCTAAAATTGCAGCTTTTTTATCTCCCAAAAGATAGTAAGCTCGCCCACGATTGTAATAAAACTTGTAGTTATTGGGATTGATGGCTATTGATCGCTCGTAATCTTGAATAGCCGATTCGTATTCCCCTAAATGAGCAAAAGCTAGCCCTCGGTTGTTATAACCGGCCTCCAAATTATAATTGTTAGCAATGGCGCGATTAAAATCTTCAATAGCTTGTTGATGCTCTCCCAATTTCCGCCAAGCATTTCCCCGATAAAAATAAGTTTTAGACAGTTTTGCATTGAGATACAAGGCTTTATTAAAATCTTCAATCGCCTTTTCATAGTCTTGTAAATAATAATAAGCAAGACCGCGCTGATGGTACGCTCTAACTGCTCCCGGCTGCAGATCCAGCGTCTGGTTAAAGTCGTCAATGGCTCCCCAGTAGTTGCCCTGACGGGCTTTGTGCAAGCCTTGTTCATACAATTGTTTTGCTGGCATACGGATCTCCTGTAAGAAGTTTTATCGGTAATGAGATAAATTTTTTATGTTAAACTCTATAAACAATTTTAGCAAAATTTTTTATAGTTCGGAATGAAGCCTTCCTCAAGAAAATTTTAAAACCTTGAAAAACAAAGCGTTGAATGAAAAAGATTGAGAGCGAGGTTTTCCCGAAAAGAAACTGATGACTGACATTAAGCGAGTGTTCGGATTTACTAAAAGATGGCTTGGAAATTACCTAGCCGGCACAAGAAATTCCAACTTTACCATCCCACGCTTCATACGCCAGTTGCTCTCACTCCCCATCGGCACGCGAGAGACGCCCTATCCTCAGCCCTATGGCACAATCTTATAAAGAAACCCTGCCCTTTCTCCACTGATGACTCCAACCCTCCCCCCCCAATACGATCCAGCAACCACAGAAGCCAAGTGGCAAAAATTCTGGGAAGAAAATCAAGTATTCAAAGCTGATCCTAATCATCCGGGCGAACCCTACTGCATGGTTATCCCGCCGCCGAATGTCACCGGCAGCTTGCACATAGGCCACACCCTCGGCGATACCATTATGGATATCCTCGTGCGCTACCATCGCATGAAAGGACGCAACACCCTATGGGTTCCCGGAACCGATCACGCCAGTATTGCTGTACAAACGATTCTGGAAAAACAGCTCAAGGAAGAAGGTAAAACCCGCTACGATTTGGGGCGCGAACAATTCTTAGAACGGGCTTGGGCGTGGAAAGCAAAATCCAAGGGGACAATTGTTGGCCAACTTCGCCGGCTCGGTGTGTCAGTCGATTGGTCGCGGGAACGCTTCACGATGGATGAGGGCTTATCCCAAGCTGTTTCACAAGCGTTCGTCCACCTCTACGAACAAGGGCTAATCTATCGTGGCAATTATCTCGTGAATTGGTGCCCAGAGTCCCAGTCTGCCGTCTCTGACTTAGAAGTCGAAAATAAGGAAGTTAAAGGCAATCTGTGGCATTTCCGCTATCCCCTCAGCGACAATTCTGGCTATCTGGAAGTGGCAACAACGCGTCCAGAAACGATGCTGGGAGATACCGCCGTTGCCGTTAATCCTAACGATGATCGCTATAAACATTTAATCGGCAAAACCCTCACGCTGCCAATTATGGGGCGAGAAATTCCGATTATTGCAGATGAATTGGTTGATCCCGAATTCGGCACCGGCTGCGTCAAAGTCACGCCGGCACATGACCCCAATGACTTTGAAATGGGCCAGCGCCATCAACTGCCGTTCATCAATATTATGAACAAAGATGGCTCCTTGAACGAAAATGCCGGCCCATTCCAAGGACAACCCCGCTTTACCGCCCGCAAAAATGTTGTCAAGCGGCTAGAAGAAGACGGCGTGCTCGTAAAAATCGAGGATTACAACCACAGCGTCCCTTATAGCGATCGAGGAAAGGTGCCGGTGGAACCCCTCCTCTCCACCCAGTGGTTCGTCAAAATTCGCCCCCTCGCTGACAAGGCGCTAGACTCCCTAGACAGCCAAAACTCACCGGAATTTCTACCCCAGCGCTGGACGAAAGTTTACCGCGACTGGCTCGTAAAGATAAAAGATTGGTGCATTTCCCGGCAGTTGTGGTGGGGGCATCAAATCCCCGCCTGGTATGTCGTCAGTGAAACCGGCGGCGAAATTACCGACAGCACCCCCTTTGTCGTGGGACGAAATGAAGCCGAAGCGCGAGAAAAAGCAGTTTTACAATTTGGGGAAAATGTCAAGTTAGAGCAAGATCCCGATGTCCTCGATACCTGGTTTTCTTCTGGACTTTGGCCCTTCTCCGTCTTGGGCTGGCCAGAACAAACCACAGATTTCACCACTTATTATCCCACTGCCACCCTCGTCACCGGCTTTGATATCATCTTCTTCTGGGTTGCCCGGATGACCATGATGGCAGGGCATTTCACGGATCAAATGCCGTTTAAGGACGTTTATATTCACGGGTTAGTGCTCGATGAAAACGGCAAGAAAATGTCAAAATCTGCGAACAATGGCATCGATCCGCTGTTGCTAATGGATAAATATGGGACAGATGCTTTGCGCTATGCTCTGGTGCGAGAAGTTGCCGGTGCCGGCCAAGATATTCGGCTGGAATATAATCGCAAAAAGCAAGAATCGGCGACCGTAGAAGCCTCTCGCAACTTCACCAATAAGTTGTGGAATGCCGCCCGGTTTGTGATGATGAATTTAGATGGGCAAACACCTCAACAATTAGGCCAGCCGGCAGCAGATGCCCTAGAATTGTGTGATCGCTGGATTCTGTCTCGCTATCATCAAATGGTGCGGCAAACCGGCAATTCCATCGAAAATTACGGTATCGGAGAAGCTGCCAAAGCACTCTATGAATTCTTCTGGGGCGATTTCTGCGATTGGTATATTGAGCTAGTCAAGTCGCGTTTGCAAGGCGAGAATACAGCCTCGCGGCGAGTGGCGCAGCAAACCCTGGCGGTTGTTTTGGAAGGAATTTTAAAACTGCTGCATCCCTTTATGCCTCATATTACCGAGGAAGTTTGGCACACCTTAACGCAAGCCGGTGAAAATCAAACGCTAGCCTTACAAATCTATCCAGAGGTTGATGCAACTTTACTCAATCTAGAGTTAGAGTCAGATTTTTATCTGCTCATGGAGACAATCCGCACAGTTCGCAATCTTCGCGCTGAAGCGGATATCAAGCCGGCAGTGAAAGTGTCAGCGATTTTACAAAGTGAAAGTGAGCGCGAACGGCATATCCTCATATTAGGGCAATCTTACATTCAAGATTTAGCGAAGGTTGAAGGCTTAACCATCGCTGAAACAATTGATTCTGATTCTCTCCAAGCTCAAGAAGGGGAAGGCGGATCAATTGCGGGTGTGGTGGGAACAGTTCAAATTGTCATTCCTTTAGCCGGCGTTGTTGATGTCGCGGCACTGCGATCTAAGTTAGAGAAAAACTTGGCAAAGATAGAGGCTGAAGCCAAATCTTTAGCCGGTCGTTTGAGTAATGCCGCCTTCGTTGATAATGCTAAACCAGAAGTGGTGCAGGGAGCGCGGGATGCACTAGCAGAAGCCGAGAAACAGGTGGAAATTTTGCAGAGCCGGCTCAATAACCTCTAGCAATAGTATCTAGTAGTAGCTCCTGAGAGCCTAAGTGTTTTGTCAAGGTGCCTCCGCGCAAATCCTGTGCCGGTTGGCACCTTGAAACTTACCAATTTCCTCAAATATAAATGAGCGCTAAGCAAAAAGTTAAAAATATAACCGAGCGAGAGAATTAGGTAATGCTGTATTTAGCTCAGGTTCAAAGAAAAGGGTTCTTAGGTAAAGCCGGCATCCGACTTTTGGCTCGCCAAAAATCAGAAGACACTTGGGCACTTGTTCCCGGTGAAGACATTGTATTTTTAACAGAACCCAGCTCTTTAACCGATGGTTTTCTTGTTTTGATCGAGCTTTCTCCCACTCGCCAAATTGTGAAAATTCAAGAAGCCGTTCCTTGGATTTTGGATTTAGTCCAGCAATATTTAAGCAAAGGTTTTTCGCCGGCATTCTTACAGCAAGAAGCTGAGCGAGTTGAACACTGGCGGCAGTCCCTCACCTTACAAAGTCAGGATCTCGCCCGTCGCACCATAGAACTTGAAGCGCGTCGCGAACAAATTCAAGAGTTAGAAGAACAGCTTAAACAGCAAAAACGAACACTGGAATTGCTTGCTGCTCAGTTACAAGCGAGAGGAAATTCCGCATCGTGAGTGTGATCGAGCTGAAGCCGGCATTTGAAGATTAGAAATTATTTGTTTTTGCTCAGAAACTTTTATTAATTCATGTTACATATTTTTCCTGATTTCGCGGCATTCTTGAATTGTGCCCATGCTAAGATGGCAGCGATGCAGTTAGAATCGATGTCTCTGAGTTTAACTTAAATAGGATGGCAGGAAGTTAGCCGGTGAGAGAATAGTAGGTTGATTTTTTTTACCGCAGATAAACGCAGATGAAGTTAACCGGCTGATAACTTCATCTGTGGGATTTTTGGGTTATTTTGTTCTTTGAGCCGGCAGAGATAAGGCGCGTTGTTGACTGCCATTGTAACCGTTACTTTTAATCGGTTCTTCCCGTAGTAAAACATCACGAATCAACCGCGCTAAAGCACGCTGAGCTAAACCGCCAGCAATTTGCTTACCCATGCGCTGAGTTTCTGGCTTGAGGATAAGCTGGGGAAGCACTGAAGCCACCTTTACCGGATCGAAACCTTTTGTTTCTTGAAGAATTCCCAAAATGCGTTGGAAATGCTCCATATTTTTCTCTTCTGCAGGAGTCATCGCCGGCTTATTTACCCTTAAACCAAACCACTCTCCCACAACAGAAGTCGCGTTTTGAAAACTTTGACGCGAGAGAGTATCTAAAGTCTTAACAATCTCATCAATCAAATAATCTCGAATGAAATCGCCCCGTTCGGAGAACAAAAATTCTAATGCTTGATTCAGCGCTTGACTGATATCATAATCATCGCTGCTTTTCGCATTCTTTAATAAATTTTCCAGCCGGTTCCAGCGGAAACTACCTTCCTTAAACAGCAAATCCCGCAAAGAAGATCGCAATTCTGGAGACGTATCTGTTAACAGCCGTTTTGCCACATAAGGATAAGCTTTACTGAGTACCTTAAAGTTGGGATCGACATTAATTGCAATCCCTTCTAAGGTCACCAGCGACCGGATAATCAATGCGTAATAAGCCGGCACGCGGAAGGGATAGTCATACATCACCTGTGACAACTCGTCAGTAATGCTCTTGAAATTCAACTCAGCAACACTTGCTCCCAAAGCATTACCAAACACGCCGGCTAGTGCTGGAATAATTGGCGTCAGGTCAGTATCCGGTGTCAAAAACTCTAGCTTCACATAATCGTGAGCCAAACCTTCAAAGTCGCGGTTGACGAGGTGAACAATGGCTTGAATTAAACCGTAACGCTGATAAGGTTTCACCTCGCTCATCATGCCAAAGTCGAGATAAGCTAACTGCCCATCTCGCGTTGCCATCAAATTGCCCGGATGGGGATCGGCGTGGAAAAAGCCGTGCTCTAGCAGCTGGCGCAGGGAACACTGAACGCCTAATTCAATTAAGTATGAAGCGTCAATTCCTTGAGCGCTTAGCGATTCTAAATTGGTTAGTTTGGTGCCGTCGATCCACTCCATTGTCAGCACCCGCCGGCCCGTGTAAGGCCAGTAAATTTTAGGCACGTAAATGTCTTTCAAATGGCCGTATAACTCGGCGAACCGTTCGGCATTATGACCCTCGTGGGTGTAGTCCATTTCCTCAAACAAGCGGGCGGCAAACTCATCGGCAATTGCCACTAAGTCGCTGCGAACTTGTTTCATATTTCTTTGCGCCCAACCAGCCAACCGCCGCAAGATGTAAACATCTAAAGTGATGCTTTCAGCTAAACCGGGTCGTTGTACCTTCACCGCAACTGTTTCGCCGGTTTTCAGCTTGCCTTTGTAAACTTGCCCAAGGGACGCCGCCGCCACCGGCTCTAGTGAAAGTTCGGCATAAATTTCATTAGGGTGAGCACCGAGTTCTTCTTCAATAAATTGGTAGGCAATTTTGTTGGGGAAGGGAGGCAGTTGATCTTGCAATTTCGCCAACTCTTCCAAATAACCCGGTGGCACCAAGTCGGGGCGCGTTGATAAAGCTTGCCCAATTTTAATAAAGGCTGGGCCTAACTGAGTCAGCATTTTCCGCAACTGCTCAGCTCTAGCCGGCTGATTTTTAACCAATCTGCCGGTTTGGCGATCCCACCATAGATTCAGGCCAAAGCTAGCCAGTTTTGACACAATGCTTAGCCTGCGCCTCCACACCGGCAGCGGTCTGGAGCTGTAATATTCGTTAATCGCAACTGCATCGTACTGCAACGCATTTGCTGAAAAGTTATCTGTCGGCACCGGCACGACGATGTCTGTTAGCTCCACCACTCTAGGGATGCGCTCACTCTCAACCGTGATAGTGGCAACTGCCGAGCTTGCCTCCTGGGTTGTGGCTGCAGATATCGGCTGCTCGGTCATTGTCGCTGAATTCAACTGGGCTGAGGTAGGTGATACCGTCTTGACATCCATGAGTTAGGAACCGACTAGAGGTAACGATGTTAAACATTGTAACAATTTGCCGGTGGCGCACCATAATTCCCAAGGTAGAATCTCAGTTCAGGAGTGGCTGCCGGCGCAGTTGAGTGCCGGTGTGTCAAAAAACAGCAGCGTGCCAAGTTAAAGTGAAGGGGAAAATCGGCTTGCTCTCACTGGGATTTCTTCTGTAGAAGCGAACTCCCTCTCACCCAGGCCCAAAAGCAACAGCCTTCAGACTCGCTCTGGGTGCTGCCAGAACTCAAGAAAATAAAGCCAAAAAAATTTACTCAAAATCTCTGCTTTAACACAATTCAATCTCTATGTTTAAAATTCAAATCACGGAAATTTGAAAAATTAAAGCTTTACCTCCTAAACTTTTTAGACAAAATTAAGTTTACATTCAAGATTTTATTCTTTGTCAATACCTTGATTAATTCGCTTTTTTAAGCAAATTTGCTAGGATTCAAAGCGACTAAAAAAACCTTGGGTAAAACTTTTGTGTAATATCAAGGAATGCGTGAGCCTCACACCGGCAGATTGAAACAACCTTATTTGCGTGCGCCCCGGCATATTGCCTTTAAACTGAATTTTGACCCATGTTGATATCCTTACGGATTGAAAATTTTGCCCTGATAGATCGGCTGGAATTAGAATTTGGCACCAGCCTTAATGTCCTCACCGGCGAAACCGGCGCGGGGAAATCGATTATCCTAGACGCCCTTGATGCTGCCTTGGGTGGCAAAGTCACAAGTCGGGCCATTCGCACCGGCGCAGAACGGGCTTTGGTCGAAGCAACATTCGAGCTTGAGCCAACCGTAGCCGAGTGGGTGCGAGAGCAGGAAATAGACCTTTTCGATGGCACCTTACTCGTTGCCTGCCGGGAACTGGTTGCCGGTCAAACCAGCCTCCGCAGCCGTTCTCGCCTGAATGGGGTACTCGTCAACCGCCAGCTCATGGATCAGCTGCGGGAACGCCTGGTGGAAATTACCGCCCAAGGTCAAACGGTGCAACTTGGCCAACCGGCCCGCCAGCGGGACTGGCTAGACGCCTTTGGGGGAACCGCTATTTTGGATCGCCGGCAAAAAGTCGCAGCAGCCTTTGCCATTTCCCAGCAAGCATTACAAGCGCTTGAACAGCGGCGGCAGTCAGAACAGCAACGACTGCAACGACTCGATTTGATCGACTATCAAATTAAAGAACTTAGTGCTGCCGGTTTGGGCGATGCCGACGAATTAGAACAGCTAGAAGGTGAGCGCAGACGCCTCGGACACGTCGTTGAGCTGCAACAGCAAAGCTATCAAGTCTACCAAGCACTTTATCAAAACGACACCGGCGCAGAAGCCGCTGCCGATTTATTGGGGCAAGCGGAAGCAAGCCTAACAGATATGGTGCGCTACGACAGCGAGCTGCAATCAGTCCTCGATTTAGTGAGTAACGCCTTAGCCGATATAATGGAAGCAGGCCGGCAAATATCGACCTACGAGGCGAGTTTGGAGGCCGATCCCCAGCGGCTGCAAGACGTTGAGCAGCGGATCTTGGAACTTAAACAAATCTGTCGCAAATACGGACCGGGGTTGGGCGATGCCATCGCCTACCATGAGCGGATTCAAACCGAGCTAGAGGAACTCACTGGCGAAGGTCAGTCCTTAGAAGTTTTGGAAAAAGCTTATCAAGTCGCTCAAAGCCAGCTAACAGAAGCCTGTAGCGCGTTAAACGGGTTGCGCCAGACGGCTGCCGGTGAACTGGAATCTCGGCTAATTAAACAACTTAAGCCCCTGGCGATGGAGAAAGTGCAGTTTCAGGTCGAAATTGCCCCCTGTCCTCCCACCGCTGCCGGTGCAGACCGAATTACCTTTAAATTTAGCCCGAATGCCGGTGAACCCTTACAACCGCTTACAGAAATTGCTTCTGGTGGGGAAATGAGTCGTTTCCTCTTGGCCTTGAAAGCCTGTTTCGCTCAGGTCGATGATGCCGGCGTGCTGGTTTTTGATGAAATTGATGTGGGGGTTTCCGGACGAGTCGCCCAAGCCATCGCCCAAAAACTCTACCAACTCAGTCACCGGCACCAAGTCCTTTGTGTCACCCACCAGCCGCTCGTCGCGGCGATGGCGGATCATCATTACCGAGTGGACAAACAAACCATTGATTGTCCAGAAACAGAAACCCATAACAATCATCAAGAATTCTTGCTCGCAGACGTGCGAACCGTGGTTCGAGTCGCAAAGCTCAACTCACACCAACGCCGCGAAGAACTAGCCCAGCTAGCCGGGGGACAGTCCGCGCAACAATCGATCGCATTTGCAGATTCTCTCTTGGTTCAAGCGGCAAATCTCCGCGCTAACGAGAACCCGATGCCAGCCGGCACTCAATTGGGGAAAAATTCAACCGCAATGCCGGTAAAAACACCATCCCAATCTACTGCAAAAAATTCTTAAACTTACGGTGTGATAGATTTGACCAGTCATGGATCGCCGGCCTAAACGACCTAGTGTTGCCAATGCCCCGTTTAGATATTGCCAAAACTCTCATAAAGGAAATACTTGGTAGAAATTAACACACATAATTCCCTTTAGAATGCCAAAATCATGATTGAAAGTCTAATGCGAGTCAGCTTTAGTGTCGAAATCACACACTTTTATCTGGCAAAACGTGCTATCACTTTAACAACATCGTCATCTATCATCCAATTCTCAACGACCGAGTAAACTGGGGGAGTAGTCTTGGATCTGCTTGCTCGGTAAAACCTACCCGTCAGGCGGTATTGGCAGAATACTTACACAGTCAAAGTCGTTCTCTAACTCCAGGCATCTTTTTAAGAGTAAAGAGCTATGACAGCTGCATCTCCAAAATCAAATACTTGGGATCATCAAAACGGCGCAGTCATTGATGTCACAGCCCAAGTAGAGGGTAAAAAAAATCCTCCTAATAAATCCGCATCCCCCGTCAGTGCATCTACCAGTTCATCTAACACCGAGTCGCAAGGCGGTGCGCTCAGCCGATCGCAAGGAACTTTCACGTCTTACCTTTCCACCCTCAATCAGGAAAACTTTAAACAAGTTGTCACTGAAGTAGAGGACAAACTCAAGGTTGTCAATCAAACCCTGTCTATGTTGGACAGTATGCTTGACAGCCAAGGCTTTGATGCGATTCTAGATGAGATGCTGCGCTCGATTACGTTAAAAACGGGCGAACTTCTCGGTGCGGATCGAACGACTATTTTTTTACTAGATGAAGAAAAAAACGAACTTTGGTCGATCGTCGCGAAAGGTGAGGGGGGTGGAACCCTAGAAATCCGGATTCCAGCAGATAAGGGAATCGCCGGCGAATCGGCTACTTTTAAAAAAGTTGTTAATATTCCTTTCGATTTCTTTGACGATCCGCGCTCCGCTGAATCGAAGAAAACTTACAAAAAAACAGGATACCGCACCTACACGATGCTATGTCTACCCTTGTTAAGCGAACAAGGAGATATCGTCGCCGTTGTGCAATTGCTTAACAAGCTGAAAAAACTTCACGATCCCGGCGATCCTTTAGCTGACAGAATCGATACAAAAGGATTTACTGAGGTTGATGAAGAGGTATTTGCAGACTTTGCCCCTTCAATTCGATTGATTCTAGAGTCGTCCCGTTCGTTTTATAAAGCAACTCAAAAACAGCGTGCGGCTTCAGCGTTGATCAACGCCACACAATCTCTGAGCCAAAGCAGTTTGGATCTCGAAGATACCCTCACCAAAGTGATGGATGAGGCGAAGAAACTGATGAACGCTGATCGCAGCACATTGTGGCTGTTAGATAAAGAAAAAAACGAGCTGTGGACAAAAATCCCGATTAACGGCTCTTTAAAAGAAATGCGGATTCCGAGGACCGCAGGGTTTGCCGGCCAAGTTGCAGAATCGGGAGAACCCCTTTTAATTAGCTTTGACTTGTACGATCATGCCGGCGCTGAACAAGCTAAAAAAACAGACCAAACAACTCGATACCGCACTTGCAGTATGTTGTGTATGCCGGTGTACAACGCAGATCACGAGTTGATCGGAGTCACACAATTAATTAATAAGAAAAAACAAGGAGAGTATCCCCCCTACAATCCCGAAGACTGGCCAAATGCACCTGAATGCTGGAGGGCAAGTTTTAATCGCGGCGACATGGAATTCATGCACGCATTTAATATTCAAGCCGGCGTCGCCTTACAAAATGCCTCCCTCTTCGCCACAGTCAAGCAACAAGAACAAATGCAGCGAGATATTCTCCGCAGCATTTCTAATGGCATCATTTCCACCGACAGAAGCGGGCACATTATTGCAGCGAATGAAAGTGCCAAGAAACTGTTGGGCTTACAAGAAACTGATCGGATTGAAGGTCAATACGTTATTGATGTCATCAAAATTGAAGAGGCAGACTTCTCCAAGTGGTTCACAGCGGCGTTAGAAGCCAAGGATGAAAAATCCCGGCAGCAATATTACCCAGAGCAAACTTTACTTTCCCAAGGAAAAGAACAACACAGTATTAATCTGACAATCAGTACAATGGCAAGTGCAGTTGACGCCAACATCGTCAATGGTGCTTTGGTGGTCATGGACGACATTAGCGATGAAAAACGGCTCAAGAGTACCATGTATCGCTACATGACCCAAGAAGTGGCTGAACAGTTGCTCGCAAGTGGCGACACCGGACTCGGTGGCAAACGCAAAGAAGTTTCCGTTTTATTTTCAGATATTCGCAGCTACACCACCTTGACCGAAGGCATGGAAGCCGAACAAGTCGTGGCGATGCTCAACGAATATTTTGAATCGATGGTTGATGCCGTCTTTAAATACAAAGGCACCCTCGATAAATACATCGGTGACGCGATCATGGCAGTGTTTGGATCGCCCTTACCCCTGGCGGATCACGCCTGGTGTGCCGTGCAAACGGCAATTGAGATGCGCTCCCGGCTGATAAAATTCAATGAGGAACGCGTCGAAAATGGTAAGGCACCGATTAGCATTGGAATTGGCATTCACTCGGATGAAGTGGTGAGTGGCAATATCGGTTCGAGCAAGCGGATGGAACTCACCTCGATTGGAGATGGGGTGAACTTGGGATCTCGCTTGGAAGGAACTAGCAAAATGTACGGCACTGATATCGTCATCAGTGAAAAAACCTATCTGCCTTGTGCCGATCGGCTTTATGTCAGGGAACTGGACTATATTACAGTTAAAGGAAAAAACGAGCCGGTGAAAATCTATGAACTCGTGGGACTGCGCTGCGAGGACATTGAACCCAAAAAGCTGGCAATAATGGAACATTACGAACAAGGACGACAGTATTACCGCAGTCGCCGGTTTGCTCAAGCTTTGGCTGAGTTCGGTCAAGTTCTGGAAATCGATCCGAAAAACAAAGCCGCTGAATTACACATCGAACGTTGCAATCATTTTCTGATCGAACCACCCGCCGATAATTGGGATGGTGTCTGGAAACTTACAGAAAAATAGTATTCTGGTCGCAGAGATCGCAGTTGAGGAGCTGAAATCGATCAATCGAAAAATTTTGGCTCCAGAATTGTGACTTCTCAGTTTTAAGTAGGTTTACGTTTTTTTATGGAATATGGAATTAGGTAGTCCGTCTGCCAACTACTCTGACAAAACGGCTTCTCCCCAGGCGAATTTCGATCCAACCTTGGCAGGCGAAAATTCTATGCCGTTTGCACAGGTAACGCCGTCAGAAACCCTTGGCGAACACAAAGATGTTTCAATTTTATTCTCTGATATTAGCGGCTACTCCAACCTGGCCGGCAGCATAGAGCATGAAGAGATGAGCAGCTTGCTCAACAAATATTTTGAAGCAATGGGGGATGCAGTTTTTAAGTACAAGCAAGCCCTTAAGCAACAGATCAATTCAGCCTGCATTGGCAATCGCATTCTCGTTGTCTTTGGATCTCCCGAACCCTTAGACGATCATGCTTGGTGTGCTGTGCAAACCGCCCTGGATATGAATCAGTATTTGGCCGAATTCAATGCCGGTCGAGAAGCCGTCAACAAGCCTATCGTCAAAATTGGCATTGGCATTAATACTGACAAGGTCTTCAGCAGCAACCTTGTGGCCAACCGAGGCATGGATTTTATGGCCATTGGTGCCGGCGTCCATCTCGGTTATCGCTTGGAAGGCGTTTGTAAGCAATATGGCTGCAGTATTGTCATCAGTGAAAACACTTATCAACGCTGTACGGAGCGCGTTTGGGTTCGAGAACTTGACTCAATTCGCGTGCAAGGAAACCATCGTGCAGTTGCGGTGTATGAACTACTGGGGCTGCGCTCTCAATCCATTTCCGAACAGAAGCAAAAGGTACTGGATCACTACTATAAAGGGCGCGAGTATTACCTCAAGCGTAAGTTTGCCATTGCGATGGGCGAATTTGCCACCGTTATGGAAATTGACAGCAGCGACAAAGCGGCAGCTATCCAGCTAAAGCGCTGCCAGCACTGGATCAAATCACCGCCTCCAGAGGACTGGGACGGGGCTTGGACGCTCAGTTAAACCTTAAATCACTGACTTTGGCGCAAAAAAGGCAAACAGCGTCAAAAGCGGGTTTTTACCGTCTGTTAGCCCCTGCCAGAACACCGCAGCGCCGGCACTAAGGCCAGGATCACTCTCAACCAGCCATGCCATTACACCTGTGAAGATTTACTTGAGATTGTTGAGTAGAAGACAGTCCTTCTGCGGTAAATCGTTACAATAAAGCTTAGAGGGTACATCGATATCCTCTACGTGAATTTGCTGTAACTGGTTGATAACATTCTTTTGATCATGGACTCAGGTAGTGACCCTGCTAATAGTGCTGACCCGCCTCCTCATAAGCTGGCAGACTTCGTGGGAACCTTAATTGCTGTCTTAACCCTGACTTTACCCCTATTTATCATCGCCCATTATTCTTCGAGCAAAGCCGAAGTGCTGCAACCGGCCCCCTATCTGCTGCAAGTGTCTCAAGATTGAGCCTGATCCTGCCATCTGTCTCGTCCAGCAAGATATTTAAGCCGGTTAAGGAGTTTGCACACACCGTCTTCCCCTAAAATGCTATTCGGGGGACGGCTGAACGCTCTCGGTGCAACAAAGCGCCTGAGAATGAGCTTGGAACGGCACCCCTTAGCCGCTATTAGCTTGGAGAACCATTGTGGATTTATCGCGCATTCCTGCTCAACCAAAACCGGGCCTAATCAACGTTCTGGTTGAAATTCCCGCCGGCAGCAAAAACAAGTATGAGTTTGACAAGGACTTGCAAGCCTTTGCCCTAGACCGGGTACTCTATTCTTCCGTTCAGTATCCCTACGACTATGGTTTTGTGCCCAACACCCTAGCCGATGACGGCGATCCCCTCGATGGCATGGTATTAATCGATCAGCCAACCTTTCCGGGATGTGTCATTGCAGCGCGGCCCATTGGAATGCTGCTGATGATCGACGGCGGCGATCACGACGAAAAAATTCTCTGCGTTCCCGACAAAGATCCGCGCTACTCTCACATCAAAAGCCTTCAAGATGTGGCACCCCACCGCCTAGATGAAATTGCTGAATTTTTCAAAACCTACAAAAACTTGGAAAAGAAGGTAACAGAAATTCAGGGTTGGCAGGATGTCGATCAAGTCATGCCTCTCGTAGAGAAATGCATTAAAGCTGCGAGTAAATGAAGTTGAAGCGGGGTGAGCCAACCCTCGCCCCGGCAATTTAGCGCACTGGGCCAGACCAGTGCGACCATCGTAAAACATTTGGCTGTAGAAACTCGACCGAAAAAGTCGCCCTCGGCTGAATCCGTAGTAAAAATGGGTAAAAACATTGACTAATGCTGCTCAATGTGGCGGCTCTCTCCAATCGCATTTCTCTGCCTTTGCTGTAGATTTGCATTTTATTCAAAGTTCCACAAGCTTTAGAGGCAGTAAACTTGTCAATCAGAAACCTTGGATATATAATTTTAACTATTAGTAGCTTTCCCAAAATTTTTCCCTAAAAAAATAGAAAGGCTACGAGAATGTGGCTAGTATGTTGTAAATTTTGATAGAACCCATAAAGACTTCTAACAATCTTTGGGAAAAACCAATCGAATCTGCCAGTTTTAAAGACGTTGCCTAAAACGTCTTTAGGGGGTGCGGCAACAAAACCTGGAGATCAAGCGTGCTTTTGAAAACACAAGAGCCGGCAAACCCCACTTTCTAAACCGGCAGTTAGGGCGGGTTCTGGCAAAATCTAGCACTAGCCGCTGTAGATGGGTTATCTTAGAAAGGAAAGTTTGTGCTTGACAATAAATTTATTTTATGCGCGAACGGTAGGGTTGGTTTTTAGCCGAAGGTGACTACTTTGAGATCATCATGCAGCGAACGCTCCTTTTGGCCAAAATTCATCATTGCACACTCACATCTGCCAATCTAGACTACATCGGCAGTATCAGTATCGATCAAACTTTATTAGATGCAGCCGGCATTTTACCCTACGAGCAGGTGCAAGTGGTTAACGTGGCCAACGGGGAGCGGCTAATTACTTATGCAATTGCGGCACCGGCTGATTCAGGGGCAATCGAACTCAATGGGGCGGCGGCGCGTTTGGGGATGAAAGGCGATCGCCTGATTATAATGACCTACGCGCAATTCACCCCAGAACAACTCAAAGACCATTCGCCCACAGTGGTGCTAGTGGACGAGCGTAACCGATCTGTAAAAATTAGCCGTTACAATGAACTTCAAATCCAAGGCTAACCTAATCTTAAAGATGCCTGAAGATGCCTGATTTTCATCTGTATCCGCAGCCTTTTGATGGGAAAGCCAGTATGCAAACCAGCCCTTACTCCGATTTTGTTGTCCAGTTCTGGGGTGTGCGTGGCAGTATTGCCACACCCGGTAAAGAAACGGTTCGTTATGGTGGCAATACTTCCTGTGTGGAAATGCAGGTGGCGGGTAAACGTCTGATTTTTGATGGCGGCACCGGCTTGCGAGTGTTGGGAAAAACCTTGCTGCCGCAGATGCCGGTTGAAGCTTATATATTTTTTAGCCACTCTCACTGGGATCACATTCAAGGATTTCCCTTTTTTATCCCCGCCTTTGTTCCAGGCAATTGCTTCCATATTTACGGCGCAGTCGCCCCCAACGGCGCAACTTTAAAACAGCGTCTATCTGACCAAATGCTCCATCCCAACTTTCCCATTCCGCTTCAGGGAATGCGCTCAGAGATGAAGTTTTATGACCTTCATCCTGGGGATGTCGTCACCCTAGACGATATCACAATTGAGACAGTTCACCTCAACCACCCCAGCACTGCGATTGGGTATCGCGTGACTTGGCAGGGACACAGCGCCGTTTACTGCACCGATACAGAACATTTTCCAGATCGCTTAGATGAAAATGTTCTGCATTTAGCCCGTGAAGCCGATTATTTTATTTACGATGCCACCTATACAGACGAAGAGTACCATCACCCGAAAACACCGAAAGTTGGCTGGGGGCACTCAACATGGCAGGTAGGAGTAGAATTAGCGAAAGCTGCCGACGTTAAAAATTTAGTGATCTTTCATCATGATCCGGCTCATGATGATGATTTCTTAGATAATGTCGAAGCGGATGTTAAAGAGGCTTTTCCTAAAGGATTTCTGGCCCGTGAAGGGATGATTCTTCAGGTTATTTAAAAATTATTATCCCCGAGCGGTTGCCCTTTGTCCTTCACTTGGCCGAGGATAAAAGGCAACCGCATTTAAGAAAAAATACACTCAACTTAAACCTAGTTCGCGCTTGAGTAGGCTAATTGATTCTGCCCCAATGTAATTCTCACAGGGAACAACTTGAGGTGGACGAATTAGATCGTCTCTAGCCGCCGTAATTGCAGTTTTCACAGCACCGGCACTCGCCTGATCGCAAATAATCGTCCGTGCCGTGCGAACCAAAGCATTTAATTTGTAGGCGTCGCCGGTTTGAGCCGTCATCACCAGTAGATCGTCTCCTCGCAAGCTGTGAATAATCACTTCAGCCGCTCGCAAAATACCGGAACTAAGACTAACAATTCCAAAGCAGGTATCTTTGGGAAGACTTCTTACCAAGTGAATTTCTTTGGCATAGTTGTAGATATCAATGGGGATAACCCGAACCGATTTAGGAGCCGCCGTGGCTTCTGCTTCGCCAATAAAATAACGGCTTGTTACCACTGTACCTGAGTGAGCTTGATCCAACGCATCACTGAGTTGTTCCATTGGCACCAATTGCACAGGTATGCGAAGCGCCTGCTCCAATTCCTGGGTCATCAACTCTCCCACACCAATATCCTGACCGGGTGCCGTTACCAGTACCCGCGCACTACAGCGCAGCCGCCAGTCAATTTCCGCAAGAAATAGCTCTCTGGCTTGATTAAGTGAACAACCCTGGTTAAGCAGCTCGTCAAGACCTTTCTGCACAACTTTGTAAGCTTGGGGATGCTGTTCCAAGATGGGAGATCGCAGACGCGCACCGCTGAGTTCGCTACCTTGAGCGCGGACATAAATGCCAGAACCGGCTTGTGCGTCAACCAGGCCGATATCTTCTAATTGCCGATATACTTTGCTGATAGTGTTACGGTGCAGGCCGGTCTGCATGGCCAGCGCTCGCGTACTTGGCAGCCGGTGTCCAGGCGGAAATTGCCTAGAGGCAATGGCAAACCGGATCTGGTTAAATAGCTGAGTTGATGCGGGAATATCACTGTCTGGTTGAATGTGAAATTGAACCATCGCGGAACCTCCGAGGCGCTTAAGGGCAAAAAATTAAGGAAAGAAAACCGCACGTTTCTTTAGATTTTGTAACAAACAAAAACTGTCTAAATGTCTCAGTGGCGATGTTTTTTACTATAAACTTTGCCGGTGGACACTAAATGTGAAAACCTGGATTGTTGACAGTTCCACAACATTAAAGACAATCACGATGGCAAACTTTGAGATTTCTTGCGAACACGTTAAAGTTCCTAATGGAGATTTACAAATTTCCTCATATATAGCCTATCCTGTCGGCGAAGGGACTTTCCCAGCCATTGTCATTTTGCAAGAAATATTTGGGGTGAATGCCCATATTCGAGAAGTCACAGAACGGATTGCATCTGAAGGCTATGTGGCCATAGCACCGGCACTTTACCAGCGTCTTGCCCCAGATTTTGAAATCGGTTACACTGCCGAAGACGTAGAACTGGGCCGGCGCTATAAAGAACAAACCAAGGCATCAGAGCTTCTGAGTGATATCCAAGCTGCGATCGCCTACCTCAAAAGCCAATCTTCCGTGAAAGGGGATGCTATTGGCTGCATAGGCTTCTGCTTTGGTGGTCACGTTGCCTACCTCGCCGCCACTTTGCCAGAGATGAAGGCGACTGCTTCATTTTACGGTGCCGGCATCACGACTTGGACTCCGGGCAGCGGTCAACCTACCCTAGCACGAACTTCTGAGATTGCCGGCACCCTCTACGCCTTCTTTGGCAATCAGGATGCCAGTATTCCCGCCTCCGCCGTTGAGCAGATCGAGGCAGAACTCCAGAAACATCACATCTCTCATCGCGTCTTTATTTACGACGGCGCTGAACACGGTTTTTTCTGCGATCGCCGCGCTAGCTACAACCGTACTGCCGCTGCTGACGCCTGGATTCAGGTGAAGCAGCTCTTTAGTCAAGTTCTCCAAGCGGTTTAAATTTGGCTGCTAATCCTGCCGATGGCAGAACCCCACTTTAACTCGCTCGATTTGATTTTGCTTGCATTGATGAGTTTTTGGCCAGTCATTCTCTTTTTTAGGCCGGTTTTGATGCAAATGCTCGACATAACTGAGCAATTGGCTAAAAGCTTGACATTTTTGTCTGATTTGCCCTTTTCCCTTTCTTTCTCGTGCCGGCTTTAATGTTAATGGCGGGTAATCATTAGGATCTGATGTCACCCGGTTTCTGCTGTTTGCGGTAACTGATGATACAAATTGCTAGAATCTACCCGTATCAGTACCTCCCCACAGCCGGTTAAGCTCAGGAGGCTTTCTGTTCCGAAAGATGGCTCATTTCTAACACGATGCCTCCCGCTACTGTTGAGTATAAGGGAGGGTGCACCCCAGGAGATAATTCATGCCCACAGCTGTTCTGCAACCAGTTGAACCACAGATCACAATCAATATTTTTGATGCGGACTTCTACCGTGGTAACTATTCTGACCTCGCCGACTTTAGCGATGAAGCAGCAAGAGAACATTTTGAACAACACGGGTTGGAAGAAGGACGCAGGTTTTCTCCGTTTTTTGATGTCGAATTCTACGGCAGAACCAACCCAGATTTAGCTAATCTGAGCAACCGGGCATTGGTGGTTCATTTTCAAGATATTGGAATTAGAGAAGGACGCGATCCGTCTCCATTTTTTAGTTATGAAGACTATCGGCGTTTCAATCCCGATCTCGTCGAGGCAGATCTAGACGATCAGGCATTATTTGAACATTATCTAGAAAATGGCGTTAGGGAAGGACGCGTTGCTTCAACATTATTTGATCCGAATTACTATCGGCAAAATAGCCCGGATCTCGTAGCAGCCGGTTTAAACAATCAGGAACTGCTTTTCCACTATGCCAACTACGGGATAAATGAGGGACGCCGTGCCTCGCTGGTATTTGATCCCCAGTATTATTTAAATACCAACCAAGACTTGGCAACCCAAAATTTTAACTTCCGGCAGGCATTTGAACACTATGTAGAATACGGAGCAAATGAAAACCGGCAGCCCTCAATTTTTTACGATGAGGAGGCCATCAATGCATTAATTTTACCGAATAAAAGGTGGGACGTACCAAAGGGTGGCACGCTCACTTACAGTTTTGTGACAACTTCGAGCGCTTTCCAATATCCAGGCGAAGAAGGGGCTGTGGGAGAAGTCAATGATGCCATTAAAAATAATGTCCGCAAAATCATGCAAGAGTATGATAAAGTTCTTCCCTTCGATGTTGTTGAGGTGCCAGACAGACCACCCAATGAGGGTCAGATCCGGATCATGTTTTCTGATGGAAAGGGAACGCCTAATTTCTATGCCTATTCCTCTGGCCCAGCTGAAGGAATTGGGGGAGATTTGCACTTAAGCCGGGATTTTGAAACCAACCCTAATGCCTTTTCGGCTGGCCCTGGATCATTTGGTTACGAAACATTAGTTCACGAACTCGGTCATGCTTTCGGCTTAAAACATCCAAATAATTACCAGGAGTCTCCCCCTAACAATCCAGATGAGGCGGATGGGGTGGAAGAGGAAGAACAGGTGCAGGGAGAGGATCAGGAACCCTATCTTTCTTTCCCCAAAGATAACAACACCAACACGGCAATGAGTTCTAACTTTGCCGGCGCTGGCGCAAGTACACCGATGGCTTATGATAGCCGCGCTTTGCAGTTTATCTATGGGATCAGCGATTATAATTCCGGCAATACAACCTATCAATTTGATAGCAATAACTTTCTCGGTGTTAAACAAAGTATTTGGGATGCCGGCGGCAACGATACTTTTAATTTTTCTGCGCTGCCGGCAACGGAAAGCTATTTCATTGACATCAATCCGGGGGGGCACAATACGACAACCAGCGCCCTAAACGGCGCAACTTATGTTGCTTCTAGCGATCCTTCTAGAGCGAATTACCCGACTGATATATTTGCCACCACGATTGCCTATGCCGCCATCATTGAAAATGTGGTGGGTTCCCCAGGAAATGACTTGATTTTTGGTAACGAGGTGGGGAACACAATATCTGCAAATGAAGGCGCTGACAGGCTTACAGGTGCCAGTGGGGCTGATAACCTAACGGGGGGTGCCGGCACGGATGCTTTTGTGTTCGCCAGAGGTGACGGCGGTTTGACTGCCGGTGCGGCTGACACGATCACAGATTTTAAAGATGGGGAAGATTTATTGGGTTTAAGTTCCGGGCTGGCTTTTAACAACATTCTGATTGAAGGAGCCGGTGCTGATACATTTATCCGAGTGGCTCAAGATGGCGAATTTTTGGCAAAGCTGACAGGAATTTCGTTTGAAACAATAACCAGTGCTGATTTCACATTGATTTAACCGGCCAAAATTAATAATTAAACATTCGTGCGTTTAATTGTTAATTTATGTGCCGGTGTCGCCTCTATTAGCCCAAGCATTCCCTGTGGCGCGAGTTTTACATAGATCGCTGCCTATTTTGAATCAGTGGAGAATTGGCTATAGTGAGTAAGCCAAGGTTTGCTCCTAACGTCAGCCGCCGACTTTCCCTTCCCAAAGGCAACACAGCCGGCACAGTTGGGGTAAGCAACCTCACTTAATAATCTCTGTTTCCTTGCTTTGAACTGTCATGAATCCAGAATCGCTCCGTTCTCAAGCGGCAAACGCGTCCTTCTCGATGGACGATTTTGCCAAAGCCCTCGAACAACACGACTACGAGTTTCCAAAGGGAAAGGTGGTACGCGGCAAGGCGTTTGAATACGACCCGGAGGGCGCGTATGTTGATATCGGTGGTAAATCACCGGCATTTCTCCCCATCACAGAGGCTTCCTTGAGACGGGTTACGAATTTGCCTGAAGTGCTGCCGTTGCAGGAAGAACGTGACTTCCTGATCATCCGAGAGCAAAATTCTGATGGCCAAGTAACGCTTTCTCTGCGGCAACTTGAACTGCAAAAAGTTTGGGGAGAACTGCTTCAGGTGCAGGAAAGTGGCCAATCCGTGCAGGCGCGTGTCACCGGCACGAATAAGGGAGGCGTCACAGTGGATGTGCGAGGGTTGCGGGGGTTTATTCCGCGATCGCATTTAGTGGCGCGAGACAATTTAGAGGAATTGATTGGGCAACGCCTGACAGCCAACTTTTTAGAAATCAATCAAGACACGAATAAATTGGTGCTATCTCAGCGCTTAATAGCTCAAGCAAATCGCGTTAGCCAGTTGTCAGTTGGTGAGCTGGTAGAAGGTGAAATTGTTAGCATTAAGCCATTTGGGGTGTTTGTCAGTTTAGATGGCGTTACTGCCTTGCTGCATATCAAGCAGGTGAGCCAAACCTATATTTCCTCTCTTCCAGATGTGTTTAAGCTAGGTCAGCCGATCAAAGCTGTGATCATTGAGCTAGATGAATGGAAAGGCCGAATTTCCCTCTCTACCCGTGTTTTAGAAAATTATCCTGGGGAGATACTGGAGAAAATGTCCGAAGTGATGGCAGATGCTGAGCAGCGGGCAAAGAAAGTGGGCAAGAAAGACACTGAGCCGGCAAAGCCGGTGGCCAAAGCTCAAGAAAGCTAATATGCATTGCAATTGCATATTTCTGTAGCCTAAAAGCAAAAAAGGTAAAAGGTAGTGTTGCCTTTTACCTTTTTAGTTTTCTCTTTTATCTAAAAATTCCATCAATTGTATTCAAATAACAATCGTAAGCCAATTCCTCGAAGCAAACAAAAATAACTTTTTCTATGGAAGAATTGCTTTCAAGAAAACGCTTGACTTCGCAAATTGCAATTCTGGAAGCTAACAGCATCGGGAAGCCAAAAGTTCCCGTGCTAATCGCTGGAAACGCAATTGTTTTTATAGAATACTGTTCTGCCAAGACTAAACAGTTGCGATAACATTCAGCTAATCTCTGCTCCTCCTGATTGGCACCGCCTCCCCAGCTCGGCCCTACAGTATGAATAATCCACTGTGCAGGAAGGTTATAACCGGCAGTAATTTTAGCCTCCCCACAAGCGCAACCTTTTAACTGCCGACAAGCTTCTCGAAGATCAGCGCCGGCAGCACGGTGAATCGCATAATCTACCCCACCACTGCCAGAGAAATAATAGTCAGTAGCACAAACAATCGCATCGACTTGTTGTTCTGTAATATCACCGTTAATAACGGCGATCCGATTTCTCACAAACGAGTTATGCCGGCGTTGAGTGTCGTTAACTTGACGTTCTGGCTTGACATTTGGCCAAGTAACAGTAGAGGCTTGCAGCAGACAAGCTTCAATCCGAGACAGTAGACACACGCGCACTAACCCCCAAATCTTACGCCCATAGCCTCGTAGATCGCACATGGGCAGATGTCCAGCCGGCGCATTGAGGGAGAAGGTGGCATCGCTATAAAAAAGCCAGTTATCCTTAACAAACCATCCAATTTGAGTGCCAAACCGACGGCAAGTTGTCGCGTCAGCGTCAAGTTTTCCTCCACAACTTTGCCAAATACGCTGCTGTACACTAAAACCAAAATGTCCTTTGCTGTACCTGACCCATAGCTCATCAAGGATACTCAAAGCTTCACAAGAAAACTTCTCAATATCGTCTGCTGTCAGCAAGTCTTCTTTTTCTTTGAAACTTGCCTTTAGCATCACAGCCGAAGTTTCCGCATCGGCTTCTTTCCATTGGCCGACTGCTAGAAAATCGCGTAAGCGAGTGTAATTTATTTCTTGATCATTGGTAAGATTGTTAGTTAAAATATTTGGCTTAACTCTAGGAAAAACCAAGGTAAATTCCTGTAACTTACAAACCTTAATGCGAGAAAAGAAATCACCTAAACTCATTCTTGGAGCATCCATTGGCACGTTCCTGCGAAGACTCTTTATCTCTCCCAAATACAAACGAGGCAAGTATCCTTCAGGTGCAGAAACGTTAAAAATCAGGTGATGATAATCTAACCAATTTTCTTTTACACGCCATCCCAAGGAATCTGCAAATAAATTTTCCGTTTCATAATTAGCATTAGGATTTCCCCCAACTTTTTCCCAAAGGCGCTGTTGTATACTAAAACTAAAACATCCTTTGCTATACTTGAGCCAAAGTGTGTCAATTGTTTGCAAGTCTTGACAGGAAAGTTCAGCAATATCTTTAGCTCTCAAAAAGCCTTCTTGCTCTCTGCCGGCAGCCTTCAGCATCACAGCCGCCGTTTCTTGATCGGCTTCTTTCCATTCTTCGGCTGCTAGAAAATTTCGCAGCCTGCTGTAATCAATTCCACACGCAGAACTGAGATTATCGCTAATAATTAATTTGGTGGTTGATAAATCAAGTTGAGATTTTCCAGATATCACCGGGATAGTTTTAAGAGTAGATAAGCGTCTCGACTGGAAAAACTTAAAAATTTCCAGCACTTCCCTGGCTGATTGATAGCGTTCACGAAAGTCATAACGCACCATTT
Organism: Microcoleus sp. FACHB-672; assembly: GCF_014695725.1. NCBI lineage: Bacteria > Bacillati > Cyanobacteriota > Cyanophyceae > Oscillatoriales > Microcoleaceae > Microcoleus > Microcoleus sp. FACHB-672. The sequence goes on along the minus strand of NZ_JACJOU010000015.1, from coordinate 166,555 downwards.
TGTCGATAACTTTAGCAAATTCTAAACTGACTTCCGCACGATCACGCCAAATAATTTCACAAGTATTAGGATCTTCTGGTAAGCCTCTTGGATGTAAGCCGGTGAGGGCTTGAATTCCAATCATTCCCACCGCATAGATATCACTGCTAAAGCGGGGCTTGCCGGCCATTTGTTCGCTGGGCATATAACCGGGTGAACCGATAGCAATCGTAAAACTTGTTTGTCCCTGAGAGTTAATGGCTGGAGTTCCTAGTTGTTTGACTGCCCCAAAGTCGATTAAAACAATCTTTTTATCCTGCCGACATCGAATTAAATTAGAAGGCTTAATATCCCGATGGATGACATCTTGCTGATGGACAAAAACTAAAACTTCTAGAATTTCTCGTAAAATACAAACAACCTGAGCTTCGCTTAACTGTTGGTTAACAGGTAATTCTTGACGCAGCTCATGTCCTTCAATTAATTCTTGAACTAAATAAAATTCTCGATCTTCTTCAAAGTGAGCAAAAAGCCGAGGTATCTGATTGTGACTTCCCAATTTGTACAACACGTCGGCTTCGCGCTCAAACAGACGCCTTGCCGCCTCTAAAGCGGTTGGGTTATCGACAGCCTTAGGCTTGAGTTGTTTTACGACGCATCGCGGGTTACCCGGTAAATGCCGGTCTTCAGCCACAAAGGTTGTGCCGAAGCCTCCACCTCCCAAGTGGCTAATAATTTGATAGCGCCCACCTACTATTTGTCTTAGCATTAGATATCAAGCAGCGTAGGGGATCTCGCTTGCTGAATTCTCAGTTGATAGCACATTTTAAAGCTTCTGGGAGGTTTGAGCAATAAAATGGGCAATTAAGCGACTGATGCTTTACTTCATGACCTCTCTCAGAAAGCTAACCCGACAGCATTCATTGGTAGCGCCCTTGCCGGCATTCGTTGCCTAAATAAAATTCAATGAGATGACTTTACTTATCCATTTTGATGTAAAGCATAGTTAGATTAAATTTTAGTAATTTACATTACAGCTCTCCATAATAACTTGACCTTCACTTAATTCTGGTCAATGGGAAGTTCTTGACGCAGCTCATGCCCTTCTGTAGATTTTTGAAATAAATAGAACTCTTACTCTTCTTAAAAGTGAGCAAAAAGGCGAGGAATTTGATTGTGACTTTCTAATAAGAATAAAACTTCGGCTTCTTGGTTAAACAGATGCCTTGCCGCCTGCAAAGCCACTGGATCATCCGCAGCATTCGGCTTGAGTTGCTTGACAACGCATACTGACTTGCTGGGTAGATGTTTATCTTCAGCTACAAAGGTCGTTCTAAACCCTCCCCAGCCTAAGTAATTAATAATTTTGTAACGTCTGCCTAATGTATTTCTTAGCGTTAAATTCACGCAGCGTAGTTGATTCCGCTTGTCGAATCGCGTGTTGATCTCAATCTTGGCATAAAATGTTGAGCCGGCTTGGCTCGTGAGAACAACTATATCTAGAGTAAAATTGCCTACTTCCTGTCTTCACCCAACTTTGTCAACCAAACCGGCACCTTCTGTGGCAACCTGATAAACAGAGAGGATCGCCGCAATTAACGATAGCTTTATGCAAACTCTGCCCACTTTAACAACTTCTAACGCCTCTACCAGTCAATTCTCTACCGATACCACCATCCACCGGCGCAAAACACGCCCTGTTAAGGTGGGCAATGTCACCATCGGCGGCGGCTACCCTGTGGTGGTGCAGTCAATGATTAATGAAGACACGCTTGATATTGACGGATCGGTTGCCGGCATTCGTCGCCTGCATGAAATTGGCTGTGAGATCGTGCGCGTTACCGTGCCGAGTATGGCACACGCCAAAGCCCTGGCGGAAATTAAGCAAAAACTGATTGAAACTTACCAGCAAGTCCCCCTGGTAGCCGACGTGCATCACAATGGCATGAAAATCGCCTTGGAAGTGGCGAAGCACGTGGATAAGGTGCGGATCAATCCGGGGCTATATGTGTTTGAAAAGCCCAAAGCTGACAGAACCGAATACAGCCAAACTGAATTTGATGAAATTGGGGAAAAAATACGCGAAACGCTAAAACCTTTAGTTGTTTCTCTTCGCGATCAAGGAAAAGCGATGAGAATCGGGGTCAATCACGGTTCTCTGGGTGAACGGATGCTGTTTACCTACGGTGATACCCCAGAAGGCATGGTGGAATCTGCTTTAGAATTTATCCGCATCTGTGAGTCGTTAGATTTCCGTAATATCGTGATTTCGATGAAGGCGTCGCGGGTGCCGGTAATGTTAGCCGCCTACCGGCTGATGGCACAGCGTATGGATGGGTTGGGAATGGATTACCCCCTACATTTAGGCGTTACAGAAGCCGGCGATGGGGAATATGGACGGATTAAGTCTACTGCCGGCATTGCCACCCTGTTAGCCGATGGCATTGGGGATACGATTCGCGTCTCCCTTACGGAAGCCCCAGAAAAAGAAATTCCTGTTTGCTACAGCATTCTGCAGGCACTGGGTTTGCGGAAAACGATGGTGGAGTATGTGGCCTGTCCTTCTTGTGGTCGCACTTTATTTAACTTAGAAGAAGTGCTGCACAAGGTGCGAGAAGCAACCAAACATCTCACCGGCCTGGATATTGCAGTCATGGGCTGTATTGTCAATGGCCCTGGAGAAATGGCGGATGCTGACTATGGCTATGTCGGAAAACAAGCCGGCTACATTTCTTTATATCGCGGGCGGGAAGAAATCAAAAAAGTCCCAGAAGATCGGGGAGTTGAGGAGTTAATTAATTTAATCAAAACCGATGGCCGGTGGGTTGATCCCTAAAAATTTATCCAAAATGACTTAACTGGCGAGGGTTGACAGATGTGTTGAACACGTCCTCCCATTGCCTGTGTTAGAGTGAGCGAAATGCCATTGCAATGTTTCCTTTCCGGCTCAGCAATCCTATGGAACTAACAAGACGTGGACTCGTTGTAGGCGCAACTGTCGTTATGGTTAGCGCGGTCGCAATTACAGGAGCTAGTATTCACCTCAAAGGTCAGGCTTTCTTTCAGGATAGCCCCAAAGAACTGGTTGATGAAGTTTGGCAGATAATTGACCGCAACTATGTGGATGCCACCTTCAACCAAGTAGATTGGCAGGCCATTCGTAGTGAGTATCTGGGCCGGCCTTATAACAGCAAAGAGGATGCTTACAAAGCAGTCCGAGAAATGCTGGAGAAGCTTAACGATCCCTACACCCGGTTTATGGACCCGCGAGAGTTCCAAAATATGCAGATTGATACGCAGGGGGAACTCACCGGCGTAGGGCTTCAGTTAGCTCAAGATGAGGAAACGAAAAAGCTGATCGTAATTTCGCCGATCGAAGAAACACCGGCATTCCGTGCAGGGATTTTGGCTAAAGATTTTATTGTCAAAATTGATGGCACAAGTACCGAAGGGATGGATGTGAATCAGGCGGTGAACCTGATCCGGGGGCAGGCCGGCACAGACGTGACCCTCACCATTTTACGCGGGAAGCAACAGTTAGATTTTCGGCTGACACGCGTGCGAATTGAGATTCATCCCGTTCGCCATTCTTTACGCAAAACTCCGACAGGAGACATTGGATATATTCGCCTGAATCAATTTAGTTCTAATGCCCCCAAGGAAATGCGGGATGCAATCCAAGATTTAGAAAAGCAGAACGTGACTGGCTATGTTTTGGATCTGCGTTCTAACCCCGGTGGATTGCTTAACGGCAGTATCGATATTGCCCGGATGTGGTTGCAAGATGGCACGATTGTTTCAACCGTAAATCGACGCGGTGAAATGGATCGTCAAAGTGCCAATAAACGCGCTTTAACGGATAAGCCTTTGGTGGTGCTGGTGGATGGGGGTTCTGCAAGCGCTAGCGAAATTCTCTCAGGGGCATTACAAGATAACAAACGGGCAGTTTTAATCGGGACTAAAACCTTTGGCAAAGGTTTGGTGCAATCTGTGCGCGGATTGGGCGATGGTTCTGGGCTAGCTGTGACGATTGCGAAGTATCTCACTCCCAGCGGGCGAGATATTAATAAGCATGGAATCGATCCAGATGTGGTGCTGGAACTGTCGGAAGAGCAGAAGCTCGTATTGCGTAAAGATATTACGAAAATCGGCTCTCCAGAAGATGCTCAATATGCGAAAGCGGTAGAAGTATTAAAGCAAGAAATTGCGGCAAAAGGAGGAAATCGCGCCGAAACAGCAGTGCCGGCGAAGACAACTAAACCGACTAAAACACCTGCTAAAGCTAAATAGTAAAAAGTCCTAAATTGAGGACTGAGGATTTTTACTGCGGCTGGCATTTGCCGGTTCTAATTAATCCCACGCGACGAGCAATCGCTTCGTCGGGTGATGTAAAAGGACCCCATCTTTCAACGATGTTGGGGTCTTCTTTTTGTTCAATTTGTTCGGCAGGAAGTATCTCACAGCTTCCCTGCGGACGTTTGACAATATACCAACTTTGTGAGGTTTCCATCGTTTTAATATCAGAGTTTAGAGGCAAAGCCTTTTTTTAGAATACCGCTTGAGAGCTTTTTATAATTATGGCGACCTACTTAGTGAAATTCCTATACAATTAAACACAAAAACAATCTCAACAAGTGAGAGGGCAAATGCTCTGGCAGATAGGGCAGTGGTTCATTCGGTTGTGGCGCAGATTTATCGGGTTATTCAGAAAACCCCAATCAGCAACACCCTCACAAATATCGGCAACTCAACCCCTGAGTGATGCAGAATACGAACGGCTGTTTTTACAGTTGTTGGTGGTTGTTGATTTTGGCATGGGTGAGGTGGAGGTATTGCGGGCTGTTGAGCGGTTGAAACAGCGCAGTTCCGAGGCAGAATGGGTGGCGTGGTTGCATCGGTTTGCGTCTCGGTTGCTGGAGTCTGCCGCACCTAACCGCGAATTAGCGGAACGGATGGTGAAGTTGGGGGAGATGGCCTGCGGGGAACTGGCAGAGGTGGCGGCAAACATTGGCCGGCAATTGCTGGAGAGGGAAGCAGAAAAAGCGGTGCCGGTGCAACCCCCGACAAATGTCAGTGAGGAAGCGGAAGCCTTGTTCAATCGAGCATTTGAGCAATATCAGGCCGGCAATCTTGATGCCGCCCTCGCTTCGTATAACCGCGCCCTGGAAATAGAGCCGACATACCATGATGCCTGGAGCAATAGGGGCAGTGTGCTGGGTGAGTTGGGACGCTTTGAGGAAGCGCTGCTATGCTATAACCGTGCCATTGAAATAGAGCCGGCCTCTCATATTGTCTGGATCAATAAGGGCACTGTGCTGAGGGAGTTGGGACGCCCTGAGGAAGCACTGCCATGCTATAACCGTGCCATTGAAATAGAGCCGGCACACCATGATGCCTGGAACGGTAAGGGCAATGTGCTGAAGAATTTGGGACGCCCTGAGGAAGCACTGCCATGCTATAACCGTGCCATTGAAATCAAGCCGGCATACCATCAACCCTGGAACGGTAAGGGCAATGTGCTGAAGAATTTGGGACGCCCTCAAGAGGCGATTCCTGCCTATGACCGTGCCTTAGAATTAACAAAGAATCAATTCTGGGAAGCTTGGGCAGGCCGGGGCTGGGCCATTTTGAAGATACAGGGGTACAATGCCGCCCTTCAGAACTGGGATGACGGGTTGCAGGCTATGCCCTCAAATGAACAGGAAGGTGGCGCTTTCTTGCATCAATTGAAAGCTGACTGCCACGACTTGCACGGACGCCGGCAACCCAATCCTTACCTGTACTGGCAACAGGCAAGAGACAGCTATATTGCCGCGCTCAAAACCCTCACGAACTGCCAAGCTTCCATCCTAGGAGATATCCTTGGCAAACCCTTAAACCCCCGTTTACGGCTGCGGTATCTAGAAATTTTGCAAAAATTGGCAAAAGTTTGTAAAGCCCTTGACTATCAAGAAGATTTTCAGCGCTGTTTGGATATAGGCGATATTGTTCTGGAGGATTTAATCAACGAGGCTCAATCAGACGAGTGGAAAATTCAGTTATCCAAACAATTCGCGGGTTTCAATCAGTTGCGGGTGTTGCTGCTGGCGCAGTCCCCAGAACCCGAAAAGCAACTGGAGGCGCTGACACTGGCTGAAAAACGCAAAAATCTCTCCCTGCGCTGGTTGCGCGATGGCTGGATTTTGGGAGAAACACCGGCATTCACTTTACCGGCTGGGGTGGCGGCGCTTGATTGGCATCTCAGTGAGGGTGGCATTGTCGTGTTTGTGCTGCGATCCGACCGGCCTTTATCGGTTCACACTCTGACATCCCCAACCTTTACAGAAGCCGGCAGCGTTAATACGCCAGAAAGTTTGGTGCTAGCGTTTGAAACCTGGATGAATCGCTGGAAAGAAAATTATCAAAAATACCGCAAAACTCAAAAAAACGAAGGGGAAGAAAGCCCTAAAGACGAAAACAACCAAGCAGAAGAAAGCGCGAAATGGCGCAATTCAATGGCCGATGAGTTGAAAACATTAGGCGAAATTCTCCAAATCGGGCAAATTTTGCCTCAGTTAGCCGGCATCCATCACTTAATTTTGATTCCCCACCGGGACTTACACCTGTTACCACTGGAATATTTCTTTTGTGAACAACCTTTCACAATCAGCCGGCTACCGAGTTTTCAAACCGGCCAAGATTTGCAAAAAGTCGAACCCGCCTCAAAAGAAGATTTGCTCAACGTTGAAAGCCCAGATCCCTTGCTCTATGCTGAAATAGAATCTCCAACCATCGCCCATTTTTATGCAAACTGCGAAACTGTACCCCATAGCCAAGCCACCGTAGAAAAACTTACCGAAGTCCTGCAAAAGACTGCCGGTGTTTTTCATTTTACGGGTCATGCCGGTCATAATATCGCCCAGCCATCCCAGTCAGCATTACAGCTAAAAAATAAAAAACTGCTAACTGTCCGTGAAATCTTCCAGCTAAACTTACCCAAATATTACCTCGTCTGCCTTTCTGCCTGCGAAACCGGCATGACGGGAAAAGAAGGGCTAATTGATGAATTTGTAGGTTTAGCCAGTTGCTTTTTAGCAATGGGTACTCACTGCGTCATTAGCACTCTCTGGAAAGTCGATGAAATTTCCTCAGCATTAATGATGATTCGCATTCATCAATGTATAAACGAGGAGAAAATGAACCCTATCGAAGCCCTCAAAACCGCACAAAACTGGCTTCGCACCGTCACCTACCGCGATCTCGAAACGTGGTATCGCAACCTTGCGGATCAAGTACAACAATCTAACCCTTCTTGCAGCCGCGACTTGCGAGATGAAGCCGCTAGTATCCAGGAAGACTGCGCTAAAATACAATCAAATCAACCTCCTTACGAACATCTTTATTATTGGGCCGGTTTCACGGTTCATGGCATCGTCAATCCTGAAGCTAAAACCTGATTATGAAAGTAACTGATATTATTGTCCTGCAAGCCATCGGCAACGCCCTAGCAAAATTAGACTCTTCTGTTGATTTGGGAGAATTGGAAGATGAAATCATCAAAGCGGTTGCCGGTTTGGAGACTCTCGCTGCAAAAAATGCCCAGATTAAACAACTTTATGAAACCGAACGCCGGGAATTAAAAAAGCTTTACCAAGCACAACCTAAAGACAAAGGTTTTGATCCTGAAAATGATGATTCCAGGGATACAGACGTGGGAAATGTAAACCCTCCCTCTGATAAATCAGAGAATACGAATAAGTCTGCCGATGAGGGCGAAAAATCTTAAAAAACTAATATCTAAATGACAAAAATATCCTAATTGTAAAAACAACTATCGGCTGTGTCTTTACAAAACTCCCACGTTACAAGAGGTCGAATGAGCGAATTAATTTATCCCACGCTTGATTTATTTGTTTATCAGCTTAGAAATGGCTGGGGAGACAGTGCTGAAGAAATTGCCGAAAATCACAGGATATTTTGGAAAAACTTACCAGAACCCATTAAGGTTGACTTGTCTAGAGAAAGCAATGCCGGCTCTCCAGAATATATCAAATTACTGGAATTATTAGAGCCTGAGCAAAAGAAAGAACTAGAAATCAACAAAAATCATAACTTTCGCTTTACTGAAAAAGTTGATAGCTACCCATTCTCAGGCTATTACTATCCTGTGCGGATTGGGGATACTTACAGCTTGCTATATGACTGTTCTGTAGATTACCTCAATGAGATAAAGTCTCCTGTCACTTGCTTCCAAACTCTTAAAAAACAAGCACAAGATAAAAAAGGCAACCTTGGCAAAACTTATATTCTTTCCGGTTATCTACCCGTCTCCTTCAAAGGCGATGATCAGCAAATAGCCAATCTAGCCTATGAAGCCGGGAAAGCTTTAATCGCGGATTTAATGCCTGGGGAGTGGCAAAAATTAGAAAACTCTGGTAAATTCCTCGGCGCTACCGTCTTTGAAATTTGGCAGCCGGCGCAAAAACCCGAAGATATCAAAACAGAAGAAAATAGCTATCACATTATTATTATTCTCTATCCCGATAGGCAAAATATGAAGCAAGCCGCTTCATTTTATGGGGATTGGCTGCGCTTATTTTGCTATCGGCACAAAATTATTTGGGGTTACTGGTACGCCTACAATAAAAAAGAATCTCTTCAGAAATATACCCAAAAAATTAGTCAAGAAGTTGCAAAGGTCAAAAATCTATATAGCATAACGCCCAAAACTGAATTAACTATAAATAACCTTGACGATTTGCAGAAAACTTTACAAGAATGCTTAGATATTTATTCTAACTATGTAGAGACAATTAGTAATATTGAGATTGTCAAGCTTGCCATTGAAACAAACCTGCAAAACTACAAACAACGACTAATCAAGCTAGTGAACAAAGCCCAACCTCATAAAAAAATGGGTGAAACTAATTTAAAAATTTTAAAAACTTTCAGCGAAACAGTTAAGAATAAATATCAGCTTCAAGTCGCCCAAGATCAGGCCGCCATGAGTGCAAATTTGAAAGTTTTAGAAAATTTGGTGAATACGGTTAGGGGAATCGTAGAAGTTAAACAAACAGCATTAAATCAGCATATCGAAACCCAAAATAGAGAATTTCAAAATTTTGTAGCCGTTGCCGGTGTTGGGGTGGGAACCGCCTCATTAACGGCGACTGCCTTAGCTCCATTAATTCAACAAATTACTACACCGCCAACAAATCAAAATACTAACACTCAATCTGTGCCGGCAGCTACACCCAAAAGTCCAGTTCCATCCACTTCTCCTATATTAATTTGGTTAGGATTTTTCGGGCTTTGTCTGCTTTTGGGAGGGGTTGTTAGTGGGATTACTTATTGGTGGCGTACCCACCATCAAAATTCAGTCCATACTCGCAAAAGTTCAAACTGATAAACTTCAATTAACCAACTCGCTCAACATCCTATGCTTACCGAAAAGCAATCTTCTATCTCAGAAGAGATCATCTACCCCGACAGCGACGGCGAATTAATGGCAGACAATACCAAACAATTTGAATTAATTGTATATATCAAAGAAAATTTAGAATCGCTGTTTGCCAATGAACCCAATGTATTCGTTGCCGGCGATCTTTTATGGTATCCCGTCCAAGGTGATAATAAACTCCGCCAAGCACCCGATGTTATGGTTGCTTTAGGCCGGCCAAAAGGACACCGGGGTTCCTATAAACAATGGGAAGAAAACAACATTTCTCCCCAAGTCGCCTTTGAAATTTGGTCGCCGGGAAACCGGCCCTCTCAAATGGCCAAAAAATTCGACTTTTACGAACGCTACGGGGTTGAAGAATACTATATCTATGACCCCGATACAGCAGACTTAACCGGCTGGCAGCGCCACAACGATAAATTAAAATTAATTGACGACATGAGCGATTGGGTCAGTCCCAGACTCGGTGTGCGCTTTGAGCTATCGCAAGATATCCTGGTAATCTATCGCCCAGATGGTCAGCCATTTCTCAACTTTATAGAACTTGACCGACAGCGACAAGAGGCAGAAAACCGCGCATACCAAGCAGAAAACCGCGCTCAACAGGCAGAAACCCAGCTAGAAGAAGAACGCCGGCGAGCACAAGCCTTAGAAGCACGACTGCAGGAAATGGGCGTTGATCCCAACCAATTGTAACCGGCAAAAAAAAGCCCGCTTGCCGGCACGGGCTTCATTTTTCATTGCTAAATTAACCGGCAGGCAAATTAGTAATTGTTCTTACCATTGCCATTGCCGTTACCGAGCACCCGCTTCGCCAAAGGTTCTGGCACCTCTTGCAAGTGATCGAACTGCCAGTGGAAGAAACCAACTCCCATCGTTAGGGAACGCAACTCCACGATTAAATCTTGCATTTCTGCCTGCGGCAAATAAGCCGAAACCTTATCCCACCCCTTCCAATCAGATACCGCCTCATAGCCTAAAATTTGGCCACGACGCCCGCTAATTAGCTGCATCATCTTAGAAGTAAACTCATTCGGCGCACAAATCTCAACCGAAGCTATAGGTTCCAGCAGCGTTGGCTCACATTTGGCCATCCCCTCTTGCATCGCCAGACGTGCCGCTTGCTTAAACGCCTGTTCTGAACTGTCCACCGTGTGGTAAGACCCATTCGTGAGGGTCACCGCAATATCCACTACCGGAAATCCTAGTGGGCCATGTTCCAAAAATTCCCGCACGCCGGTTTCTACGCCGGGGATATACTGCCTCGGCACCGAACCACCCACAATTGTCTCACTGAAATTAAAGCCCTCTCCACGTGACACCGGCTTAATATCCAGATAAACATCCCCAAACTGGCCATGTCCGCCGCTTTGGTGCTTGTAGCGCCCATGTACTGAGGAAACCGGCTTGCGAATTGTTTCCTTATAAGGAACGTGGGGCAGATGCGTCACCATTGGCAAATTATATTTACGCCGCAGCCGATCTAGGGCAACCTTCAGGTGAATCTCGCCTTGTCCCCAGAGAATAATTTCGTGGGTGTCCCCATGTTGCTCCCAAGCCAGGGCGGGATCTTCGTCTAGCAACTTGGACAGTGCGCCGGTCAGTTTCACTTCATCGTTGCGCCTTTCGGGGGCAATAGCCAAAGCAAACACCGGCTTCAACTGTTCCGCCTTGGGCAATTCACTTGCTGCTTGCCCACTAATGGTTAACGTATCGCCGGTTTTGATCCCCTCCATCCGCGCCAGCGCCACAACCTCGCCGGCACCGGCTGTCTGCAAACCTTGCGTTTGCTGGCCCATCATCCGGTAAAGGCCGCCAGCACGCACGCCATTAAGTACGATTCCATCCGTAAGCTGACCCTGCCAAACCCGCACCAGCGACATTTTACCGCCTTGAGGGGTGTAATACGTTTTCAGCACTTGGGCCAGAGGTTCGGTAGCGTGGAGCATAATACCTCGGCGTTCTGCCGTTGTTTCCGGTGCCGGTGCTTCCCGCAACAGCGCCTCTAATAGTGGCCGCACTCCATAATCTTGCTCAGCTACGCCAATAAACACCGGCACAATTAAATCTGCCCCCAATTCCATTTTCAGGTCTTGGATAATTTCTTCTTGGGACGGGTTAATTTCCTCTAGCAGTTTTTCCAGCAGGTGATCGTCAAAATTGGCCAACTCTTCTAACATTTGAGTTCGCGCCGCGTGTTCCTGCTCTTTTAAAGACTCTGGCATCGGCACCGGATCTGCCGGCGCACCAGGATGGTAATGATAAGCCTGTTCACTGACCAAATCGATAAAACCGACCACCCGATCCCCTTGGCCAATGGGGTATTGATGCGGCACGATGGGACGAGAAGAAACAGACTTAAGGGCATTCAGCACTTCTATAAAGTTGGTCGTGCAGCGAACCTCGTCTGTACAGACCCGATCCATTTTATTAATGAATACTAGGTGGGGGATCTGCCAATCATCGAGGAATTTAAACAAAGGCGCTAAAGTCAGCACCCGTGCCGGATCGAGTTCACAGACAACAACCGCCGCGCCGGCACCGATTAAAGCATTATAAGTTTCTTGAGCAAATTCTACTGATCCCGGACAGTCGAGAAACGTGAAGCGAATATCACCGTATTCTGTACTCGCGGCAGTTACTTCCACACTCATCTGCCGGTCACGCGCCTCAGTTGAACTGTCTCCAACCGTGTTTCCTTCTTTGGCACTGCCTTTACGAGAAATCGTGCCGGTGACGAACAATAAACTTTCGAGTAATGTCGTTTTTCCACTTAAATACGGGCCAACAATTGCGACGTTACGCAAGCCCGAAACAACTTTTTGGTTCATACTTCCTCCCGAAAATCCACACGCTGCAAGTGTTTAATAAATTAAGCAACTGGCTGAATGTTCTCCAAGAATTTTCTGATAACAATCAGTCGAAAAATCTGATCCCTAATTTTCTCAATCCGCTAGGTTTCCTCGCAACAGATGAGTTTGCTGCTGGCATTAGATATCAGGAAGCCGGTGTTGTTTTTTTGCAAATCTCATCGCTGCAGCCCCTACAGTTAGCGATCCCAGCAGTTCCTGATGAAGTTCTTTAACGTTTGCTCTATGTTTTTGAGATTACCTTATTCTTACGCCTTTGAAATAAAAACTGTAGGTTATCTTAAACTTATTTTTTATAAAAGTTAAAATATATAAATTATTGCAAATAATTGCTAATTTTTGTAATTCAAACCCAATGCAACCCCAAAAAATATCAACAAGATGCTATCAAAAAAAGTTTAAACAAGTCAGTTAACAATTCTGCCCGCACCTGTACTAACAAGTTTTCTCCCATTCCCCCGGATCACATTATCACTCTCTTACTCGCTCCTACTCTCTATATTCTTTCCCACTCCGCCACTCAAGACTCTAGGAAGCCTTAACATTTAGGCAAATAACAGTTAAAAAAATTAATAGAACTGTATGACAACGAAAGCAGGAGGCAGAAAGCTGGATGCAATTACTATTTAAACCCAAGCGCAGAGGTTGGCTGGCTATAATGCTGTGCGTCGGGTTCGGCACACCGGCAGCCTTAATGCCGGTGTTTGCCGCGCCAATCGCTCAAGCTCAGCAAAATGGCAGAACAGCCGATGAATTGGTTAACCAAGGGCTACAGTTAATTCAGCGTGGCCAAGTTCCGCAAGCAACAGCCGCTTTCCGGCAGGCTACCGAATTAGAGCCAAACTTGGCACCGGCACATTACAATTTAGGACTTGCTTTGCGGCAGCAGGGACAGCTACAAGCCGCTGCCGATGCCTTTCACAGAGCAACGCAAGCCGATCCCCGCTTTGCCCTCGCCTACGCAAATTTAGGGGCAGCGCTTTTAGAAGGCAACAACCTTACCCAAGCGCGAGAATACTTGCAACGCGCAGTTGAACTTGATCCCCAACTCGGTTTAGCCCGCTATAACCTCGGTTTGGTGCTAGCGCAGCAAGGCTTAGTAGAAGAAGCCATTGCCTCCCATACACAGGCGCTCCAGTACAGCCCCAAAGCACCAGAGCCGGCTTACCATTTGGGCTTAGCTTATCTGCAACAAGGCAACCTCGATAAAGCCAAAGACGCTTTTCGCCAAGCGATTAAAATCACCCCTAATTACCCAGAAGCCCACTACAATCTCGGCTCCATCCAATTCACCCAAGGTGATTTAGAAGAAGCCCTCAAATCCTTCCGCCGCGCCTCGGAAGCCAACCCTAACTATGGCAATGCCTATTATGGTGCTGGGCTGGTGTTTCTGCGCCAGGGTCGCTACAGCGAGGCGCAACAAGTTCTGCAATATGCCAAAAGTCTCTATACCGCTCAAGGTAACGCTGAGTGGGCTGCCAGCGCTGAGGAGCAGTTGCAACGCGCCCGCAACCCGAATGCCCCGCTTCGCTGAGTCCGCTCGTCTATAAATTTACGAACACTTGAAACTCTTGATTTCTCAGGGTTGTAAGCGCTATAAAGGAAGAGGGAAGCCTATTTTTTTCAGGTTATAGGCCAAACCCTCTAGTTTTTTCAGAGCATTTCTGTACAATAAAAGAGGAAGGTAGTTAGTGATTCAGGTCACAAGCATGGTGTGGTTTATGTGGAGATTAAAAATACCTTGACGCGAACCAAGCCTGCTGATGAGAACTACCAACAACCAAAGCGTTGCATCCAGCTAACGACTCACCCCGGCAGAGCCGGCCTGAAGGCTGAATCCTTTAGGTAACTGCCCGCTTTATGAACTAAACATTCTGCTTCACCGGCAGCCTAGCATTTTCTAAATTTGAATTGTAAATATTGGAACCCAGCTTGTGAAATCTGGTGAGCGCAACGAGTTGTTGACTGACTCAAGGCAGGAGTGCAACATGACCGTTCAGTGATTTTCAGGGGCATTGCACAGCCAAATTAAGTCTATCCACGTTTAAGCTGCGGGGTTTTACTTGTGATTGCTATCTCAATTCGTCCCCAGGAACGTACCTTGGGAACCATTAGCTTTGCCTCCACACTTTATCTTTGCCCAATTCTAGAATTACTGCTTGCAGAGATTCCCGAACAATGGCAGGCGGAACTCCGCTTAGGTCTTCAAGAAGCATTAATAAACGCTGCGAAGCATGGGAACAAGCTTGATCCCAGTAAAACGGTTGCCGTCCGTTTCTCTGCGATCGCGGATCAATACTGGTGGACAATCACTGATCAAGGCGATGGCTTTACGCCTCCGTCATGCAATTGCCCAACAGAGTACAACGACCAGCTACCCTGCGAAGAGGGAGAGTGTGGGCGCGGATTGTTTATCTTATATCAAATTTTTGATCAAGTTCATTGGAACTCCGAAGGCACAGAGCTAAGAGTGTGCAAAAAAGTGGGTAGTCGTTCGCGGCTACCCCTTGTTTCTTAAAATTGCCGGCGCTTAACAACCGGCTAAAGACAAACCTTATTGTTCCCGCTTGTGGCCATGAGTCGGGCAAGGCGGTGCCGATATCGAGCGATCTAACCAGCCAACGGCTTGCTGAAGCCTCACGATCGCTTCCTCCGGGTTGTCTTTAAGCAGAAATACAAGAGCGGCGGCGACTTGCTCACGTGCCCGCGCGAGGCGGTTAGACTTTAATCGGTGCCAATCTTTTTCAGTGATGGCCAGCCGCTCTGCCAGTGTTTGGGCTAATTCCAAAGTGCTAAATTCTTGTAAGTTTCCGGTGCGAGGACTCTCTAAACCGGCAGAAACGATGGCGCGAGTGGGCGTAGAGTCAGGCATACTAAAAGCAGCATCCAGGGTTGACATTTACCTATACTCTACAATGCCGGCATGAACTCCACTCCTGAACCCTCCTCCAGTGATCCCGCGCACTCCGCCTCAAACAACCCAGAGGAGCAAGACTTTGAGCAAGCGCTGTTAGAAACTGAAAGCTATCTTCAAGCGCTCAAAGAACGTTATCAGCAAATTCAGCAAGATCGCAGCCGGCAGGCAGAACTTCAGCAACAGCAAAAGCAAATTAAGAAAGAAATGCGGCAAGATCGCAGCCGGCAACTACAAGCCGACTTGCGGCGAATTCAAGAAGAACTCGAAACCATAGAACTTAACCTAGAAAGTAGCCTATTTACTTGGGGCACCCTCAAAGAACCCTTTTGGCAAGCCGTGCGCTTCGGAGGACTCGGCATTGTTGTAGGCTGGATATTAAAATCTTGTACGGGATAGACGCTGAAAAATTATCCCTTGTCTGCCGGCAAAAGGCAGGCAAATCAGCCATCAATCAAAATTTTAAATTTTTTATGGTAACTCGACGCATTGCAGAAATATTGCGAAATGGCCAACCTGATGAGCCGGCAACCATTCAAGGTTGGGTACGCACCAAACGAGAATTGAAAGAATTTACCTTTGTCGAGGTCAATGATGGGTCATCAATGGCCAACCTGCAAGTCGTACTCAATCCAGATTTGCCGGCTTATGAAGAATACCTCAAAAAGCTCAACACCGGCGCATCCGTAGAAGTCATCGGCAGCTTAGTCGCCTCCCCCGCCAAAGGGCAGCGAATTGAGCTAACAGCCTCAGAGATCAAGGTTTATGGCGAAGCCGATCCCGAAACCTATCCTCTCCAGAAAAAACGCCACTCCTTTGAATTTCTGCGTACAATTGGCCATTTACGCGCACGCACTAACACTCTAGGCGCAGTTTTCCGAGTCCGCAACGCCTGTGCCACCGCCATTCACGAGTTTTTTCAAGAACGGGGTTTCCTGTGGGTACACACGCCCATTATCACCGGCAGTGACTGCGAAGGTGCCGGTGAAATGTTTAGCGTCACAGGCTTAAACCTCAAGCAGATCCCCCGCACCGATCAACAAGAAGTAGACTATTCCCAAGACTTTTTTGGCAAGCCGGCTTATTTAACCGTCAGCGGACAACTAGAAGCCGAAGTGATGGCAATGGCTTTTAGCGATGTCTACACCTTTGGTCCAACTTTCCGCGCGGAAAACTCCAACACCTCGCGGCACTTAGCAGAATTTTGGATGGTTGAGCCAGAAATGGCCTTCTGCGATCTCGAAGGAAATATGGATTTAGCTGAGGCGTTCCTGAAGCACATCTTCAAATCCGTGTTGGAAAACTGCCCTGAAGATATGGAGTTTTTCAACCAGCGGATTGACAATTCAGTTCTCGCCACTGCTGACAATATTATCAATAATCAGTTTGAGCGCATCACCTATACAGATGCGATCGCATTGCTAGAAAAAGCAGACCGGCAATTTGAGTATCCCGCCACCTGGGGTGTAGATTTGCAGTCAGAACACGAGCGCTATCTCGCTGAAGAATTATTCAAAAAACCGACAATTGTTACAGATTATCCAGTAGGGATCAAAGCATTCTATATGCGTTTGAACGATGATGAGAAAACCGTTCGGGCAATGGATGTCCTCGCTCCCAAAATAGGAGAAATTATTGGCGGATCACAGCGGGAAGAACGGCTAGACATTTTAGAACGACGGATTCAAGCTCAAGGGATGAATCCAGAGGAATTATGGTGGTATCTCGATCTGCGCCGGTATGGGACAGTGCCTCACGCCGGCTTTGGATTGGGCTTTGAACGCTTGGTGCAATTTATGACCGGCATGGGCAATATCCGCGATGTGATTCCCTTCCCCAGAGCACCCTTAAGTATCGAGTTTTAAATTCTATTACTCGTGCGTCAAATCATGGGGTGGACGATGTCCATCCCACTCCGCTTTGGCAAAATTAAAGCGGGAGGAAAGGAAGAAGCAATCACAAATATTGCAAAGGTAATTCTACAAAGAAAGTACAGGTCATTCAAACGCAAGCTAGCTTCTTAATCTCGCTACAGCTGGCTTGCATCCAGTTGAGATGCAAATATAATTTTTATGCCAATGTACTGCAAATAGATTCTCCCGCCAAAGCTTCGTGGCGGCAATCTGTGACGTGCAAATGTTTAAATTTCTTTAACATCGAGTTTGCAACAATAACTCTCATTCATTTCTCTCCCCTTCTTTGCCTCAATACTCATTCTCCGTTTCCGTTACCTTGCCGGCATTGAGGTTTCTAAATTTTTTACCTAAGGTTGATGAACAAATTTCCTGTTAGTCCGTCAGGAGTCAGGTGCGCTGCTGTTAGGATGATCGCATTTTATCTCAGAGCTGCCGGCAAGATGCGAAAGCAGTGGCAGCCTAAAGTTCTTAGCTTTCTTACAGATACGAAGTTCATCGCTCATTTAAAATAAAAGCTAGTAATTATATCAAAGCAAGAGCTTTATTTCTGTTTTTAACTATTACTTTTCAATATTTACAACAGACGCATATTGTAGGAAAAATTGCCTCAGCGAATTCACTAAATAACGAAACTTTATCGTCGTAAATTTACTGAGGCGATTGAGGTATCTGGCAAGTTAGCCATAGAAGGAAGACAGCTTCTTGCCGGCTGCAAACTTCACGCTTCTGGATGTACTTAAGCCCACCCTAATATTTAAGTTGCACGCCGTTTTGCACTTTGGCACCGGCTTGTTTACTTTGCAGCTTAAGCTTTGGTCATTACCCATATTCCTATCTCTTGCCCAGACACCCAAATAATTGGGTTTTGATGAGCGTGAGAATTTCTGATGGCTTCTGTTCCTTGAGTGTGGTTCGTAAAGGGAAATCTATGTAAGAAGTAATTTTTTAAAATTTGAACTGAGGAGATTTAAGCCTAGAGGTTTTTTTCTTTGTCTATGCTATTTTGATTTACGACGGTAAAATTCAGCGGTGAATAAGAGCGAAATGTTCAGCAGTTTCAACTTTTACGGAATTACACCAGCTCAATCCTCAGAGGGCATAGATCGGCGCAGTCTCAGGCACATAGCGCAATTACAACGACTTATCAGTATGGCAAAAGTACCGCATTCTCTGTCGTTTTTATTACTTTGGAAAAAGAAAAATAAAATTTCTTTAGAGAAAGCAAAATTATGTCAGAACTGAATGGGATTCGAGCTGGGTTGCAGTTTCCCTAACACCGCTCAAGAGCGTCAAAGCCCTGTAAGCAGAGGCTGGAATATTTTGCTCTGACAAGAGTAATAAAAAACAGCGGCTTACCTTTCTCTGCTGTATTTTCTGTGTGCTTTACTACAAAGTTTTCTGATCGGGGTTTTGGGGGTTCATGGCAATATTAAAGTTCACAGCAGTAATTAAGTGTTTGAATACTTGTCAGATGGGAGATTCAAGAGGAGAAGCCGATGAAAATTGAGGACATTTATCAATTTTTTCGAGATCCTCCTCCCGTCTATTTGAATAAGGAACTGGCGGTGTGTTATGTCTTGTCCATTTTGTTGCAGGGAGACTCCTGCGGTACACTACTAATTCAAAAGCTAGAGACGAAGTACCCAAATTACCGGCTGTCTGACACAGTGCTGTACAGCGCTCTTAAATTCCTCGAAGACGAAGGGGCGGTATCGAGTTATTGGAAAAAAGTTGAAGGACGGGGACGCCCTAGACGGATGTACTTAGTTTCGCCGCAGTGGCAGTCTCAGGCGAAGGAATTAGCCAGTCTTTGGCAGAAATACGCGGATGGGCAGATATATCGCCCTGATATTTAACCCGAGAAATTCGTAGCCGGTGTTGTCGGCGTGGGGTTCATCCCTCTTTTTTACGGCAGGGATGCTGCCAAATGCCCACACCGACCTTTTTTCTCGTGCAGTTTATCTCCGTAACTTATAAACTTATGTAAAGTACGACACTGTAAATGAGTTTATGAATCCTCCGATTCTTTCATCGACATTCCTGCTGACATTGCTGTTGGCAGTTGGTTTGTTTTTCTTTATTCGAGCCTCTGTCAAAGACAGAACCGAGGAAGTCAAACTCTTTTCTGAGCAAGCAGAAGATTCTCTTTTAAGTGAGTTGCGCCAGTATTTCTCCCAACGCGCCTACCGAGTTGCGGCAGTGGATGCGGCACAGAACCAAGTCACGTTTGAAGGATATGTCCGTCCGAGTTGGTTTTTGGCAATCTTTTTAACGCTGCTGGCGGCAGTTGGCATTCTCTGTCTAGCACTGATTTTGTCGGTGGTGTTTCCCCAGATCGGGCGCGTTTTTCTAGGATTGCTGCTTCTGGCACCGGCATCTGGATATTTTTACTGGCAAAAAGCTGGGCGCACAGAGAAAGTGTCTGTGAAAGTTGAAACGGCTGCCGGTGTTGAACCGGGGATGCAAAGTGCGATCGCAATTAAAGCCCATCGAGATGAAATTGCTGAAATGCAACGGGCTTTGCCTTTAAAAATCGGTCGGGATTAACAGCCCACTTTCCCTCTTTAGTCCCTAAAAAAGCTCCTCACATTATGCGAATAATTCACACCGCTGACTGGCATCTCGGACGTCGGCTTAGAGGCATTGATCGCACGCCAGAAATTGCCGCCGCATTGCAACAACTTTTAAAACAGGCGATTGCGGAAGAGGTCGATGCTGTGCTAATTGCGGGAGATATTTTTGATGTCCCGAACCCGCCGGCGTATGCTGAACGAATTGCTTATCGATTTTTTTGTGATTTGCAAGAAGCCGGCATTCCTGCCATTGCGATTGCCGGTAATCATGACAGTCACGCCCGGATTGATAGTATTGCTCAACTGCTTTCGCTTGCCGGTGTTCGGGCTTTAGGCAAGCCTCGCACGGCTGCTGATGGCGGCAGTATGACACTTAACACAAAGAGCGGTAAACTTTGTGTCGGAGCCATGCCGTTTGCTTCAGAACAAAGGCTGCTGGATGCGGATGCTTTATGGCACGCTGATGATGTGGAGCGGCGCCAAAGTTATCGAGAAGTTGTGGCTTATCTCCTCGAAGATTTAGCGAGTGATTTTAGGGATAATACCGTTAATGTTCTGATGGGACACATGAGCGTTGACGGTGCCAGAATTGCCCATTCAGAAGTTCCTTATTACACCCGAGATAAATATCTTCTTTCATCACAAGCCTTGCCGGCAGCCGCTCAATACATGGCACTTGGTCACATTCACATCCATCAGCGCATTGCTGCAAATTCACCAGCTTATTATTCGGGTTCTCTGATTCAATTAGATTTTGGAGAAGCTGAGCAGCAAAAAGGATTTTGTTTGATTTCAGTTGAGCCTGGATCTAAGCCAGCAGTCGAGTTTAAACCGCTATTAGCGCACAAGCCTTTAAAGGTGATTCAATGTCACATTGATACGCTAGATGAGACCTTAGAAGCGCATCAATATCATCCAGGATATTTAAAGGTCATTGTGCAGATGGAGAGTCCTAGTATGGGACTGGCGGATCGAGTACGCCAAATCTGTCCGCAAGCGCTGTTAGTTGAACCGCGCTATTCAGAAGTGCCGCAAGAACGCCAGAAAAGGGCGGTTAATATTGACCCGAATCACTTTGAGCCGGCAGAGGAATTTTTCAACTATTATCAGAGTCGGCTGGGTTTAACACCTAAATCTTCAGTTTTGGAGGAATTTAGTAATTTATATAACAAACAAAAAGAAACTAACCTGTCTAATTAATTTCTTGTTTTATATAGGGAATTACACTTGTGTGCAGTAGTCCCTATACTTTTCAGCTTTTTCCATGCCCAATGCCCAATGCCCCATCCCCAACCACACCTTTCCCAGCGCGACTTGATATAAAAGCTAAACCTTTATGCGTCCCCTAGAACTTTTACTTGAAGGATTTACCAGCTTTCGCCGTGAACAACGTCTAGATTTTTCAGAACTAGATTTATTCGCAATCACCGGCGCAACAGGTGCCGGTAAATCTTCCTTGCTGGATGCGATGACTTTCGCGCTTTATGGCACAACCGCCCGTACCGGCAAACAAGTCAGCGATTTAGTTAGTCAGGGAGCAACTAACTTAAAAGTTCAACTGCGGTTTGCAGTGGGTGGATCGCAATATCGAGTGACGCGCCGGTGGCGATATCGCGCTAGTTCACCGGAAAATAAGGTGCTATTAGAAGGGTGGCAAAATAGCGAATGGGAAACGCTAGGAACTAGCACGGTTGCTGTTCAAAAAACGCTAGAACAAATTTTGGGGATGGATTTTGACACTTTCACACGGGTGATTGTGTTGCCGCAAGGCAAGTTTGATGAATTTTTAAAGGGTGACACAGCAAAACGCCGAGAAATCTTGCGATCTTTAGCAGGATTTGAAATCTTTGAACGGATGCGAAAGGAGGCGGCTGAGCTAGCAAAGTTGCTCAAACAAGAGCGGGAAATGCTCGAACGCCGACTTGCTGAATTGGATGCACCGGCTTTCGCGGAAGTGGATGAAAAGCAAGCGCAACTCACGCTTCTAGAGCAAGAGATGCCGACATTCAATCAAGCGGTTTTAAACGCTCAGAAAGCCCTTGATGAATTTGAGCGGATATTCACGCAAATCACGCGATTGAAAACATTACAACAGCAACTTGCTAATCTAAATATTAAATCCTCTGAAATAGAAGCCTTGCAAGTGCGCTTAGATCGAGCGCAAGCTGCCAGTCACTTAGAGAAAGATTGGGCTTTAGTGCAAGAAGCTCGTGCCTCGTTTACAAATTCTGAAGATACTGTTCGTACTACATCCGCCGGCTTAACCCAAGTGCAATCTAAACTCAGCGATCAACAGCACCAACTAGAAAAAGTTCGAGCGCACAATAATGCGGTACTTCCTCAACTTAAAGCCCGTGAAGACGCCCTTGCTGCCGCGAAAGCTTATGAAGAACAGCGCACTTTGCTAGCGAAAGAAGTGGCGATGGCACAAGCAACGCTACAGGAAAAAACTCGATTTTTACAAGCTGCACAAAAACAGGCAAAAGCGGCTGATGCTCAAGTTCAAAATACTAACCGACAAAGGACAGAAGCCAGGGCATTACTTGCTCAGCATTCACCTGGAGGCGAACGGTTAGAACAGCTCAACAAAATTGCTCCCTTACTAATAGAATATCAAGTAATAGAGAAACAGGTAAACACGCAGCAAAAGCAGTTAGCAAAAGCCACTCAAGATCAGGAAACTGTTGAACGAACTTACGAAGCAGCCGGCTTGAATCTGACAGAAACTCAAGGGTATTTACAACAGATTCGTGCGACGTTAGAAGCGGCTGAGCAGACAAATGCTGAAGCGGCACTTCTAGATCGCGCTGCTGGCTTACGGATGCTGTTAAAACCTGGAGATCCTTGCCCAGTATGCGGAAGCGAACATCCGGAAGTGGAGAATTTACCTCCGGTGCCGGCAGTCACGGTTGTCGATATCGCCCCATTGCGAGGACGTGAAGCCGGCGCTCAACGGGCGTTACAAGAGGCTCAGATGGCTGCAACGAAGGCAGAAGCAGCACTGGAGGCGCACAAGCAAAAAGCGCTGGATTTGGCTCAGACGCTGGCGGAGACGCAGCAGAGATCAAGTGCACTGCAGGAACAAATCAGTGCTGTGATTGGGGTTGAGGAGTGGCAAGCCAAACAGCTAGTGCAGGAACAGGAGGCGCTTCAAACCGGCGATGTCAAATATCGGCAGGCAGAGCAACAGTTGCAAAAAGCGTGTGCTGAAGTGGAATCGGCACAACAAGCGCTACAGTTTGCCCAACAGACTGAGATAACAACACAAACAGAATATCAAACCGCAACGGCAGAAGTTGATCGCCGGCAGCAACAGTTACAATCCATTGCTGCCAAACTTTATGAACTAACAGACAATCAGCCTTATGAAACTTTGGCAAGCAATTTAGCACAGCAGCAACAAGAATTGGCAAGCCGATTGAAAGTTGCAGAAGCTTCCTATCAAACTGCCTATAATAATTTTATTCAATTAGAAGAAAGAGCCAAGCAAGCAAACATTGCCTTTGAGCGAGCCGGTGAAAAACAACAACAGTTAAATGCTGAGTGGCAAGAAAAACTCTCACGGGCTAGTTTTACAGAAGAGACATTTTTAGCTGCCGATGCCGGCACGAAAGAACAATCTCAATGGGAGCTTGCCATCCGCGAACATAGGGAATCTAAGCTTCAGCTAGAAACGCGAATTAAAGATTTAACTGAAGTCATTGGAAATCGGATGACAGATGAAGGGGAAATTGCTGAGCTTTCTAAGATGATTTCGCAGTATCGAAGCGCTAAACTTGCTGCTGAAGATAACGTTAAACAAGCACAAAACCGGCGAGCAGAACTTTCAGCTTGGATTCAAGTCGCCGAACAAAAACTAGAAGAAACAGAAAGACTACTTACCCAGCAATCAAATTTAGCAGAACACGAAGAAACTTATCACACGCTCGCCCAAAATCTTAAATCTAATGAATTTCAAGCATATATTTTGGAGCATTTAGAAGATGAGTTAGTGACTCGCGCTACACTTTTGCTGCGGGAACTCACAGAAAACCGTTACGCCCTAACAATTCAAGATGGGGAATATTGGGTTGAAGATAACTGGAATGGCGGCGAACTTAGGCGCGTGCGAACCCTTTCTGGCGGTGAAACATTTGCCACTTCTTTATCAATGGCGCTGGCTTTATCAGAAAAGCTATCCCAAGGGGCGCAACTAGGCAGTCTATTTCTGGATGAGGGATTTGGCACTTTGGATGGAGAAACCTTGGAAACTGTCACGCAAATTTTAGAATCTTTGCGGCAGCAATCACGGTTAATTGGAGTGATTACCCATGTTCGAGCGTTAGCAGAAAGATTACCCACTCAAATTAAGGTTTACAAGTCCCCGCAAGGCTCTCGAATTGAAGTTGAGACACAATAATATTGCCTGCCGGCATTTATCTTTGACATCTTTTCAACATCAAATTCTGCCTGCTACTCCTATAGCTGGGCTAATAGCTAAAGCCCACTTAAGGGGGCTAAAAGTATCTTTTTGTACGTTATGAAAAGTACGGCTTCAAATTTTTAAAAGGCACTTGTTAAAAGCGCTGCCCAGTGGTCAATTCAATCCGGCTTTCTCCGCGCTCGTTAATTCCATAATCAAGCCGGAGCAATCCCAACGGGGATTTTACCCGCAAGCCAAAGCCGTATCCAAAACCGCTTCCAGGCTTGTTACGCAATACACCTGGCTCGCCCAAGACTGTATCACCCGAACCTAAATCTGAGGCAAAATCAGCAAACAAAACTCCTCCCACCGGCGAAATAATCGGGAAGCGATACTCCATAACGCCTAGCACAAAACTGCGACCGCTGCCGATATCACCAAACTCATAACCCCGCACTGAATTGAAACCGCCCAGATTAAACGCCTCGGCAGGAGGCAAATCTCCAATTACCGTACCGGCTTGCAAATTAAATGCAAACATTTCTTGTAACTCGTCTGGCAAATCTGCCGGCGCACCGCCGCTAACCAACTGCATCGGCACATACTGAAGATAATTCGCCTTGAGCCGATTGAGAAAAATATTCCCCAATCCAATTGGCAGCGACTGCTCCATACTCAAACTGAGCAGAGAGCCTTCACTCGGATAAGATCGCCGGTTTCGCTCGTCTCGCACTAGCCCCAAAGACACTGTCACCAGATCATCAATGCCGGTGCCACTAAAACTCAGCGGAGTGCCAAATTCATCCACCGGCGCAAGATTCCAGTTTTTATCGCGAATACTGATGCGAGTGTAATTTAATCCTAGCGCCGCATCCCATTCATTAAAAGACTTCAGCAGCGCCACGCCGCCACCAAAACGTCCCTCTCGAACGGAGTTACCATTCGGCAAGTCAATGCCTTCATTAAAGGTGTTAGAAAAGCCCCGTTGCCGAAACCCTTCAATTCTGTAACCTAAACGATTGGGCGTTATGGCGCGGTAAGGATCGATAAAGCGCAAACTATACTGCAAGTCTTGGTTGCTCGCTTGCAGCCTCGCCCGAAACGCCTGGTTAATCCCATCGATATTTCTATCTTGATAGCTGAGCGCTCCGTAAGTTCCAATATCCTCATCAGTTCCGAAACTCGGTGTAACGGAACGGGAACGGCTCTCTTTGAGTTCATAGACAAGCTCAACACCGGCAGCACTCTGGGAACGAGAAACTCTCACCTCGTTAAATAAATCCATACGCCTGAGCCGGCGCAAGTCTGCCTCCAGCACATCTTCACGAAACACCTCACCCGGCTGGAGTTCTAACTCAGCAAGAATAAAATCCGCTCGTGTGCGACCGGCAACTAACTGACCATTCTCATCAATCGTCTCACCCTTTTTATTCAAAAAACGGATCTTGATATCTGTAACAATCGGCTCATTCATCCCAACGGCTTTTTTGGGCAGCCAAGGAGAACGGGAGACAACGTCACCGGCAGCGAGGGAGAAGGAACTATCGTTAACTACCGGCGGCTTGAGTAACTCAGCACCTGAGAGGGGTTTGACACAAGAGGGGGGGATCTGATTCTGTGCCGGTGTATCCCGAAGCGGGATCGCCAGCTTCTTGGCTAGACAGTTAAGCCTGGGATTGTCTAAATCAAAGCCCCAGACATCAGCTTTTTGAGTTAGCTCACCGGCAGCTAGCGTCACCAAAGTCAAAATGGCAACCGAACGAAGACTCATATCAGTAAAGTTTGACAACACCCAATCACTCGAAAAAAGTTGGCAGACGTTTGAAAGCGGGGTAGTCTTTTGTTAGATCAGGCAAATAATACTTGGGAATAGAGCGTGGGTCACGCTTAATTTGGAATTTTTGCTTGCCCTCCCCCATGCTTCAGAAGTTTATACTGAGTTGCGTTCAAACTTGTAGCGGGATTGGCGTATCTCCTGTCTATGAAGGAACACTACTTCGCGAATAGAGAAGCTGCGCCTACCGTCAGGTATGCGTTTGCCCCTACTCTGAACAGAACCGATCAACTTAGATAAGCAAAAAAAAATCAGAGCTAGAAAGCTCCGATTGTCCCACAACACACTTGCTGAAATATTGTAAATATTCTTATTAAAACAATTTAAAGAGGCTGGCGAGAAACCAACTTTTCAAAATTAGCCTGGGTTTGCTGTAAGAGCAACTCTCGGCTATCCACAGCCTGAGTAAGAGTCGGAACCAAGTTCCGGGCCTGTAAAGTCATGTGAAGCTGCAGGTGAGCCACATACTCACCGATATCTTCCCGAAGTAAACAGCTGGGGTATTGAGGCAGATGCGAATTCAAAGTGTTTTCCTCTCTATATCCTGCGCCAGTTCCAACACTGATAAAAGTTATCATGCCGGTTTCGCTTTGTTTTAATTTCGCAATGAAGCTTAACGATTTTTGGAAAGAAATATTAAAAAATGTAAAAGAACTGGAGCGGTCGGTTTATCGGGCAAGTGGCCTGCCGGTGCTCAGAGGAGAACAATGACTCAACCCGTCACCGGCTCCTTTATACTGGAGCGCATGCGACCTGAAGACGCCGTTGATACAGTGGAGAAAGACATCCACCGACTGCAACTGCCGGCAGATGGTGATAAAAGGCGAACCGTGGCACAGCCGAAACAACACCAGAGAAATTGCCGGTTATCAACTAGCGATTCTCCCAAGTGCCAGTTTCGAGCTGCTCCAAAGCGATAGTTGCTTGCCCCGCCCAGCCAATCTTAACTTTTAGCTGTCAAATCCAGAAGCAGCTAAGACAATTAAGAAGTAAGACATTAACAACCCCCACGAAACCAACGGGATAGCGGGGGCTTGAGAAGGCCAGTTCTCAGGCGCAAGTTGTCGGCCACACAAGTCTGTGAGCGGTACATACTGCCGAATCATTCCCTGATTCGGGCTATCTAAATGCTTACTGGTTATGAGCAGTTGCAGAAAGGACATCTTAGCAGGGATGCGGTAAGGAACTTAGCACTCACTCGTGAGGATGATATCTATGGAACGAGTATCAGTTTTATTGCCCGATTGTTCTTCTTGGGTGCCGGCGGGGACATCAAAGGCAAGAGGCATAGAAAGAAAAGGGGCAATTCAGTCCCAACCCAGTCAAACGCCTTAAGCACACTACCGACATCTTTATTAGTATGTAAGTCCCGACCTATTTTTCAAGCAAGGGACTCCTGCCACAAAGATGTTGAAAATTCACTCCAATCTTCACTCTTCATTGAACTGACCCATGTACGCCCCAGACAATCCAGAGGTCTTCCAGCGGTTTTTGGAACACGCCCCTGCGGCGGTAGCAATGCTTGATTGCCAGATGCGCTACCTGCTGACTTCTCGCAGGTGGCTGACGGATTGCGGCCAGGGCGACCAAAATATTATTGGTCGCTCTCATTATGAATTTCTGCCCCTATTTCAAAAACAGGATTTGTCTCGGTGGCAGGACATTTACGCTTCGTGTTTAGCAGGATCAGGAGAACACCGAGAACGAGAGTATTTCACCCGATCAGATGGTGTGCCGGTTTGGATCGAGTGGGAAATCCGGGCTTGGAAGACAGCAGCCGGTGAAATTGGTGGCCTGATCCTGAGCCGGTCTGACATTACAGAACACAAACAAACCGAAGCCGAACTCAGACAAATCAATGAAGAGTTAGAAATGAGAGCTGAGGCGTGCGCCACCCATTTAAGACATACCACCATCGCTTTGCAAGCAGAGCGGGTAGAGCGGCAGCGGATCGCAGAGGTTCACAAAGTCCTACAATTCTCCATCAATCGGGCTGGGGATGCTGTATTTTGGGTAACACCTGAGGCGCAGTTATTTTACGTTAACGATGCCGCTTGCTTGTCCCTGGGCTACTCCCGCGAGGAGTTGCTCTCACGCTCGTTGCAGCACATCAACCCAGATTTTCCCCCTTATATCTGGTCGGAATACTGGGAAGAAATCAAGCAACTTGGCTCTATTCGGCTAGAATCTCAGCACTGTACTAAAGATGGCCACATTTTCCCAGTAGAGTTAACCATCAATTATTTTAAAGTCAATGGTCATGAGTACAATTGCATCTTTGCGCGGGACATCACCGAGCGCAAGGAAGCCGAGGCAGAATTGTACCAGGCCAAGAGTGCAGCAGAAGCGGCCAATCGAGCCAGAAGTTCGTTTCTGGCAAATATGAGTCATGAACTCCGCACACCCTTAACCGCCATTATTGGTTATAGCGAACTGCTGCAAGAAGATGCTCAGGAGTTAGGCTTAGGCCAGATGGATTTTATTGCTGACCTCCAGACTATCAATACAGCCGGTAAGCAGTTACTGGGAGTGCTCAGCGAAATTCTCGATTTCTCGAAGATTGAATCGGGTCAGATGGAACTCGATCTCAATACGTTCGATGTGGCAGCCTTAATTAAGGAAGTCCAGACCCGAGTTCAACCGTTGCTCGTTGCTAACAGCAACACGTTGATCGTAAATTGCCCAAATGATATGGGCACAATGCACGCTGATTGGATCAAGGTGCGGCAGATACTCTTAAACTTGCTGGACAACGCCACCAAATTTACAGAGCATGGCTCGATTATCCTTGATGTTTCCCGTGAAGAAGATCCTGAGTTGCAACTGCTAACTTCTAGGGCAAATGCGGAACCGGCTTCTGACACCGGCACTGGGGGTTGGATCAGGTTTCAAGTCCGCGACACCGGCATTGGGATGACACAAGAACAGCTGCCGACGATTTTCCAGGCATTCACTCAGGCAGATGAGTCTACAACGCGCCGCTACGGAGGCACCGGCATGGGACTGGCCATCAGTCGCAGTTTTTGTCAAATGATGGGCGGTGAAATTATTGTGGAAAGCGAGTTGGGGGCCGGTTCTACGTTCAGCGTTTATCTGCCGCTTTACGTGAGGGAGGAGGAAGCAGGGAGTCAAGGCTAGAGATTCCTCACGACATGAGGTGATTAACAAGCCCCTGAGCCGAATTCATGGCTGCTGGCTGCCTTAAAAAGTCTAGATATTAACAACGTTTTGTCTCGCTATATCTACCCCTTAGCTCCTAGCCCCTCGTTAAAAATTCTCCCCTCCGGCCCACCCCTGGCTCAAACCCGCAGTATTAAGGTATTTGAAGTTTTGCAGCCTTTTGTAGGACGGTGGATCGACCCTACGATAAACTAAGCCTTGATTCAGAACTAGGCCGCAGATTCCAAACGCGGCTTGGAGGTTGAAGTCGAAGCATTTTGGATCTTTTCCTCTGGCCCGAGGGTCAGATAGTGTTTCGATGTTGACCTCCAACAGCGGCGAAGCTAGTCGTTAAATTTGCTAGCCGCACACATAGTACAAAAGTGTTGAGAAATCGTTTGGAGCCTTAATTCCATGTCTCATACAGTCAAAATCTACGATACCTGCATTGGCTGCACTCAGTGCGTCCGCGCTTGCCCTACAGACGTTTTGGAAATGGTGCCCTGGGATGGCTGCAAAGCCGGCCAGATCGCTTCATCTCCTCGGACTGAAGATTGTGTCGGTTGCAAACGTTGTGAAACGGCTTGCCCCACCGACTTTCTGAGCATCCGGGTCTACCTGGGGGCGGAAACAACTCGCAGCATGGGCTTGGCGTACTAAGACCGGCCAAAACACTCGTTCCCTGGGAGGAAATTGGCGGTCATCAAACAAGACCTTTCAGGGTAAAGTGACAGAGGGAGCCACTCGCCCCCTCTTTTTTTGGCGGCAAGGTCGTCTTGAGGCTTCTTAGCCTCTAGATTCTTGACGTTTTCCTGATAGCCCTTTAGTTTGTAGCAAGTAGATTCTGATCATCATGTGCGGAGCAGGAGTTAGATTCTAGATGTGCGGAATCGTTGGCTATATTGGCACCCAAAACGCAAGCGAAATTTTGCTGGCAGGCTTAGAGAAACTCGAATACCGGGGTTACGATTCTGCCGGCCTTGCGACTGTCTGGGAAGGTGAAATTCACTGCGTCAGGGCGAAAGGTAAACTCCAAAACCTGCGAGAAAAGCTTGCCGGTGTGGAAACGCCAGCCCAGATTGGCATCGGACATACCCGCTGGGCAACTCACGGCAGACCAGAAGAGTACAACGCCCACCCGCATACGGATACGGCAAGACGAGTGGCAGTTGTGCAAAATGGGATTATTGAAAACTACCGCGAGTTGCGCGACGCTCTAAAATCTAGGGGCCACGAATTCCGCTCGGATACCGATACTGAGGTGATCCCCCACTTAATCGCTGAGTATCTGGCAGAACCTCTGGTGGAGGCACCGGCATTTGTCCCCTTGC
This sequence comes from Microcoleus sp. FACHB-672, assembly GCF_014695725.1. Classification (NCBI taxonomy): domain Bacteria; kingdom Bacillati; phylum Cyanobacteriota; class Cyanophyceae; order Oscillatoriales; family Microcoleaceae; genus Microcoleus; species Microcoleus sp. FACHB-672. Next base: position 136,138 of record NZ_JACJOU010000015.1, on the reverse strand, counting down.
TGTCTCCATTTCTAGAAGCGGTACGGAAAGCAGTCAATCACCTAAAAGGGGCGTTTGCAATCGCCGTTGTCTGTGCCGAGTATCCCGACGAAATGGTTGTCGCCAGACAGCAGGCTCCGCTCGTGATCGGTTTTGGGCAAGGTGAGTTTTTCTGTGCTTCAGATACGCCGGCACTGGTGGCTCATACTCGTGCAGTGTTACCTCTGGAAAATGGCGAACTGGCGCGACTGACCCCGTTAGGGGTTGAAGTTTACAATTTTTCGGGTGATCGCTTAAAGAAAACTCCCCGCACCCTGAGCTGGAACCCCGTGCTTGTGGAAAAGCAGGGCTTCCGGCACTTCATGGCTAAGGAAATTTATGAGCAACCGGGAGTTGTGCGCTCTTGTTTGGACGCATATTTTCACGGAGATTGGCACCCAGAAGCGGGCTATTCACCCGTAAAATTGGGTTTGCCAGATGAACTGCTGGCAGATTTGGAACACGTTCAAATTCTTGCTTGTGGCACGAGTTGGCACGCCGGGTTGGTGGGTAAATATCTGTTAGAGCAGCTGGCAGAAATTCCGACAATGGTGCAGTATGCCTCGGAATTTCGTTACGCACCGGCACCACTGACACCCAACACACTAACCGTTGGCATCAGTCAGTCTGGGGAAACGGCAGATACTCTGGCGGCTTTGGCAATGGAACAGCAGCGCCGTCTCGCTAAATCGGAAAAGTTTCACGCTAGACTTTTGGGAATTACGAATCGGCCTGAGTCGTCGCTGGGCCACTTAGTCCCTAATATTATTGATACTTGTGCCGGTATCGAAATTGGGGTGGCTGCAACGAAAACGTTTGTTACTCAGCTAATGGCGTTTTATGGGTTAGCTTTAGATTTGGCGTATCGGCGCAAAACGTTGCCACTAACCAGAATAGAGGAAATTATTCAAGGGTTGCGCCAACTGCCGGCGCAAATTGAGTTGATTTTGGAGAGTCAGGAACGCTATATCGAAGAGTTAGCTCACGAGTTTGCCGACACGAAAGATTTTATCTTTTTAGGGCGCGGAATTAATTTTCCGATCGCTTTAGAAGGGGCACTGAAACTGAAGGAAATCAGTTATATTCACGCCGAAGGCTATCCCGCTGGGGAAATGAAGCACGGACCGATCGCGCTACTAGATGCGAAGGTGCCGGTGGTTGCGATCGCGATGCCGGGGAGCGTATTTGAAAAAGTGCTTTCTAATGCCCAGGAAGCCAAGGCGCGAGACTCACAATTAATTGGGGTAACACCCATGAATGATCGTGAGGCGGCTGAGACCTTTGACAAGCTGCTGCCGGTGCCGGTGGTTGATGAGTTGCTGTCTCCAATTTTGACAGTTATTCCATTACAATTACTGGCTTATCATATTGCTGCACGTCGCGGTTTGGATGTGGATCAACCAAGAAATTTAGCCAAGTCTGTAACCGTTGAGTAACTTTGAAGTTCTTGAGGGTAATTTTTCAAAGGAAAACAGTTAATTTAACTGAAAAATCATTAACTGAACACAACAATCGTTACCTAAGTTAGGCATAATCATGCGCTCCTTGTGGGCGCTTTTCTTTTGCCAGTGGGGTAGCGTATTGTTATATCGTATTAGGGAACTTCTCCTAAATTAAACTCGTCCGAGATGATTGGTTCTGTCAAAAATATATTAGGCTTGTTCAAGCCGATATGATATTAGGTTTTAGGTAATGACAATAGTTAATCTACTCTAATTTTTGTGTTTAGCATATAAAATTTGACGATTAAAAATAATAATTAGTAATTATTATCATTAAATTAATTTAAAAATAACTACCTGTTAAAATTTAGGATTTGTATAATTTTAATTAAGTAATTGAACTTATTTTAAAATTATACAAATATCAAATCAAGCTTATTTTATTTTAATTGATAAATATTGCTTGAAAATACAGAAAAACTTTCAACTGCCATAAATTAGCCCCAAAAACCAGGTTTTTCTATCCCTCAGTAAATTGCAAAATGCTTATAACTTTTAAATTTAAGTGAAGTTATAAATTAACTCCTAATCTAATTTGCCGATTATAATTATTTTAGAATAAACTCAAGTTTTATACTTTTTCAAAGCAGGCACAAAAGTGATATGTGGGAAAAAATCAGACATATCCTAGTTAGAGAATCACCGAGTGTCTTGCTTAGAGCTTCTGGTGTTGCCGGCCTGTTAATAGCCCTGCGCTTAACCGGCTTACTACAACTTCTGGAATGGGCAGCACTCGATCAATTTTTTCGCCTGCGTCCCCAAGAGCCGGTAGATTCTCGCATCGTTATTGTTGGAATTTCTGAGTCAGATATCCAAAAAGCTGGTCAATGGCCTATCCCTGATTCTACGATTGCCCAGTTAATTGAAAAACTGAAACAACAGCAGCCAAGTGCCATTGGACTAGATATTTATCGAGACTTACCTGTAGGAGCCGGTCATCAAAATTTAATCAAAGTTTTGAAAACTACGCCTAATCTAATTGGAGTTAAAAGAGTCAGTCGAGATGGCACCGGCTTTGCAGTCAATCCCTCACCAATCTTGACTAAACTTGATCAAGTAGGAGCAAATAATCTCGTATTAGATCCAGACGGCAAAATCCGTCGCGGCTTGCTATTTTTGGAAACAAAAAATGGTGAAAGTATAATGAGCTTTGGGCTGAAGTTGGCTTTCATTTATCTTGAAAGTAAGGGAATTAAACCTGAAAACGCAGCTGTCAATTCCGACTATTTACAATTAGCTCAAGCAGTCTTTGTGCGTTTAAGAGCAAATGATGGCAGTTATATCCGCACAAATTACAAAGGCTACCAAATATTAATGAACTTTAGGGGGCCGCAAAAGACGTTCAAAATTGTATCAATGACCGATGTATTGGAAAATCGAGTTGCACCAGATTTCGCACGCAATCGAGTGGTTTTAATCGGCTCAACGGCTCTTAGTTTGCAAGATTACTTCCATACTCCTTATGATAGCGGGCTGAATACAGCGCCTAACCCAACCTCTGGTGTAGAAATTCATGCTAACTTAATCAGCCAAATTATTAGTGCGGCACTGGATAACCGGCCTCTTATTAAAGTTTGGTCTGAACCCTTAGAAATGTTATGGATTTTTGGTTGGTCAGTGATTGGGGCAACCTCAGTTTGGATGGGGCGATATGCTGCCGGCAAAAAGACTTATTACTCAGTTTCTTGGACAGGGGTCACGATTTTAATTGCCGGCAGCCTTCTGATAGGGGGTTCTTTCATCGCTTTTCTAGGCGGTTGGTGGATTCCGCTTGTTCCCTCAGTCCTTGCTTTAGCCGGCTCTGTAAGCGCAATTACAGCTTATATTGCTAATATTGAACGTGCAGAACGCCAAACAGTGATGAATTTATTTGGCCGGCACGTTACTCCTAAAATAGCCGAAGCAATCTGGGAAGATCGGGATAAAATTCTCGAAGAAGGACAGTTACAGGGACAAGAAATGATTGCAACTGTTCTGTTTACAGATTTAAAAGGTTTCAGCAGTATTGCTGAAGGAATGGAACCTAAAGTCTTGATGTCTTGGCTGAACGAATATATGAGTGCAATGGCTCAAATTGTTCTTGATTGTGATGGTGCAATTGATAAATTTATTGGCGATGCAGTTATGGCAGTTTTCGGCGTTCCCATTGCCGCCACCACGCCTGAAGAAATTGCTTTAGATGCTCAAAAAGCGGTGAAGTGTGCCTTGGGAATGGCAGAGGCTTTGAAATCGCTAAACCGGCAGTGGCGAATGCAAGGGAAGCCGACTGTTGCCATGCGAGTTGGAATCGCCACCGGCACAGTGGTTGTTGGCAGCTTGGGATCTAATCAGAGACAAGATTACACCATTATTGGCGATACGGTTAATATCGCCTCCCGCTTGGAAAGTTTTGATAAGTCGATTGATGGCGGGATTTGCCGGATTTTAATTGCTGAAGAAACTTGCCAATACACCCAGGACAAATTTGCCACAGAACTGATTGGGACTGTTTTATTGAAAGGCCGCGAACAGCCGGTTAAGGTTTATCAAGTGCCGGTTGAGTGATCTTTCCAGGTACATATCTGATATTGTAAACTTTTATTGCAAATAACAGTTACTTCTCTTCCCACTCGGTTAAAAATTAACAGATTGGGGATGCTTTAATCTGCAATTTTCTTAAAAGAAGGAGACTTTAGAATGACTGAACTAAACTCACGCCTGCGTCCTGCATTTTTTTTGCTTGTAATTTTTAATACATTAACGATTAACTTTATACCGAGCCACGCCCTAGCTCTGCTCTCGCTCAGCCAAGGGAAAGCATTGCCTAGTAAAACCATTGAGGTCGCGGATTATAAACCGCCAAAAGGGATAGGAACACCGGAAACCGTAGGCGGGGGAACTCGTGGAGGAAAATGCGAACAGGACGAAAAAAGTGCCGTGCCGCTGTTAACTGCACTGATGCCAGATTTGATACCAGACACGGCTGAATTTGGAGTGACGGTGTCAGAGTCTCCTCAATTTTTTGTTTATCTCCCTGAAACTTCTGCTCGAAAGGCAGAATTTGTTTTGAAGGATGAAAACGAAAAGGATCTCTATAGATCAGAAGATATTCCAATTTCTGGGCAATCGTCTATCGTCAGTGTCAGCTTACCGAAGGAGCAAATAAAATTAGAACCTGGCAAGAATTATCACTGGTATTTTTCAGTGATTTGTAACCCAGATAACCGCCGAAAAGATATTTTTGTAGAGGGGTGGACTCAGCACACTGAAATGAGTTTAGAGGTGGCGAGTCAGATCCAGAAAGCAGCGCCCCAAGAACGCGCAAAATTATATGCGGAAGCGGGAATTTGGCATGAAGCTGTGGCAACTTTAGCTGAATTACGCCGCGAAACCCCTGACGATCCAGCATTAGCGCAAGAGTGGCAAACACTTTTAGAATCAGCCGGCTTGAAACAAATGGCTGAGTTGTCGGTTGATCTTCCCTTTACCATGACTGTGCTAGAAAGTTCACCTTGAATAAAGGAAAAGTTTAGGCTGAACAGTTTTTTTAGCCAGTTTTTGATAGTTTAATTGGCATTTCCTAAATCGGCGCTTATGAACCAACAGAAACCGGAAACATCTGTTACAGCTAATCGCCGACGGTTTGCCACTGTCACCCATAGCCGACCAACTATCAAGGAAGATAACAATTTAAAAACTTTAAGCCAAAAAGTGTTTTTATCTTCTGGGCTTTTACTGTTAAGTCTTTCTTCCTTTCTTCCCAAAGCTGGGGCACAAATTGTCCCGGATGCAACGTTGCCGGGGAATTCTACCGTTACCCCACAGGGCAATACGAGTGTGATTGAGGGCGGAACGAGTGCCGGCACAAATTTATTCCACAGCTTTCGAGAATTTTCTATCCCAACAAACGGTACTGCTTTCTTTAATAATGCTGCCGATATTCAAAATATCCTGACAAGGGTAACGGGGGGTTCGCTATCTAATATTGATGGGTTAATTCAAGCCAATGGCACAGCCAATTTATTTTTAATTAATCCGAATGGCATTATCTTTGGCCCCAATGCTGCACTAAATATTGGTGGCTCATTTTTAGCCAGTACAGCCAATCAAATTAACTTTGCTGATGGGACACAATTTAGTGCGACATCACCTCAAACCACGCCTTTATTAACCGTGAGTGTGCCGGTGGGGTTACAAATGGGGCCAAATCCGGGAAATATTGTGGTCCAGGGTTCTTATAACAATCTGAGTGTCGATCCAGAGACTTTTGCCACCATCAGGGATAATCCGCCTGTGGGACTTCAGGTGGCAGCCGGTCAAACCTTAGCGCTGCTGGGCGGTAATTTAGCTCTAGAAGGCGGCAAGCTAACCGCAGAAGGCGGACGAGTAGAATTGGGCAGTGTCGGGGGAGAAACACTGGTGACGCTAACCCCCATGAATCAAGGTATGGCGTTGAGCTACCCTGGCATTGAGAATTTTCAGGATATCAGTCTTTCAATGGGGGCATCGGTTGATGCCAGTAGTGCAGCGGGACGCGATGTTTTTGTAACAGGACGACGGGTGACGGTGACTGATGGTTCAAGTATTGTGGCTCTCACCGAAAGTTCCGCACCTTCGGGAACCCTGAGCGTTCGTGCATCGGAGGTGGTGGAAGTGATTGGCACTTCAACTGATGGTGAGTCTTCCAGCTTATTTGCTTCAGTCAATGAAGGAGCCACCGGAGAGGGGGGCAATTTGACCATTGAAGCCCCTCGCTTACAAATCATCGATGGGGCATATGTAGGAACCAGTACCTCTGGTGGCAAGACGGGAAACCTGACGATCCAGGCCAGCGATACGGTGGAAGTGATTGGCACTTCAACCGATGGTGAGTCTTCCAGCTTGGGTGCTTCAGTCAGTGAAGGAGCCACCGGAGAGGGGGGCAATTTGACCATTGAAACCCCTCGCTTACGAATTATTGATGGGGCATATGTAGGAACCAGTACCTCTGGTGGCAAGACGGGAAACCTGACGATCCAGGCCAGCGATACGGTGGAAGTGATTGGCACTTCAACCGATGGTGAGTCTTCCAGCTTGGGTGCTTCAGTCGATGAAGGAGCCACCGGAGAGGGGGGCAATTTGACCATTGAAACCCCTCGCTTACGAATCATTGATGGGGCATATGTAGGAACAAGTACCTCTGGCCCTAGGGCGGGAAACTTGAGCGTCCAGGCCAGCGATACGGTGGAAGTGATTGGCACTTCAACTAATGGTAAATCTTCCACCTTGGGTGCTTCAGTCAATGAAGAAGCCAGGGGAGAGGGGGGCAATTTGACCATTGAAACCCCTCGCTTACGAATCGTCGATGGGGCTTATGTAGGAACAAATACCTCTGGCCCTGGCAAGGCGGGAAACTTGACGGTCAAGGCCAGCGATACAGTGGAAGTGATTGGCACCTCAACTGATGGTGAGTCTTCCAACTTGGAGACCTCAGGCAATGAAGGAGCCGCCGGAGAGGGGGGCAATTTGACCATTGAAACCCCTCGCTTACGAATCATCAATGGGGCATATGTAGGAACCAGTACCTCTGGCCCTGACAAGGCAGGAAACTTGAGCGTCAAGGCCAGCGATACGGTGGAAGTGATTGGCACTTCAGCCGACGGTCACTCTTCCAGCGTCTTGGATGCTTCAGCCAATAAAGGAGCCACCGGAGAGGGGGGCAATTTGACCATTGAAACCGCTCGCTTGCGAATCATCAATGGGGCATATGTAGGAACAAGTACCTCTGGCCCTGGCAAGGCGGGAAACTTGAACATCCAGGCCAGCGATACGGTGGAAGTAATTGGCACTTCAGCCGATGGTGACTCTTCCAGCGCCTTAAGTGCTTCAGCCAATGAAGGAGCCACCGGAGAGGGGGGCAATTTGACCATTGAAACCCCTCGCTTACGAATCGTCGATGGGGCATATGTAGGAACAAATACCTCTGGCCCTGGCAAGGCGGGAAACTTGAGCGTCCAGGCCAGCGATACGGTGGAAGTGATTGGCACTTCAGCCGATGGTCAGCGTCGCAGCGGCTTGGATACTGAAACTGAAGTTGGAGCCATCGGAGAAGGGGGCAACTTGACCATTGAAACCGCTCGCTTACGAGTAGTCGATGGGGGATATGTCGCAACAGGTACCTCTGGTCCTGGCAAGGCGGGAAATTTGAGCGTCCAAGCCAGCGATACGGTGGAAGTGATTGGCACCTCAGCTGATGGTTCGCGTCCCAGCGGCTTGGATGCTTCAGTCAAACCCGAAGCCACCGGAGAGGGGGGCAATTTGACCATTGAAACCGCTCGCTTACGAGTAGCCGATGGAGCGATAGCTACCGTCAGCAGTCGTGGAGAAGGAAAAGCAGGCAACCTCATCGTGGATGCTGGTTCTATCGGGCTGTCAAACACTAGCAGTTTGACAGCGGAAACCTCAGCAGGAGGGGGAACTATCGAGTTAGACTCTGACACCATCACCTTGGGCGGTGGCAGCAGTATCACTACCAACGCGCAAGGCGGAGAAAGTGGGGGAAATATTGATGTGCGCTCTTCTGCCTTAATCCTGCGCCAAGGTAGTCGGATCACGACAAATGCCACCGGCTCTCAAGTCACAGGCGGGAATTTGACTGTCAATACTAATGTGATTGCGGCAATAGAAAATAGCGACATCAGCGCCAATTCTGAAGATGCCCGTGGCGGTAACATTACCATCAATGCTCAAGCCATTTTTGGTTCTGTTTTTCGCACCCCGGAAGATCTTGAACGTTTGCTCAACACCAGTGATCCGCTTTTATTAGATCCTGCCCGACTTCCGAGTAGTGACATTACCGCCACAGGTGCAGATTTATCCTTAAGTGGAACAGTGAGTGTCAACACCCCTAATGTTGACCCCGCTCAAGGATTATTAAACTTACCCGAAATCCCGGTTGATGCCACCCAATTAGTGGCTTCTACCTGCCGGCGGGGTAAGAATCAAAGCGAATTTACTGTCACCGGCAGAGGGGGTTTACCTCCGAACCCTTATGAAGCCATTGCGGATGAAGCCACTTGGATTGATTTAAGACCAATTGCCAGGGAACGAGCAAATTCTGGAACAGAGGAACAGACAACAATTGCCGGCAACAGGCAAGATTCAACAACTAGCCCTGTCCAACTGATTGAAGCGCAAGGATGGGTGATTAATTCCAAAGGGCAAGTGGAACTCGTCACACAAGTGCCGGGAGTAGCGCCTCAAACTTCCCAATTTATTCCACAGCAATGCCATGAATAAACGACGAATATATTGTGGCAGATTAACTCACTTTCTCAGATATTCTAGTTATTTTTTCTTATTGACTTTTATCAGCTTATCTGGTCAAGCAAAAGCACAAATTGTCCCGGATGCAACGTTGCCGGTGAATTCTACCGTTACCCCACAGGGCAATACAAGTGTTATTGAGGGCGGAACGAGTGCCGGCACAAATTTATTCCACAGCTTTCAACAATTTTCTATCCCAACTAACGGTACGGCTTTTTTTAATAATGCTGCCGAGATTCAAAACATCCTGACAAGAGTGACGGGTGGCTCAATTTCTAATATTGATGGGTTAATTCAAGCCAACGGTACAGCCAATTTATTTTTAATTAATCCGAATGGCATTATCTTTGGCCCCAATGCTGCATTAAATATTGGTGGCTCATTTTTAGCCAGTACCGCAAGTTATGTAAATTTTGCAGATAAAACACAATTTAGTGCAACCCCTACTCAAACTGGGTTACTAACGGTGAGTGTGCCGGTAGGCTTGCAGATGGGGCCAAATCCGGGACATATTGTGGTGCAGGGTTCTGCTCACAATCTCAGTTTCGATCCGGAGACTGGAGCCACCATCAGGGATAACCGGCCTGTTGGACTTCAGGTGGCAGCCGGCCAAACCTTAGCGTTGCTGGGCGGTAATCTAGCGCTAGAAGGCGGCAACCTCACCGCAGAAGGCGGACGAATAGAATTGGGCAGCGTCGCCGCAGAAACACTGGTGACGCTAACCCCCACGAATCAAGGTATGGCATTGAGCTACCCTGGCATTAACAATTTTCAGGATATTAGTCTTTCAAGAGCGGCATCGGTTGATGCCAGTGGTGCAGGGGGAGGCAATGTTTTTGTAGCAGGACGGCGGGTAACGCTGAGTGATGGCTCAGCCATTTTGGCTCTCACCGAAGGTGCGGAACCTTCGGGAACCCTGAGCGTCCGCGCATCGGAGGTGGTGGAAGTGATTGGCACTTCAACTGATGGTCAGTATCCCAGTTCCTTGTTAGCTGAAATCCAACCCCAAGCCACCGGAGAGGGGGGCAATTTGACCATTGAAACCGCTCGCTTACGAGTATCCAATGGGGCACAGGTATCAACAGCTACTTTTAGCTCTGGTAAGGCGGGAAACTTGACCGTCAAGGCCAGCGATACGGTGGAAGTGATTGGCCGCTCAGTCGAGGGTCAGTCTTCCAGGGCCTTACTTGCTACAGCCCAACCCGGAGCCACCGGAGAGGGGGGCAATTTGACCATTGAAACCACTCGCTTACGAGTATCCGATGGGGCACAGGTATCAACAAGTACCAATGGCCCTGGTAAGGCGGGAAACTTGACCGTCAAGGCCAGCGATACGGTGGAAGTGATTGGCCGCTCAGCCGATGGTTCCTCTTCCAGCGCTTTACTTGCTAGATCCCAACCCCAAGCCACCGGAGAGGGGGGCAATTTGACCATTGAAACCGCTCGCTTACGAGTATCCAATGGGGCAGTAGTATCAACAGCTACCAATGGCCCTGGTAAGGCGGGAAACTTGACGGTCAAGGCCAGCGATATGGTAGAAGTGATTGGCACTTCAGCCGATGGTCAGTCTTCCAGCGCCTTACTTGCTACAGCCCAACCTGGAGCGACTGGAGAGGGGGGCAATTTGACCATTGAAACCGCTCGCTTACGAGTATCCGATGGGGCACTGGTATCAACAAGTACCAATGGCTCTGGTAGGGGGGGGAACTTGACGGTCAAGGCCACCGATACGGTGGAACTGATTGGTACTTCAGCCAATGGTCAGTCTTCCAGCGGCTTGTTTGCTACAGCCGCAACTGGAGCGACTGGAGAGGGGGGCAATTTAACCATTGAAATCGCTCGCTTACGAGTATCCGATGGGGCAGTAGTATCAACAGCTACCTTTGGCCCTGGCAAGGCGGGAAACTTAACGGTCAAGGCCAGCGATACGGTAGAAGTGACTAGCATTACAGCCAATGGTCAGTCTTCCAGCGCCTTGCTTGCTACAGCCCAACCCGGAGCGACTGGAGAGGGGGGCAATTTGACCATTGAAACCGCTCGCTTACGAGTATCCAATGGGGCAGCGCTATCAACAGCTACCTTTGGCTCCAGTAAGGGGGGAAACTTGACGGTCAAGGCCACCGATACGGTGGAACTGATTGGTACTTCAGTCAATGGTTCCTCTTCCAGCGGCTTGTTTGCTACAGCCGCAACTGGAGCCACTGCAGAGGGGGGCAATTTAACCATTGAAATCGCTCGCTTACGAGTAGTCGATGGGGCAGTGGTATCAACAGCTACCTTTGGCCCTGGCAAGGCGGGAAACTTGACCGTCAAGGCCAGCGATACGGTGGAAGTGATTGGCCGCTCAGCCGATGGTTCCTCTTCCAGCGCCTTACTGGCTACAGCCGCAACCGGAGCCACCGGAGAGGGGGGCAATTTGACCATTGAAACCCCTCGCTTACGACTAGCGGATGGGGCGATAGCTAGCGTGAGCAGTCGTGGAGAAGGAAAAGCAGGCAACCTCAGAGTGGATGCTGCTTCTATCGGGCTGTCAAACACTAGCAGCTTGACAGCGGAAACCCCAGCAGGGGGAGGAACTATCGAGTTACGCTCTCCCACCATCACCTTGCGTGATGGCAGCAGCATTTCTACCAACGCCCAAGGTGGAGAAAGTGGGGGAAATATTGATGTGCGCTCTTCTGCCTTAATCCTGCGCCAAGGCAGTCGGATCACCACAAATGCCACCGGCTCTCAAGTCACAGGCGGGAATTTGACTGTCAATACTAATGTGATTGCCGCAATAGAAAATAGCGACATCAGCGCCAATTCTGAAAATGCCCGTGGCGGCAACATTATCATCAATGCTCAAGCCATTTTTGGTTCTGTGTTTCGCAGTCGCGAAGATCTTGAACGTTTGCTCAACACCAGTGATCCGCTTTTATTAGATCCTGCCCGACTTCCGAGTAGTGACATCACGGCAACCGGAGCAAATTCTTCCTTAAGTGGAACCGTCAGTGTCACCACCCCTAATGTTGACCCCGCTCAAGGATTATTAAACTTACCCCAAACTCCTGTGGATGCCACCCAATTAGTAGCTTCTACCTGCCGTCGGGGTAAGAATCAAAGCGAATTTACAGTCACAGGCAGAGGCGGTTTACCCCCGAACCCGTATGAGGCCATTGCGGATGAAGCCACTTGGATTGATTTAAGACCGGCTCTAGGGCAGTTCTCAAGCCGGGGGGAATCAGACAATTCATCGCTCACTGCTGCGCCCAACAAGGTTGCCTCAACTCTTAATCCTCAACTTACTGAAGCACAAGGATGGATAATTAATTCCAAAGGGCTAGTGGAACTCGTCGCACAGGTGCCGGCAGTAACTCCTCAAACTCCCCAATTTATTCGACAGCAATGCCATGAACAATAAACTCATATGTTGTCACAAATTAATTCATTTTCTCAAATATTTTAGTTCTTATTTTCTGTTTACTTATTTGAGTTTATCTGCTCAAGTAAAAGCGCAAATTGTCCCGGATGCAACGTTGCCGATTAATTCTAGGGTTACCCCACAGGGCAATACCAGTATTATTGAAGGCGGAACAAGTGCCGGCACAAATTTATTCCACAGCTTTCGAGAATTTTCAATTCCAACTGGGAACACCGCTAACTTTAATAATGCTTTAGATATTCAGAATATTTTTACTCGAATAACTGGCTCATCAATTTCTAACATTGATGGCAGTATTCAAGCGAACGGCACAGCCAATTTATTTTTAATCAATCCAAATGGAATTATCTTTGGCCCGAATGCCCAGCTCAATATTGGGGGATCATTTCTAGCAAGTACAGCCAGTCAGATGAATTTTGCAGATGGCACACAATTTAGTGCGGTTAATCCTCAAACGCCATTACTAACTGTGAGTGTGCCGGTGGGTTTGGAGGTGGGAACTAAACAATCATTTTCTCCCAACGGGCAGATTCCAGGTGCAATTGTTGTGCAGGGATCAAATCTGTCAGTGCAAACTGAAAAAACGCTAGCCTTGGTCGGTGGGGATGTAACCATCTCTGGCAGTAATAATCCCGTCGTACAAGGTCTTGTTGCCGGCGGAATTCCCATCGCTATGGTCAATGGAAATTTAGTACCGACAACACCCGGAGGACGGATTGAACTTGGAAGTGTGACTGACGGGAATGTAACGCTGACACCTGTAGAGAAAGGGTTTTCCTTGGGCTATTCTGGCGTCGAAAAATTTGGAGATATTCAACTCAAGAATAACGCAATAGTCAATACCAGTGGCATCGGTGGTGGCGAAATCCAAATTCAAGCACGTAACTTCCAACTCGGTTCTGGGTCGCGCATTGTCTCTTTTACCTTGGGATCGCTTTCTGGGGGAGATATTATCATCAATGCGTCCGACTCAGTGGAATTAATAGGAACTGGAAGATTTGTGGAAACTTTGCAACAGATTGCTAGCGGTAAAACAGGCCCTTCAGATTTTCGCAATGGCTTGTTTACTATTAGTTTTGGAGAAGGAAATGCGGGAAATATAGATATTAACACTTCTAGATTTACGGCACACAATGGAGCTTTCACCGTTGCTTCCACAACTGGAGCCGGTCGAGGTGGCGCTGTGAGAGTGAATGCAACAGGCTCTACAGAGGTTGATAACTCTGGTTTAATTACGGGTAATAGACCTGGAAGCACTGGAGCAGCCGGCGACATCACAATTAATACCCGTTCTCTACTTTTTGAGAATTTGGGGCTAGCTATTGCCGGCACTGCTGGTGAAGGAGCCGGTGGAGCGATTACTGTAAATGCTGCTGTTTCAGCAGAATTCATTGGAGCTAACAATTTTGAACTTCTGGGTGTACCAGCTAATACTGGCTTGTTTACTTCCACGCTCAGTGCCGCAGTTGCCGGCAACATCAAGATTAAAACTCGGAGGTTGATTATCCAAAACTGGGCAGTGATAGGAGCATCTATATCGAGGCAAGGCAAGGGAGGAACTATCGATATAGATGCTTCTGAGTCTGTGGACATAATAGGAAGAACCGGCTTACCCTTTGCAGTGCTTGCAATTAGTGCTATTACCATTCCAGAATCAACCGGAGTAGCGGGAGACTTGAACATCAACACGAATACTTTACACTTGCGGGATGGAGTCATCATCGCTATGAGCAGCTATGGCGAAGGGAATGCCGGCAACATTAATATCAATGCTCGCTCTATCTATTTGGACAACTTAGCTTTCCTGAACGCTGATACCCGCAGTGCCAACACTAGCTCCAACGAGGTGCAAGCAACCATTAACTTGCGTTCCCACAGTTTGATATTGCGGCGAGGCAGCGCAATTAATACGAATGCACAAGGCCAGAATGTCATCGGTGGCAATATCAACATAGACAGCAATGTCTTAGCTGCTTTAGAAAATAGTGATATTACAGCCAATTCCCAAGAATCTCAAGGAGGAACTGTCACGATCAATACGCAAGGTATCTTTGGCCCACAATTCCGACAACAACTCACACCCGCTTCTGATATTACCGCCACTGGTGGAAGCCCAGAATTAATCGGCACTGTTATTCTGAACACTCCCGATCTCGACCCCAGTCAGGGATTATTAAAATTACCAGAAAATCCTGTGGATGCTACGCGCTTAATTACCTCTACCTGCCGGCGGGGTAGGGATCAAAGCAAATTCAGTGTCACCGGCAGAGGCGGTTTGCCGCCTAACCCTTATGAAGCAATTGCAGATGAAGCAACTTGGATTGATTTAAGACCAATCGCCGGTGAACGAGCGAATTCTGGAACAGAGGAACAGACAAGAATTGTCGGCAATAGGCAAGACTCGACAACTAGGACTGTGCAACTAACTGAAGCACAAGGATGGATAATTAATTCCAAAGGGCAAGTGGAACTCGTCGCACAAGTGCCGGGAGCCTCCCCCCACAATCCTGGTTTCACGCAACAGCAATGTCCTTTAAACTGAGATTCTACAACCATGCCTCTAAGACAATTTTGTAAAAATATACTTCTTCGCTTTCGCTCCTATTTGGATCGGGATGGCGGCAAAAAGTGGTTGCTTCAATTTTACTTAGGAATTTTAATTTTTTCCCTATTCAATATTATAACAATTACTGAATTTCCCCTTTTTAAGGGGAGCTTTGCTAAATTTAAAAACCTACCTGCTGTTGCCCAATCTTCCCCCAGTTCCCAACAGCTCATGCAACAAGGTCGGGAATTCTTTCAAGCAGAACAATTTTCACAAGCCGCAACTGTGTGGCAACAAGCGGCTTCTGTCCTCAAAACTTCGGAAGACAGATTAAATGAAGCACTAGCACTCAACTATTTATCCCTTGCTTATCAACAACTAGAACAATGGCAAGAAGCAACCGAAGCGATCTCTTCCAGTCTTGCTATACTGCAAACAAATGAAAATCGCGACACCGGCACAGAAGAATTATCGATTCTCGCTCAAGCTTTAAATACTCAAGGGCATCTGCAACTTGCTTTAGGAAAACCCGAAGAAGCCTTAGCCGCTTGGCAAGAAGCTGCTGCTACATACTCCCAAATTAGCGACACAGAAGGGGCAATCGGCAGCCAAATCAATCAAGCTCAAGCGATGCAAGCTTTGGGACTCTACCGCCGAGCTAGGAAGACATTAGAGCAGGTAGAAGTCTCTTTACAAAATCAACCCAATTCTTTAATAAAGGCAACAGGATTGCGAAGTCTAGGAAATGCCTTGCGAGTGAGCGGTGACTTAGAAAAATCTCGCAACTTATTGCAACAAAGCTTAAAAGTTTCACAACAACTAGACTCGAATTTAGCCATCAGCGCCGCTCAATTAAGTTTGGGAAATACTGCTAGGGCGATAGCCCAAAGAGCAATTGTTTTAAAAAATACAGAAGCAGAAAAAACAGAAATACAAGCCGCTCTTGATGCCTATCAAACGGCTGCTGAAATTTCCACATCATCAAAACTGCGGTTGCAAGCACAGCTCAACCAGTTTAGCTTGCTTGCCGGCAGCCAGCGATTTAGTGAGGCTGAATCTTTACTGCCGGCAATACAGTTGCAAATTGAGCAATTACCCGCCAGTCGTCGCTCAGTCTATGCTCGAATTAACCTAGCTTACAGTTTATTATCATTCGTTAATAATCGAGAAAAATTAACCAATAACAATCAAACGCAAATAACTGATGTTGCAAACGTTTTAGCAATAGCAGTTCAACAAAGCAAAACTTTAAAAGATAACAGAGCAGAGTCTTACGCGCTTGGCAGTTTAGGGGAATTATACGAGCTAAGCAAGCAATCTCAGGAAGCCCAGAACCTTACCCAGCAAGCCCTCGTTTTGGCTCAAGCCATGAATGCCTCAGATATTGCTTATCGCTGGCAATGGCAATTAGGACGACTGTTAAAGGAACGCGGAGAAAAGAAAGAGGCGATCGCGGCTTATTCAGTCGCAGTTGAAACCCTCCAATCTCTCCGCAGCGATTTAGTGGCGATTAATCGTGATAATCCAGACGTGCAATTTTCTTTTCGAGAAAGTGTAGAACCTGTTTATCGAGAATTAGTAGATTTATTAGTTACGGCAGAAGACGAAAGTAGTCAAGAAAATTTGCGTCAAGCACGTCAGGTTATTGAGTCCCTTCAGCTTGCTGAATTGGATAACTTCTTTCAAGAAGCTTGCTTAGATGCGAAGCCGGTGCAAATTGATCAAGTAGATGCCGGCGCTGCAGTTATTTATCCGATTATTTTGAAAGATAGATTAGCGGTCATTTTAGCACTACCACAATCTTCATTGCGCCTTTATAGCACACTGAAACCTCAGCAAGAAATTGAAAGCATTGTTAATGAACTGCAACAAGATATAGGACGGCTGGCTGCTAACAATCAGCAAGTTTTGCAATCTTCACAACAAGTATATGATTGGTTGATCCGACCTGTAGAGGCAGAACTCAAGCAAAGCAACGCGCAAACTTTGGTGTTTGTGCTGGATGGTTTGTTGCGGAATGTCCCAATGGGTGCGCTGCACGATGGACAGCAGTATTTAATTGAAAAATACAGCATAGCTGTAACTCCTGGGTTACAGCTACTCCCGCCTCAACCTTTGGCACGAGAAGAACTTGAAGTGCTAACAGCCGGCATCTCTGAAGAACGTCAAGGGTTTTCCAAACTTCCAAATGTGGAGCGGGAATTGCAGCAAATTAACGATAAAGTTCCGAGCCGAATCTTGTTAAATCAGGAATTTACGAATAGTAATCTGCAAAAAGAAATCAAATTATCTCCTTTTCCGGTCGTGCATATTGCCACTCACGGTCAATTTAGCTCTCAATCCGAGCAAACATTTGTCTTAAGTTGGGATGGGGTGATTAATGTTAAGGATTTAGACAGCTTACTTCGAGGAAAAGAAGAAGATTTATCTCGTCCTATTGAATTACTTGTTTTCAGTGCGTGTGAAACTGCAGAAGGCGACAGTCGCGCTGCCTTGGGATTAGCCGGCATCGCTGTAAGAGCGGGGGCACGCAGCACTTTAGCGACTTTGTGGAGAGTGAGTGATAATTCTACTGCGACTTTGATGGTTCGCTTTTATGAGGAGTTAGCGAAAGAAAGCAGTATCACTAAAGCTGAAGCACTCAGACGCGCTCAATTAAGTCTTTTGCAAGAGCGCCGGTATAGAATACCCTATTTTTGGGCACCCTATGTTTTGGTAGGCAATTGGCGCTGAAAACTCTCATCATTTTTTGTCCGTGTTCGCAGCGTTCTATGTTGCGAGTTATACAAAGAGTGCCCTAGGTTTAAAAGATTTGACCTATAAAATCAGAGATTTTATGATAAAAAGTTAAAGGTTTACATGAATTAAGTCACAGAGAAGCTGATTTTTGTTACGTTTGCCCATAGGTTTTATAATAGCTGGTTGAAGAGGTTCAACCTATACCACTACAGCTCTAACTGATGACAGTCAATTTTCGACATAGTGTGGTTTCGCACAATCATTGGGCGTGTAAAAAGTTGCTTTCGGGAAACCGACAACTCCAATGGGGGATCTTTTGGATCGCCGGCTTCTGGCTATTGGGAGGAACTGAGTTACGAGCTGAAACTGAACACTCTATTTCTTCCTCAATCCTGGAGAATTGGAACTTATCATCCAGTTTGAGGGAACGAACAAACTCTGCTATAGCTCGGAAAAATCTTGACCCGAATTTCTCCGAACCCGTGACACCGGCTTCTGAGTTAGAAAACGTTCATCCAGCACTTTACAAAAAAGCCAAATCCGTTGTCGATCAGAAAACGCTTCAACTAGATCGTAATAAAGGAACCGGGCAAGCTGTTGAGCTGGAAAGCTTTCAATTAGAGCCTCAAAGCAGCCTTGAAAAGCGTGATGTTGCCCTCGATTATCCTTTAAATTCACTGCCGATTTTAATTGCCGGCCCTGAGAATTTCAATCCAAAACTGCGGCTGCCACCGCCACCGCCACCCGAACCCCCCAAACCGCCTCCAGAAGCTAAACCGGCCTCAACAGAACCAAAAACAGAATCAGAACCGGCTAACCCATTTGCTGTTTTAGAAAATCTGCAAATTGACTTCCGAGATGATAAAGATAACTACGGTCAGCATAACCAAATTATTGAACCAACGTTTCAGTTTGGCTTACAAAACGGTCAAAAAATCCGATTTAGAACCGGCTGGAATACATTCGACCAATCTTACAAAGACGATATTACAAATATTCCCCTGCAAATAGGCTGGGAAGGAAAAATTGGTACATACAACCTCCGCGTTGCTGGTGGAGTTGATTTATTTAGCCGGCTTCCAACTGCTCTCAACTTTAACGCGCAAGTAGACAAGCCAATTTTTACCAATTTAAGTCCAGCCGGTAACTTAGATTCGGGTCTATTTCTCACAGGAATGGTCGAACAAGGGCCATACAAGTTCAATGCTCAAACTCTAGAAAATTTAATTACCGCTTGGAGATTTGGGCCAAATATCTACTGGCAAATTGACCGCTATACCAGTTTCTTCTCTCTCTATCGCTTTGGTTTTTATAATGATGGTAACTACGAGCAGCAATCTTTTAGCCGGCTAGAGCGAAAAATCGAACAATTTTTTCTAGCTGCTAACTTATTTACTTGGAGCTATGAGAATGATCCACAAAAGGGATATTTTTCTCCTCCAGATTTTCTCGTTTATAACGGTGAAGTTGGATGGGAAGGAAATATTTTTAAATTTCTAAAATGCCGACTGTTCGCTAACCTAGGAAAACAACGTTTGAATGGAAAAATTGATGATGCCAGTACCTATCAAGCTCGCTGTACAACCAAGATTTCCCCGAATGTGGAAGCAGATTTCGGTTATGGCTACAGTAATGTCCGCAATGCAATTACAGGAGAAAGTGCTTATAATAATCGATCACTGACAGGTCAGTTGCGTGTTAAATTCTAAAAATTTTGGGAATACTAAACACAAGTAATGGAAAAATTGCTATATTGACTTTCAGAGTTAGCGGGCAACATCAGTAATTGATAGTTAAAGCTCACTTGCCAAAACAATTGCTAAACTAGATAATTCAAAAAGTACATGGGAGACGGATAAATTCAATAAAAAAATCAACCTTAAAACGAACAATTAGTCAAAAAGACACTAACTTCAGAGGCAATATACCGTATGACAGAAACTTTTGAACCCCCGCCCAAAAAGTTATCGATTCTCGCAACAGTTGGAGGTGTCTTGACAGCAATTGCCGCGATTGCCGGCTTAGAATATTGGTCAAATCATCTATCTAAATCCAATCCTCAAGTATCCTCCCGCTCACCGGCAACTTCTGAAATATCTGCCGCTAAACTTGATGCCAAATCAATGGTAATTCCAGGTCAACCCGTATCTGCCGGCGAACTAACCGTAAAAGTGCCTTATGTTGCGCCTGAAGCGGAAAAATTGACGCCGCAAGAACTGGCAATGGCACGTCAGGCTTGGGGGTATTTCCAGCGTAATTGGAATGAAAGCACCGGCTTGGTTAATTCTGTCGATGGTTTTGCCTCAGTTACCCTGTGGGATCAGGCAGCAGCAATCGCCGGCTTAGTCAGTGCACGAGAATTGGGGATTGTGCCGGCAGCAGAATTTGACAAGAAAATGAGCCAAACTTTAAAAACTTTGGCAAAAATTCCCCTCTATAAAGGTGAACTCCCCAACAAAGTTTACAACCCTAAAACCTTAATTCCCGTTAACTACGGTCAGCTTGACAAACGGGAAGAAATCGGCTGGTCAGCGATTGATTTAGGCCGGCTGGCTATCTGGCTTAAAATTGTCGGTTCAAAGTATCCGCAATTTAAAGATGAAAGCGAAGCAATTTGGAAAAGCTGGAAAGTTGCTCGTTTGACTAAAAATGGTCAAATGTACGGAACTTCCGTCGTCAACAAAAAAGAACAATACAACCAAGAAGGGCGCTTAGGCTACGAAAATTATGCAGCCTACGGCTTAAAACTGTGGGGTTTAGATGTCAGCAAAGCTTTAGATTTCAAATCCAATGCAGCCTTTGTCAATCTTTACGAGCAAGGCGTTCCTTACGATAAACGCGATGCTAAAAACTCTGGAGCGAATAACTACGTTCTCAGCGAACCTTTTATTTTAGATGGCATTGAAACCGGCTTTAAAGGATTACCTAAAGCCTATGCCGACCGCATTTTAGCCGCTCAAGAAGCTCGCTATAAAGCCACAAACCACTTAACGGCGGTCACTGAAGATAACCTGGATCGCGAACCCTACTTTGTTTACAACACGCTGTTTGTCAATGGAGAGCCTTGGGCCACAATCTCAGATACTGGAACCAAGTACAACAACTTAAATTTCCTCAGCGCCAAAGCTGCCGTTGGCTGGGATGTGCTTTATGGCACAGATTACACGCAAAAGCTGTTTGATTTTGTTCAAAACAACCTGAAATCAGAAAAAGGTTGGTACAACGGCTTTTATGAAGTGCTGAAGGAACCGAATAAGGCCCTGACTGCTAATAATAATGGTGTAATTCTTGAGAGTTTGCTTTACAAAAAAGTTGGCAAGCCGCTCACGAATTGGGCCGGCGTTGAGTGATAACCCGAAAAGGCAAGAATGATGAAACCACAGATGCAGACAGATGTAACCGGCTATGAGTTGCAGATGTGGTTGTGATGTTTCTGCCGGCTTTATGGGCGGTTTACAGACTGCCCATATATCCTATAAATTCGACATCAAAGGGTCTTTAGTCGAATTTATCTAACCTTAGCTGTTCGCTGGGAAATAAATTTTTGGACGGCTTGGCGGGTGCAACTTCAATTTTATTGAAATGAGAAAAGTTTTTTAGTTAGATTTACCTAACTTTAGCTGTTAACTCGGAAGTAAAATTCTGGGCAGTTTAGCGGGTGCAACTTTAATGTTTTACTAATTTATTGTGTTAAGGCTGATTCAATTCTGATGCTGCAAAACCTCTACCCACAAAAGCGTTCAAAACTCATTGCCCTCTTCCTAACAGGGCTGGTTTCACAATCGCTGCTGCCTATTTTTATCCCGGAGAAAACGCTCGCTCAAAGCCCCGCAGCTACTGCCGCGTGTGCCGAAATTAGTGCGCCCCTAACGCCAGAAGAGCAGGTTTATGCGAAAGCTGCTTGGCAGTATTTTGTTAACAACTCTCAGGAAGCAACCGGATTTACCAACTCCACCGGCGGCTATCCCTCTGGCACACTTTGGGATATGGGAAATTACCTGATGGCGCTGAATTCAGCGCGTTGGTTAAATTTAATTGACCAGGCAGAATTTGACGGGCGCATCAACAAATTTTTAACCGGCATGAGTGCGTTAAAACTCTTTGAAGATGGCTTGCCCAATAAAGTTTATAACACCGCCACCGGCCAAATGGTTGATTACGGCAATAACCCCATAGAAAAAGGCATTGGTTGGTCAGCTTTAGATATCGGTCGAATTTTGGCAGCCTTTCACGTCATCCGAACCTGCCACCCTCAATATGGAGATTGGCTCAAAGGAATTGTTGCGAAGTGGCAAGTCGCCCGATCTGTCGAAGATGAACAACTTTACGGCGCAATGATTGACCCCAATAAAACCACCTTGCTCGTGCAGGAAGGGCGGCTTGGTTACGAAGAATATGGGGCGCGAGGTTACGAGCTTTGGGGGTTTAAAGTTCCGAAAGCAATTGCCGTAGAGCCGTTTAAATTGGTAGAAATTAACGGCATTAAAGTGCCGGTGGACACCCGTGACTACCAAACCACCAACGCCAACAATTATGTGGTTAGCGAATCCTATATTCTGGATGCCATCGAATTTGGTTTAGAAGGCTACCTAAAAGATTATGCAGCCAGCGTTTTAGAAGTACAAAAGCGCCGGTTTGAAGCCACCGGCCAACTAACGGCAGTATCAGAAGACAATATCGATCAAGCCCCTTACTTTCTCTACAATACGGTTCATTCAAATGGGCAAGATTGGGCAACCATTACCGATGAAAATAAGCCATTTCCGCAATTGCGAAGTATCAGCACAAAAGCGGCGATTGGTTGGTATTATCTTTACCCAGGTAACGCTTATGCCAAGCAACTTTTTGATGCGGTAAAAGATTTACGCGATCCGAATGGAGGGGGTTTTTATGCCGGCCTTTATGAAGAAACCAAAAAACCGAATACCGCCCTCACCGGCAACACCAACGGGCTAATTTTAGAAATTTTGTACTACAAAGCCAGAGGCAACCGCCCCCTGATCGGGCCGGAATTAGTCTCATTTGCCTCGGCACCGCCCACCGGCAACACGATCAGCCCAGCCGAATCAACCGCAGCCGCGCCCACTCCACCGCCGGCAACCCCAGCCGCCCAAACTCCGCCACTGGCAACCCCAGCCGCCCAAACTCCGCCGCCGGCAACTCCAGCCGCACAAACTCCGCCGCCGGCAACTCCAACACCCGCCCCAGTGGCTGCTGCGCCACCCAAGCCTGCCGCCCCAGAAGTTGTAGCAGTCGGCCCGATCCCGCCGGTAGGCAAACCCGAACCCTCCGAGTGCCCAGCGCCGGCTCGCTCCCTAAACGTCGTAGAACGGCGCTATGCAGACGCAGCTTGGGGCTATTTCAAAGCCAACTATCAAAAGGCAAACGGGCTGGTTGATGACCGCAGCGATATGAAAGCTGCAACCCTGTGGGGATTGGGAGATTACCTGGCAGCACTGCACGCGGCGCGCTCCCTTGAGATCATCTCCGACACCGAATTTGACGGGCGCACCCGGCAGTTGCTGGCAGCTTTGGGTAAACTCCCTCTGTTCGCCGGCGAATTGCCCCAGCGCGGCTACGACAGCCGCACATTGCAGCCGGTTGATTATGGCGGAAACCCGCTTCCCGAAGGCAACGGCTTCTCAGCACTCGATATCGGGCGGATGATGGCAGCGCTTTATAACTTGAAAAACTGCCATCCCCAATACACCAACGCCGTTGATCAAGTGGTACTCGATTGGTCATACCTGCGCGTCGTGCGGGACGGCGTACTTTCCAGCGCCTCCGTTGAAAAAGATGCAAATGGGCGCTGGCTGGCGCGAGTTAACCCGGAAACTCGTCTTGGCTATGAGGAATATGCCGCCCGTGCCTTTCAGATGTGGGGATTTGATGTTAATCGAGCGGCTGTGGGAGGGGAGTACAAAACCGAGTCCGTAGGGGGCGTTGAAGTGCCGGTGCAGCGCAACCGCGCAAACGTGAATTCCGAGGTGAATCATTACACCGTAAGCAATCCGTTCTTAGTATACGGGCTGGAATTTGGCTTTGATCCCCAGATGCGTTCCCTCGTTGAACCGTTGCTCCAGGCTCAAGCTGAGCGCTATCGCAGCACCGGCAACTTCACATCCTCTGCCACCACGCTGATTGATCGTGCGCCCTACAACCTACACAGCACCATTATCGGTGACGGAAAACCTTGGGCGACGATCGCAGATGATGGAACGTCGGCACCCGAGCTCCGCATGGTGAGTACGGCAGCAGCGTTTGCCTATTACGCGCTGTTTCCAGAAAATGAGTACGCCCGTGAACTGTGGCAGGCTACAACAGACTTGTACAATCCTTCTCTGGGCTTCTACGAAGGTTTTTACGAAAAAACCGGCAAAACAGCCGTTGGCTTCACCGGCAGCACCAACAGCACAATTCTGCAATCCTTGCTGTTTATGGTGACGAAGCAGCCTCTGATCAGTCCTGCAACAGCAATGGATTCCCCGTGGTGGCAAGAAGTGGCGAAAGGCAACTCCGGTCGGGGTTTGCCTGAGATTCCCACACAAAAAGCAAAGGTTGCTTCCGATGCTTCCGGGACTTACTGGACTTCTGGCGATGGCACTGTGACTTCCCCAACTTCAGCAAAGTAGCGTTCTTTCCAAGTCGTAAGGGCCGGTTGACGCAGGGAAATCGGCCCTTACGATGCCATTAACGAACTCAGCAAAAATCCTCAATTAGGTAGAAATTTTGCGCGAGATGTTAATCCTAATGCGATTATTTTAAACAGCCAACGCTACCGTACCAGAGGATTGTGTCCCCTGGCTTTTGCGGAATTGAGTGTCAGCGCACAGCCGTAAAGCCGGTGTGAAGTTCAATTTTTCCGCCGAACAGTCTTTCCCGAACCCATCTCCCCCTAACCCCATCGACCTTGCATGAATCCTGGCTGCTATGACAAATCCAGCTTCTATTGTTGAAAACTCACCCAGTTTTTCTGGAAACATTCGCTCTCGCTTAAAAGAGAGAACGTTGCTGTTTCGTTACCTTGCAGAAATCAACTTGATCTTAGGTGCTTGGTATTTGTATTGGCGCATCAACAATTCTATTAATTTTGATGCGCTGTGGCTGTCAATTCCCTTGCTCCTTGCAGAAATTTACAGCTTTTTCGGGGGGGTGATGTTCGTCATCGGGTTGTGGCGTCCTCTGGTTCGGCAGGTGAAGTCTATTGATAAATTGATGCCACCTTTGTCGCGCAGAGATTGGCCAACTGTGGATGTGTTTATTACCTGCTACAGTGAGCCGGCGGGAATGGTAGAGGAAACTGCAAGAGCGGCTTTAGCAATGGATTATCCCCCAACGAAGTTGCGGGTTTATGTGCTGGATGATGGCAACTCGCCGGCGATGCGGGCGATGACGGAAAAACTTGCTATCGAAGATTTGCAATCGCCGGTTTTGCAACATGAAGCGGAACAAATTGATAGTGAGCGAACCCAGTTAGTTGAGCGCCTCCGGCAACTCGAAAATCTCGCCCCTGATATTCAAGCGGCTGAAGAATTTTTGCAAGGGGAATCTGATAGTGCCAACGCAAAAATGGCGGGCTTTATACAGCGTTTGCAGCAGTTCGTTCTTTGGCTACCTCCCCAACATCAAAGTGTTCGCGAACACTTACAAGCTGAACGCAAAAGTTTAGAAGCAGCAATTGATCAAAAAGAACAGGAATTAATAGAACTGGCGCGGTTTCGCTACATCGCCCGCCCCAAAATTGCCGGGAAGGCTCACCATGCTAAAGCCGGCAACATTAATTACGCAATTTTTTCTGGGGAAACTTCAGGAGATTTTATTCTCACCCTGGATGCTGATCATATTCCTAAACCCCATTTTCTCAAGCGGGTTCTGCCCTATTTCTTTACCTATAATGTCTTTGCCGGTAAATACGAACACAATCGCATTGCGTTTGTGCAAACGCCCCAAGATTTTTACAACATCCCGCAAGGCGATCCCTTTGGACATCAAGCAAGTTTATTTTATGGCCCAATTCAGCAGGGTAAAGATGGAATGAATGCCGCTTTCTATACAGGAACCAATGCAGTTCTGAGGCGGGAAGCGCTGGTTAATGTTGGACTGCAATATTTTTCTGATGAATTTTCTAAGGATGCTCAGCGATTAGATGAATTTGATTTAGTTGGCGGCGTTTCCAGCAACAGCATTACAGAAGACATGAATACCGCCATGCGCCTGCACGGTGCGGGGTGGAAATCGCTGTATCACAATGAAATTTTGGCAGAAGGTTTAGCCCCCGATGACCTCAGTTCTACCCTGAAGCAGCGGTTGCGCTGGGCGCAAGGCACTATCCAAGTGCTCGTACGGGAAAATCCTCTGACAAAGCCCGGTTTAAATTTTTGGCAGCGGTTGCAGTATTTTCAAACAATGTATAGCTACTTTTCGGGTTTTGCTACCGTTGTTTTTATCGCTTGCCCAATTATCTATTTCTTCACCGGCGTTATTCCCGTCAAAACTTACGGGCCAGCTTTTGCTATCCACTTTATCCCCGCTTTTGTGATCAATCGCCTAACTTTCTTAGCCGCAAGTTGGGGCATTCCAGCTAGAGAAATTTGGCGTTCGGAGCAATATGCAATTGCTCTGTTTCCGCTGTTTATTCAAGCCGTCTGGAGTGTGTTAACCAACCGACCTATTAAATTCCAGGTGACCCCTAAACAGCGGCAAGCGGGAATTTACCTCCGGCTGGTTTGGCCGCAACTGTTGGTTTTTTGTCTGACAATCATCAGCATCGTATGGGCGCTTTGCTGGCTGGTAATCGGGCAAATTCAACATCCGAATTTAGAGCAGCCTATGGCTTATGTTCTCAATCTTGCCTGGTCAATTTATAATCTGACACTTTTGTGGGCTATTATTCGAGCAGCCATTTGGCAACCGCCATCTGCTGAATGAGCGACTAGAAGCCTTGTGAGCGCAGGCTAGCGCATAGATCTGGTTACAGCTAAACTGAGAAAACACAAAAAGTCACTCGAAACTAGGAGTACAATCACATGAGTACAGTCGTCAAAGTTGTTCAACCTTCTGGTATTTTAGATGGGCCGAAAGGCAACCAGTTACGTCGGGAGATTAGCGATGTTGTGGAAAGCAAACCTGATATTGTGCTGATCGATCTTCAAGATGTCCCTTTTATGGACAGTTCAGGGTTAGGTGCGCTTTTATCAGCGATGAAAATGGTGAGAACGGTGGGGGGTAAACTTTTTGTTTGCTCGATTAACCCTCAAGTAAAAATGCTGTTTGAATTGACAAAAATGGATCGAGTTTTGGAGTCGTTTGCGGACAAAGACGAATTTAACAAGGCTATCCTGAAAACTGAATAAGTTGAGCGGTTTAAGTGGCATGATTCAGGACAAATTTTTATTGTTAAAATGTCCGATCATGTCTTAAACATCAGTATAAGTTGAGGAGTTTAGACTTTAGTTAAAATTTACTCGTAATAAGGATAAATCATCATCAAGAACTTGTTTTGAATTTAAACACAGAATATAATTTATAAGTTTATCTAAGCAGAAATTTGTTTTTTGTTGAGAATCTAACAGGAAAGAAATGAAAGCCTCAAGCCCCCAGATTTGGGTATCTGTCAGAAGAATCTCATAAGCCCCATCACTAAAAATGTACATCGTGCTGCTTGGTGGAATCTCGCAAGAAGCCTCATCAAAATCAGTGTCAGGGATAAACCCTATTGGCATTCCGGTCGATTCTAAACGCTGAACTTGTGTGGCTGTCTCAGATGCCCCAAATAGCAGTACCGCCGGTGGGTGGCCAGCATTGGCATACACGAGTTGCCGGTTCACCGCGTTATAAACTCCGTACCAAATTGTAAAGTATTTATCACCTTGGGCGCTCATTTGAAAACCATTATTAAGAGCGCTTAAAACTTCGCTAGGCCGGCAAAAATCGGTGTTGGGTAAAGATTGTGTGCGTAAAACATTTAGCACAGAAACTGACAACAGGGCAGAACCGACTCCATGCCCGGAAACATCAAGTAAATACATTGCTAAATGATCACTGTCAAGCCAGTAATAATCAAAGCAATCTCCCCCCAATTGAGCGGATGGAATAAATTTGGCTTCTGTGGTGATATTGCCGGCTAATGGTGCCGGTAAAAGCGAACTTACATATTCCGCTGCTTCATCTAAATCGGCGCGTAACTCCTGGTTGAGTGCTTCTAAAGCGTACTTTTGGAGTTGCAATGTTTGGTTGAGTTCATATAAGCGCAAACCCGCCCGTACTCGCGCTTTCACTTCCTCCATATCAATCGGTTTGGAGACAAATTCATCTGCGCCGGCATCGAGTCCCTTCACGCGCTCATCCACAGATTCTTTATCACTACCTTTGCCTTTAGCAGTCAGCAAAATAAAGAATGTGGCTGATAATTCTTGATTGTCTTTAATCTGACGACAGACTTCTAATCCATCCACCGGCTCCATCACCCAGTCACAAATAATCAGAGCGGGTTTGATTTGTTGGGCTTGGATGATTCCCTCTTCACCATTACTCGCTACAGTCACCTCATAGCCCTGGTTGTGCAGGGTTCTTTTTAAGGCAGCCCGAACGATTGGGTCATCATCAATAATTAGCAGGTGAGACATGAAGCCGGCCCGATACAACAGGGGTATAACATTCTTTTATTATAAATTAGTTGAGCTACTTAAAATCTACGCCTTAAAAACATTTTGATTCGGGTTGTTTTATGAAGAACGAGACAACCTCATCACTTATTTTCAAAAAAAGCAGTTATTTTTTAATAAAATTATTAATCAATTCTATCATTAATAAGTTTCTGAATACCTTGAAGAAATCGCTCTAAATCTGAAAGTAAATCGGTTGCTCCTTCTATCTGTTCTCGGTGAGCAAGCTGATCTAATTTCTCGGCGGCTAGATGCATGGCAGTAGCTCCAATATTGCCGGTAGAGCCTTTAAGGTGATGAGCTTCTCGCTGCAACTGCTGAATATTATGCTCGGCAATGGCAGTTTTTGCCTTTTCCAAGTGGATCTGGCTATCTTCAACAAACATTTGCAGCAATTCCAATTCAAATTCCGCACTCCCTTCTGAAAGACTCTGCAAATGTTCCCAATCAAACTCAGCGGCAGCTGCCTTTTTTTCCTCACTGACATCTGCCAGCTTAGAAGTAACTGCTTCCTGTTCTGCCTGCTTGTAATGACTCCATCGTTCGATGACTGCTATCAGTTTTTCCTTCGACACCGGCTTACTTAGATAGTCATCCATGCCGGCACTTAAACACCTATCTCGATCTTCTTTCATTGCATTTGCAGTCATTGCAATCACCACCGGACGATGACCGGCTGCAAAGGCATTTTCCTGCCGGCGCTTTATTTCGATGGTGGTATTAAACCCATCAAGAATGGGCATTTGACAGTCCATTAAAACCAAATCATAGGGAATCGTTTTTAATAGCTGCAAAACTTCTTCTCCATTCGCAGCAACATCTGCTTCGTAACCGCCACTGCTAAGCTGTCTAAGGGCTACTTTCTGATTCACCGGGTTATCTTCAGCCACCAAAATTCTTAACTTGGGCTTTGCAGAAACCTCTTGTAATGGATCTGCCGGTTCTGATAAATTCTCCCCATTAGATATCGCAACAGGTCGCTGTGAGATATCCAAAACCGTGAGAATCGTATCGAGGAGACGTGATGGCTTAACAGGTTTAACCAAATAAGCAGCAAATCCTATTTTTAATGCCTGCTTCACCTCATCTCGCTGATTGGTAGAAGTCAGCATAATTAAAGGCACCCTCGCTAAAGCAGAATTTGTCTTGATTTGCTCCCCCAAACTCAAACCATCTGTTTGAGGCATCTGCATATCGAGTACAGCCACATCATAAGGCATTTTCTGCTCACAAGCTTCATGAAGCGCTTTCAAAGCGGCAGCCGCGCTGTCAGCCTCATCCACCTGCATTCCCCAGCGAGTAACTTGATGGTGGACAACCTTTCGATTTGTGGCATTATCATCAACGACTAATAAGCGCCGGCCACTCAATAAATTAAAATCTTGTTTGCTAATAGTAGCCGGCTGACTTCCTAGTACAAAAGGAACAGTAAACCAAAATTTAGTTCCTTGGCCTAACTGACTTTCTACCCCAATTTTTCCTCCCATTAAACTGACCAGTTCTTTACAAATTGCCAAGCCTAAACCCGTGCCGCCATACTTGCGAGTAGTGGAAGCATCTACTTGAATGAATGGGGAAAAAAGTTTGCGTTGAGCTTCAAAAGGAATCCCAATTCCGGTATCTGTCACAGCAAAATAAAGGCTTGCATTGGTTTCATTCCTTGATAGTAATTCTGTCCGAACCACCACCTCCCCAGAACTGGTAAATTTGATAGCATTGCCAATCAAGTTCATCAGGATTTGCCGCAGACGACCGGCATCTCCCTGAAGATAAACCGGAACATCCGGCTCAATTAGAGCAGCGATTTCCAATCCTTTCATATGAGCAGGAGGAGCCAGCAGATCTAACATTTCTTCAATACAAACCGATAAGTCAAAGTTTAAGACTTCTAACTCCATCTCACCGGCTTCAAGTTTGGAGAGATCCAAAATCTCGTTAATTAGGCTCAAGAGTGCATCGCCACTAATCCGAATTGTTTCAACGAAATCTCGCTGTTCAGGGTTTAAAGAAGTGTCTAAAAGCAAGCCGGTCATCCCTAATACCGCATTCATGGGCGTGCGGATTTCGTGGCTCATATTGGCGAGGAATAGAGATTTAAATCGAGAGGCTTCTAAAGCGGCTTCCCGCGCTTCTACCAACTCATTAATTCTATGCGTTACGACAACAATGCCGCCCACACATCCATCGCGCTCAAGCCACGGGTGAACCGCCCAGCGCAAATAAATTATAGAACCATCTTCGCCTTCAAATACATCTTCAGGACTGGAAATTGCCTCACCTTGAAGTGCCCGCTTATGAATGGCTTTCCAGCGTTTGGGAATGTTAGGAAACAGTTCGTAATGGCTTTTGCCAATAATCGACTGACCTTGTAAATTATAATCAATTAACCACTTATTGCTGTAGGCAATATAGCGAGTTTCTTGATCAAACATCGCCATTGCCACCGGCGCATTTGCAATAATTTGCTTAAGTTGCCGGCGCTCTCTTTCCAGGGCTTCTTGTACTAGCTTGCGCTCAGTAATATCTGTATCTGTGCCGGTCATGCGACACATCTTGCCGTCCGCATCTTGAAATGCGCTACCGCGAGAGAGAAACCACCGGAGGCTACCATCTTTATGCAGCCGCCGGTGTTCGATTTCATATTGGTAGGTTCGCCCCTCTAAATGTGCCTGAGTTACCTCTAATACCCGCTGTAAATCCTCAAGATGCACTAAAGATCGCCAGCCTTCTAAGGTGTCGGGAATGTCGAGTTCTGTATAGCCGAGTACGGCTTTAATGATGGGGTCGATATACATTTCGTTTGTCGCAATATTCCAGTCCCAGACTCCAACATCACCGGCACTGATTGCTAGCTCGTATCTTTCCTGGCTCAAGCGCAGCGCTTCTTCTGTGCGTCGGCGCTCGGTGATATCGTTGAGGGTGCCAAAAGTGCCGCAAATCGTGCCGGCGCTATCCAGTGCTAAACGGGCATCAACCTCGATCCAGCGGAAATCTATATGGGTTTCACCCTCTTCATTATTTTTGGAAAAAGCCAGGAGGGGATTTTGATTTTTAATTAAGTAACGAATTTCTACTCGACAAGACTTTCTTTTGCGCTGAATCAGGGATTGAAACAGTTCAGAAGTACGCTGTCGGTCATCTGGATGGATATAATCTAAAAAGTTTTTCCCAATACTTTCTTCGATAGTAAATCCGGTGATTTCTAACCAGGCTGGATTGAGGAATACCCACATCCCAGCAGCGTCAGTTTGGAAAATAACTTCCTTAATGTTGTTAACAACCGAGCGATATTTTTCTCCACTTTCGCGTAGCCCTTCCTCTGCCCGTTTGCGCTGGACAAACTGACCGATTTGGCTACCTATCGCTGTCATCATTTGCAGCAAATTTGCTTCAGGTTCTTCGATCTGCCGGCTAAAGAAAATGAGAACCCCTAAGGTTTCATGTTCATCCCGAACCGGCAAAGCGAAAGCGCCGTGTAGTCCCGCCCGACGGGCAATTTCAGCGCGTTGAAAGTTGGCATCTTTCACAACATCTGCAATCCACATCGGTTCGCCACTCGCCCACACACGTCCAGGCATTCCAGTGCCTTTTGTAAAGACACTCAGCTGGGCGAGTGCTTCAAACTCTGAAACTTCAATTGACGGCTGGTGCCAGGTTTGAGCGCAGTGCAGCGTATTGGCTAGCGCGTCGATACTCCAGAGTTCGCCGAGATCCCATGCTTGGTTTTCGCAGATAGCTTGCAGGATTTTCGGGGCTGCCTCGTTGAGGGTGGCTGACTCTGCCAAGATGCGTGAGATCGCGTGCTGTACTGTCAAACGCTGTTCGGCGCGTTTGCGTTCGGTAATATCAATGCCGGTGCTGACGATGTATTCAACCGCTCTTTCACTATCCAAAAGAACGGTATTTGACCACGCAATTAGTCGGCGATTTTTATCTTTTGTGAGCCAGTAGTTTTCATACTCTTTCTTTCGGAAATTGCCCTTCACTAGCTGCTGGAAAACTGCTTTAACCGGCTCTCTTTCTTCTGGAACTAAAAGTAAATTCCAGAAAGGCCGGCCTCTTACTTCATCGAAGGTGTAACCTGTGATCTGTTCACAGGCGCGGTTAAAGCGGATAACGTTTCCCTGCGGATCAAAAACTGCAACGAGAGCACTTGCTGTCTCAATTACTGCAAAGATAAAATTGCGCTCTTGCTTAAGTGATTCTTCTGTAAACTTGCGTTCGGCGATCTCACGATAGATCAGGTAATAGACGGCTGCAAGAATGATAAAAGCTAGAATAATACAAATCGAGAAGGTGAGAATTGTTTTTTGAGCTAGCGCATTTGCTGCTACCTTGCGCTGACTTAACAACGTCTTCTCTTCGTTTTCCATCTCCGTGATCATCTGACGAACTTGCTGCATCAGGCTTCTGCTTTGGTTCGTCTGGATCAGCTGCAATGCCGGCTCAAATCCTTGATCTTTTCGGACGCGAACAATTTCGCCAAGTACATCAATTCTTTTACCGATTAAAGGCTGCAACATTACTAGCCGTTGCTGTTGCTTGGGGCTATCCGTCGTCAGTTGTTTGAGCTTTTCTAGGTCTTGATTGAGGCTAGGAATTGCTGTGTTATAGGTTTCTAAATAAGACTCGTCGCCGGTGAGGATGTAGCCGCGCTGCCCGGTTTCGGCATAAGTCAAATTGGATAAAACGCTTTCGAGACTTTCAAGAACTTGGTGGGTGCGTTCTACTAAGTTAGAAGTTTCGATCAGTTCGTTAATACTGCGATAGGAAACTACGCCAATCAAAACTAGAATTGCTGATGCCAACCCAAACCCTCCCGCCACGCTTTTGAAGAAGTGTCGGCTGCGCTTGTGGAGTTGTTGGTGTTGTGTCGTGGCAAGGGTAAGGGTGGCTAAATTGCGCCGCAGTTCCAGTTGCTTAATCACTTGACGACCGAGGGCGCGTAATGCTTCCTTCTGTTCTGGGTTGAGGCTGCGTGGTACGCGATCAATGACACACAGGGTGCCCAAGGCGTGTCCTTCCGGGTTAATTAGGGGGGTGCCGGCATAAAACCGCACGTTGGGTTCAGAGGTGACGAGGGGATTGGTAGCGAAGCGTTCGTCAACGGTTGCGTCGGGAACAATAAAAACGTCTGGCTGCTGGATGGCGTGGGCGCAGAAGGCAATGTCGCGGGGTGTTTCTGAGGCTTCCAAACCCCTCTTTGATTTGAACCACTGCCGGTTTGCATCGATTAAGCTGATTAAGGCAATCGGAGTGCCACAAATATAAGCAGCTAAGCGGGTGAGATCGTCTAAGTCTGCTTCTGCCGGTGTGTCGAGGACTTGATATTCTCTAAGTGCTTTGAGTCGTTCTGCTTCGCTATCAGGTAACGGTACTTGCATATCAAGGATTTTATAGCGTTGATATTTTATTAATTTTTAGAGGGTTGTCAATAGCACTCGTTGAGTTCTAAATTTTATTTGCTTTTTTTGAAGTAGGCTTTGTGCAAGCCGATTTCAATTTTGCTTTTTTCATTTTAGGATAAGTTAGCAGTGTTTTTGGAAAAAGTTTTATTTTTTTAAATAACCGCAGATACACGTAGATGATAGCGCGAGAATTTTTCTATCTGTCTTTGATTAATTCCAGTTTCCGATTAATGTGAAGCCGGCCCAGTAGTGTGGGTGGGAAAAGTTTAGATTACCTTGTTCGGAAATTTTGGGGGGTAGGAGAATTGGATTGCCTTCTGAAAGCAACAATTTTCCTTCTTCAATTCGGACTTTTCCTCGCAGCATTCCGAGTTGAGCTTGCCTGAGGGCTTCTGTTTTAATCGGTGTTTTACTTAATTGTAAATAAAATTCACTCATGAGTGCTAATGTGCTTCTGTCATCAACACGCCAAAGGCTTGCTAAGGCAGATTTAACGCCGGCTTGAACGGCTAAACCGGCAAACCCTAATTCTGGTTCATCTCCCAAAGCAGTTTCGCAGGCACTTAAAACCAGCATTTCTACGGTTGGAGATTCTGCCCAATTCAATTCTTCTGCGACTTCTCGCAATCGATCTAAACGCAGTTTTGAGTCTCCAAACTGAATGTAAGATTGACTCACATTTCCTTGAACAAATTTCCCGTGAGTTGCGAAGTGTATCATCCGAAATCGCTGCTGCCGGTAAACAGATTTTAGATTTTCTAAGGTAAACTCTTTGTTGAGGAAAGGAACCCCTTGCCAAGGAAGTCTCAAAATCGTAGAGAGTTCCACCGGCACTGCCGGTAATGGGCTGGCATCTTCAAATTCTGACGCACCCATTGCTAAAATTGGCAAGTT
The DNA here is from genome assembly GCF_014695725.1 of Microcoleus sp. FACHB-672. Classification (NCBI taxonomy): domain Bacteria; kingdom Bacillati; phylum Cyanobacteriota; class Cyanophyceae; order Oscillatoriales; family Microcoleaceae; genus Microcoleus; species Microcoleus sp. FACHB-672. The sequence continues at coordinate 101,660 of NZ_JACJOU010000015.1, read as the reverse complement.
TCTCACGTCAACGTAGCGGGTATCTGTCAAACCAAAGCTTGGAATTAAGGCAACATTATATTTTTCGATCAAAAACTGCGTTCCATCATGTAAAGCCGCGATAGGAATTGACCGCAAACCCGCATCCATCGTGAAAACTAAAGTATCTATTTGATTGGCTTTTAATCCGTTTTCTAAAGGTTTAACCAGCCATTGATAGAGTTTTTGAGCGTTATCTAGTGAGCCATTTCCAGAACCAATAGGAGGAAGCCCAATTTCTTCTCGCCAAGCGGTGACAGTTTCTTTAATTGCGTTGCGATTCGCTTCAGGAATAACTTGTTGCCCGACTTGCTCAATTTGTAGGTCTGTTTGGGCAACTTTGTCGCAACCGGCTGCACCGTCAGAATTTGGTAAAATATATAAATTTCGCAATTCTTCTGCTAAGGAAGCTAGATAAATTAGTGCCGACTTGTTTCCGGTAATTCGGGAGAGATTGCATAACGTTTGGCTAATTTCAGCCACGGAAGGCGGTTTCCCCACAACTTCTTTCCTGAAGTATTGGGCGAATTCAATAGCTTGTGATTGTTCAAAGAGTTGAAGGGCTGTATCAACTGAACCGGCTGTTTGAATTCCCTTTTCAAAATTTGTTCTTGTTACGCCTTCAGTTTGAGAATTAACAGAATTTGAAGTTCCTTCTATAAAGGATGGCCCTGTGGCGTCGGAAAAGTTACCAAATTGGCTAATAAGGGTGGGATTTGTATCAATTTGTGGGCTATTAGGTATCGTCTTTGCGTTAACTAACTTAACAGAGAATAAGGTAATTATTACAATTAAAGTAAATTCAAACAAGCGTTTAATAAGCGCATCAAATTTAATTCCCAACTCTTTTTGAAGAAAAGATCTTAATTTCTGTTTTTTTATTTTTTGACAAATTATATGCTTAATATGCTTAATAAATTTCATCACACTTATTTTAAAAAGAAAAACTGTAACCAACTCTCAGCAGAAACCGGCTGCCATCGCCGGCATTGCCGGTTATATCTGTAACCGCACCCGTCAGCACAATCGGAATGTTACGGAATGGCGCATAAGATAATCCTAAAGTTAAATCTTGCCCTGTCCATTCAGCAATCGCGTTAACAGGTTCAACGACGCGCAAAGCTGCACTGCCAAACACCCCGACTGACTCGATCTCACTATAAATATCGGATTCTGAACGAAATTGTCCGCTGCCAATGCCGGCAGAAATAACAAGTAAGCTAAAAGGTTCCTCTACACTTTCTTGCAGATTAAAGGTTTTCGTTGCAACTCCATAAACACTGGTGCCGGCATCGGTAAACCCCCAGATAATCGCATTTTGCACCCCAAAAGCAACGGACAAATCCTCAGATAAAGCTCGGTGAATTTTAAAACTTAAGGAACCCCGGCGGGCGAAATCTGAAACATCCAGAATTGATGCCACAACATCGAAACCAACAAATTTTTGGGAATTTCCTAAGCCGATACCAATTCCTAAACCTCCATCCGCTAGGTTTGTGTAGCGTGTACGAGATTGCCAGCCGGCACCAATGCCAATACTTCCGAAGTTTAAGCCACTCGCAAACGGCATCGCCACGGAAATGCTGGGATCTGCCTGGGATTCTTGCACAGTAACTAAACGTAGACTCGGTGGCTTGCCGGCAGGTTCAGGCAGTTCTTCTTGCAATCCTTCGTTTGATAGTAACACGCCGGACTGATTGTTAGCGATAGATTGATCTTGAGGAAAAGCTGAAGCGGAATTGCTCTCACAAATTCCCCTCAACTTAAGGCAAAATAGTTTTAAAGTTACAAATTTTTTCTGTATTTCTGGGTGAAAATCTTGAGAGTTATCAGTTTTTAATCTATTAACTATGAAATGCGATAAAACTCGATTTTTTTTAGAGATAGGCAGCGAATTAATTTTATTAAACCTATCAATTCTTTTTGGCCGAAAATTATCAGATAACACCGGCTCATCCCAGAACTCAGGAGCAAAATTCTGGGCCAAACTGGTACGGGAAATCGCAATCTCACTGGCGGCGCAGAGAAAAATAGCGGTGAGGAACCGGAAGGCGTGGCGGATGGAGGATTTCATCAACAAGGGCAGGCATCAATATTAATTCCCTATAAATCCTAATCAACTGCCGACGTTGAATGCCTGTGAATAATAGCGTTCTGCCTGCTGAGTCAGCCCCACCCGGTCGTAGAGAGCACCCAGCATCTGGTAAACTGCCGGTGTTGATTTGCCGCCCAATACCAACGTTTCAAGCGTCTCAATCGCATCCGCAAACAAGCCATAATTACTGTAAATATGAATTTTAGCCAGGGCTTGTGCCGGCTCAGAAAGTCCTTGTTGCGCCGCCGCGTTGAGTTTGTCCCGCACGGCTTCAGCCTTGTGCTTCTCTAGCACCAAAAAAATTGCTGATTCCATCGGCGCTAAGTTATCATCCGCCCGGACAATTATCTGATATTCCTCTCCCGGTTGCAGAGATGAGCCAGAATAGGCAATTTTTGCTGAATTGACTCGCGCCTCCCAGATCACACCCGTTGCATTCCTGATTTTGACGGTGTAATGCTTGGCACCTTTGACGGCATTCCAGCGTAAAATTGGCCGCTCATCAAGCAGCGCGGTTTGCCGGGGACTGATAATGTAAGGAGAATTTTCATCCACAGGGCTGCGAAGCGTCGGAACTCTGGGATCTTGATTGTTCGGCATCGGACAGCCATTGAGTGCGCCGGAAACGCCTTCTGGTAGCTTCCAAGTTCGCCCATCAGCACAGCGGACAGTAGCACTTGCGCCCTTCCTGACAATAAGCAAATCGCCGGGATGAATTTGGGTATTTTCACTCACTGGCGTTATCTGTTCATTGCCGGCGCGGTGCAACAGCACTTCCCCGCTAGCCTCGATTAGCCAATAGCCGCCGGCTGCCGCTTGGGCGGGAGGAAGGGATTGTGCGAGTGTTCGGTTTACGCTTTGTTTCACCGGCTGACTTTCGCACAATTGGGCGCTAGACAGCATCAGGGTGACGACGATTGCTATCGATAGTGTGCGTTTCATTTTTCCTCTGCAGCGGAGTTCAAGCGAGCGCGTGCCATGTCAATCCAGATTGCTTCATCTAGATTGAATATCGAAGCATATCTGAGACAATTTTGCCATTCAACCAGTGCTGCTTTCCATTGATTCTGATCTTCCAGAACTTGTGCCAGCAAGCAGTAAGCTGAGGCGCGGTGTTTGTCCAGACGAATCGCTTCTTGTAATTTCTCTCCTGCTTGTTGATAGCGTTTTTGCCCAAATAGTGCCCAGCCTAGGTTTTTGAGGATAGCGTATTTTTTATTATTATCGTTGGCGTGCTTGAGACTTTGGGAAAGTAACTGAATGGCTGTTTCATATTGGCCTTCTAGAATGTAAAGGCGAGCCAAGTTATTATCAGCAGCCGGCAAGCCATTTTCACTAGCTTTTTGATAAGCATTTCGGGCGCATTCCCAATTTTGCCGGTCTTCGCAAAGAGTGCCTAGGTTGAACTGAGCGATTGCTAAATTTGGTTGTAGGGTGAGGGCTTTTTCATATTGGGTACGGGCACAGTCCCAATCTTGCCGATTTTGGCAAAGAAATCCCAAGGCGTTATAAACTTTTGCAGAATTTGGATTATATTTTAATGCTTGTTTGTAATCGGCTTCCGCCTGATCTGATTGACTTGCTAAGTGATTTTCTAGTCCGCGATTGTAATAATAAGTTGCTAGGGCGACGCGCACCCCCCACAAGCCGGTTGTTCCAATTAATATTAAGATTACTGCTGCTAGCCACCGAGGAGGCTTAATCCATCCGCCCCGGTTATTTTTCACCATTTCTAAGCGATCTAAAATGAGCTGGGCAGTGGCAGGACGTTTACCGGGAAACGTGGCCATTAGCTCATCAATTAAGTCGGCCAGATGGGATGAAATATGGGGGGCGCAATCTCGCCAAATCAATTCGCCGGTTTCAGGATTTTCTGGTAATTCTACTGGGTGTTTTTCCGTTAGTAAATGAACGAAAGTGCGTCCAAGGGCGAAAAAATCAGATTGCGGCACGGCTTTGCCTCCTGCTTGTTCAGGTGGAGTATAGCCGGGGGAAACAATGCCGGTGATTTGTTGGTGGCTTCCCACTTTTGCCATATATGTGCCGGTGACTTCTCTAACAGTACCAAAGTCAATTAACACCAGTTCACTTCCCCCTTCTAGACTTGCTAATGGGCAGCGAACCATAATATTCGATGGCTTTAAATCTCGGTGAAATAAGTCTTTTTCATGAATAATTTGGAGAATTTTGGTTAGCTGTTTGAGCCAATCTAGGGCTATTTTTTGAGAAATACGGCCATATTTTTCAACCCACTGCTCTAAATTATGGCCTTCTATTTTTTCCATTACTACGCAGTGTAATTCTTTAGGAATTTCTGCTATTTTTAAAATAAAATATCCATCAAGCTCAACTTGAGGAATTCCCGGATGCTTGAGCTGCTGTAAAACTCGTGCTTCTCGTTGAAACATTTGGCTCCACTTCGGGCGTTTCAACACTTTCATGACTTTTAATTTTCCCCCATCCTCAACTTCAAACACTTCAGTGGGGCAAAATTCGTCTAATTCACGTAGAGGTTTAATCAGGCGGTATCGGTTATTGATCAGCAAAGGGGTGCCACAGCTCTGGCAATGAGCCAGATTGTCAGGATTTTGCCGGCAGATGCATTTGGGATTAATACAGTAGCTCACTCAGGGGATGTTAGAGTTTAGATTGGATAAAGTCTTAAATAAAATATTGAAATTTATTTAAAAAACGATTCACTAAATTATTCAGAATATTTCAGGTTTAAGCTGGTTACATATTCCATTACCACCGGCTGCAAGGTAAAACGCCCCGAACTTTTTTCAATCAGGGAGCGTCCAACTAATGATGCCAGCGCATTCGTTAATTCAATTGAAGATACTCCTGATAAACTTTCTTGCAGCTCACTCAGCGCCACTGGCTCTTTTTCAAGAGAAAGTTGGTAGACTATTTGCATTTCCAACTTAGATAATCGCTCAAAATGCACTTCAATGAAATCACTAATGTCACGCGTAACTTGCGTTGTCCCTATTTTTAAAAATTCGCTAACGTTGCCGTCAAAAACTTCTTTAATAAAAGCAGAAACGATTTTTAGCATAAAAGGATTTCCTCGATAAATATTAATCAGAGTTCCCCATTTATCTTCTTGAAATAAACCCTTTTCTTTGAAAATTTTTCGTGCTTCATCTCCTAAACCTGCCATTTGATAAGAACGAACAGGTAAAGTTTCTCCTTCTAATAAAGCAACTTCTCTAAGTTTTTCTCGGCTAGTTAGCACTAAGCAACTTTGGTGGGGCGTTTCTCCCACCCGTTTCAAAAGTTCGCCATAAACTTTATAACCGGCTTGATAGTGCCCAACGAAATCTCCACTGCTGAGAATCGCTTCTAAATTATCGAGTACCAGCAAACAGCGATAGCGACGCAAGCATTCTATGAGACGCGAAATCAATTCGCTGCTATCGTCGGTTAAATCAGTTGCCGGCTGGTGAGAAAAGAATTCCAGTAAGTCTGTTAAAAGTTCATTCAGGGGAGGCGCTTGGTGGAGACAGCGCCAAATTATATAGTCAAAATTATCTTGAACTTCTTTTGCTAATTTCACGGAAACTGCGGTTTTTCCAATGCCACCCATCCCCAGGATTCCTACCAGCCGGCAATTCTCTTCAACTACCCATTTTTTAAGCGTTGTGATTTCGCCGGCACGTCCATAAAAAGCAGTCACATCAGGTGCTTCCCCCCAATCCGTATGCGCCTCAATTTGTGGGAGTGCGTCAGCAATTTCTTTCCAATTGTTCAGTCCAACCGCTTGACAAATATTAATAAACGAATCTTGGCGAATCGGTATACTTCGCCAAAAGCGTTTCAACGTCGCTTCTGTGGTGTGAGCGGCTTGACACCAAGCAATTGATGTCTTTTTCCAGCCTTTCTTTTTTCGAGCCTCATCAATAATTTCTAACTTTTTTTGAGAGGCACTGAGAACTGGTGCTCTAAGATTGCCGGCCATATCCTAATCTGCTATTATGCTTTTTCTAAAATACCAACTCTTGCGCTCGGTATTAGCTCAGGTTCTTCGTCTACTGAGCTGTGAAGTGAGCCGTCAAATGAGCCGGAAAACTGAGCCACTAATGAGCCAAATTAATGTTGCTCGCTCTTTCATAATACAAACACGGGGGGAGGCGGGATTCAAGCGATTGTTGTACCGATAGTGAGTTTCAAGCGCGTATTTTTAAGTGCAAGCTTGAGACATGAGGTACACACTGGGGGTACTCTACCAAAAGTCCGACGCTAAAACAGGACACCCCAGTTTGATAGATAAACGCTTTCACAAGGGACAACAGAAATGCTGAGCAGCTTACAAGCTTCAAAAGAAAGAATTGTCAATCACAGCAGCAAAGCCAGTATCGTCTTCATTGACTCAGCGGTTGAGGAGTGCGATCGCCTGATTGGCGGGTTGGCAGCCGGCACAGAAGTCTTCACCCTCAACCCCAGACGTTGTGGAGTCGAGCAAATCACGGAATTTTTGGCCCAACGCACCGACACGTCTGCTACACCCTTTATCGATACGATTCATATCGTCTCCCACGGTTCTCCAGGCTGTCTGTATCTAGGCAATACACAACTAAGTCCACACAACCTCGAGATTTATGCTCAGCAGTTGCAGCAGTGGGACAAGCATTTAAACATTGGGAATTCTGTATGGGGAAACTATTCTCAATTCTCCATTCTCCTCTATGGCTGTAATGTGGCTGCTGGAGAAATTGGTAAAGCTTTTGTACTGAGGCTTTCGCAATTAACCGACGCAGATATTGCCGCTTCCATCAACCCGACTGGCAGCGCCGCCAAAGGTGGGGACTGGCAACTGCAATTCTTCACGGCTAAAATGACTGTTGCCTTAGCGTTTGATGAAACCGTCCTCAAGTCATACAGCCACGTTTTAGGTGGCACCACCCGCTACTGGAAGGGTGCCGGCGCGGATAAATACTGGAGTAACCCGCTAAACTGGTCGGGAGACGCCGTACCAGAAACAGAGGATGATGTCATCTTCAACGATGCCGGCACGAAAGATGTGGTTCTCAACATCATCCCACAAATCAAAAGTCTCACCATTTCCCCTGAATACACCGGCACTCTGTCAGGTTGGCATGAGTTGACGGTGTTGGAAAATGTTTTAATCCAGGGCGGAACGGTTAATATCAGCTTGGAAGCCGGTGGCAATATCACCATTGAAAATGGCACCGTCAACAGCTACCTTTCTGCTAATGGCGATCTCACGATTAAAAATGGGACGGTTGCCTGGAATGGGGGAAGTATTAACGGCAATACTTGTCTGAGTGGGGGCGTAGTTTCCTTTGCGAGTAATTACAATAGCTACTACATTTTCTACGGCAACTTTATTCGTGCCGGTGGTACGACAAAGGGAACCCCAATTTTCGGTTTCTACGGCAGCAACCCCCAGACATTTAATGCCGGCATCGAAGGCATGACGTTGCGAGATTTATACAACTGCTGTCCGCTGACGTTGCAGGGTAAGGTAACACTGAATGGCTTCTTTTCCAACTGTGGCACCCTTAACCTCACTGCTGGCGCTACGATAGACGCATCGGCGGTTTGTTCCTACCAAAACACCGGCACCATTCTCGAAATTGGCACCATTGTACGCCAAGATAAAGCAAAAACTCTCACATCCAAGCAAGATAAGCCGGTTTCCTGTCTTACTCCCAGTGCCGGCGATCAGCGGTTTCTCGCCTTGGAAGGTGCGAAGGAAAGCTTAAATGAAAATGTGCTACAAACCGTTCAGGTTACTTATAATAGCGTCCCCACCTTTGTCTAATTGTCCAGACAATAATTTTTCAAGTTAAGAGCCGGTTTATGGAAAGCACTAGGAGGTGAAATTCCCGCTTAGCTCTCGCAAGTTTGCCACTCACACACACTTAAAACGAACGAGATAAATTTCTATACCTCTCCTCTATGCTGTCTCTCAATTCTTATTAACAGTTATCAACTTATTAAGGTGACTTATAACTGCCAATTCGTAAAACTAGCTCACCTTCTTTCGGATTTCGAGTGAAGATAAACGCCCCTTTTTCAGCTTCCCCACCTGATAAAAAATCAATTTGCTGTTCCCCAGACTCCTGGACTTCTCCATTAATTCGCAATTCTCCAATGACTTGCACAGAATCAGCCGTATTTCCACCAGTATTCTTAATTTCAAATGGGACATAAAATTGTCCTTGCGTGTTACGAATTGCTCCATCACGGACAACGGCTAAAACCGGCGGTTCATCTCGCCTGGTAAACCAGTCATAGCAGACAAGTCCGACAAGTGCTGCCAATATAGAAAGGGAAATGCTAAAAGTTACCAACTCTGCCGGCGATCTTCCTTCATGTTGAAGTTCTGAAGGAGAATTTTTCTGTGGGTTTGACTGACTCATACCATTAACCTTCCTGCCGCGCCACCAATTGTTGCCGGTAAACCGAGGACTAATGTGTGACTCAACCACAATTGCCACGGATCTTTAAAGCTGAGTTTGTGGAAAAAAGCTAATAGCAATGCTGCTGCTGCAAGCGAGACTAAATATGCTGTAATTGTTTCACTCATCGGTCGCTGAAAAGGTCCTTTCTGCTGCCGACGGATGTCTTCAGAAGTAAAGCCGGCTTGAAACACGATGCCATAAGAAATCAGCAGTGATGCAGCTATAATTGCTAATAGCCAGGGAGGCGATATCGCCGCAGCTAGCATGGGAACTTCGTCAGTTGGGGCAATGTTAAAAGCCAAGAAAGTTGCGCCTAGTAAAGTGGCACTAAGGTCTAGCACAGTTGGGTTAAAATTAGCTGGATCTGGTTTATTTTGGCTTTGGGAATTCTCATTTTGGTCATACTGAGCTTGGTTGCGATCACCGCTTAACAATGAACGCGCTAGCCCAACTCCTATTGAAAATGGCATTCCTTCAAAGACGACTTTTCCCAGAATCTCACGCCAGGGTGTTTCAAAAGTAATTTCACGCAAAAGTATTAGGGTTAATAAGGCGCAGACAAGGCCCAGTGCCATCGCTTCCACGCTATCCATTGCTGCATCTTTGATGCGGACATTGTTACTTTTACGAAAGCCGGCGGTGCGATTGAGCAACAAAACCCCGATAAAAGTAGCAGCAAGACTGCTGATTCTTTGTACAGGTTCAGCAACTGATCCGATCCACCAAACTTCCATTGTATAGAACAGCGGGATGCCAAACAAAAAGCCACCGCAAACGCCCCGAATTAAATCATCCAATTCATTTTTCCAGGCATTTTTTCGTTTGCGATGCCGCATTTTTTTGTCCATGAGTTCGTGTGAAAAAGTGCCATTAGGCGGAGAGAAGGCTTTTTCTATTTAATTTTTAGAAGGGATCTGAATAAATCTCTCTTGAGATAGATTTAAAGATGGTTATAAGATATTGAGTTAAAAATTATTTCGATTTTTAACCGCAGATAAACGCATATATATAAATTTGCGTTTATCTGCGTTCGATGTTTTAACTTCTCAGGCTGACAGAGAAGTTTTTCACTAAAGCATCGCGCACTTTTTGCTGCACCGGCTCTACATCTTCATCGGTTAAGGTGCGATCGCTCCCGCGATAAATTAACCGCAACGCTAAACTTCGCTGTCCTGCCGGCACATTTTCACCCCGATATTCATCAAACAATTCCACAGATTCCAGCAAGCCACCAGCAGCCTTTGCGATCGCCCCTTCAATTTCAGCCACCGAGACATTTGCCGGTGCGAAGAAAGCAATATCTCGACCGGCAGCCGGGAAAGTGGAATAGGGACGGAACCGGCGCGCGATCGCCTCGTGGGAGAGGGAAGCTAAAAGCACTCCCCAATCTAACTGGAACAGGTAAACCTCATCAGGTAACCCCCGTTCTTGCCGGAGTTGGGGATGCAGTTGGCCGAACGTACCCAGCCGGCTTCCCCGCAACCACAAGGAAGCTGTGCGTCCCGGATGCAGACGCTCATCACTGCTATCGGCTTTGCATTCCACCGCGAGATTTAAGCGCTCAAACACGCTTTCTAATAAGCCTTTGGCTTCAAACCAGCTTAGCGGCTGTTCGCGCCCACTTCGCGCCCACCGGCCTTCGGTTGGATCTCCACCGATAATTCCTGCGATCGCATCCGTCTCTTTTAAAGCATCCCCTTCTTTCCAGAAAATTCGGCCTATTTCAAACCCGTTTAAGGGGCCATTTCCCTGTTCAAGATTGTACTGAAAAGCGTCAATGAGTCCAGATAACATTTCTGTCCGCAACGCTGAATACTCAACAAATAGCGGGTTAGAAAGCACCACCTGATTGTCTCCTTCAGTGCGGACGAGGGAGTAGTGCATCAATTCTGTCAAACCGGCACCCCGAAAAGCCGCTCTCACTTGCCGATTGAGCTTTTGTTCCACCGGCAGCACCCCCGCAGCCGTTTTACTCGGCAAGGTTTCGCAGAAGTTGTTGTAGCCGTAGAGACGGGCGATTTCTTCAATTAAGTCAATTTCCCGCTCTAAATCCCGGTAGCGGTAAGCCGGCACGGTTACTTTCCAAACCCGCTCTTGTTCTGTGGGAGTGACACTGCATCCTAACGCGGTGAGAGTGCGTTCCATTTCTGCCGGTTGCAACTCACCCGTTGCGTCTCCCTGTTTAATCGCGCCTAAAAGCTGATTAACGCGGTCTAGACGCAGTTCTATAGAGCGAGTGAATACTGACCTGTCCGCTTGGCTGCCGGCGGTTTCCTGAGCCACCGGCACGCCTTGTGCGAGTTCTGCAAGCAACTGCACCGCACGCTGGCAGGCGGTTGCCAATTCTGCCTGGTTCACGCCTCGTTCATATCGAGTAGAGGCTTCGGTTCGCAACCCTTGGCTACGGGCAGACCGGCGAATGGCCACCGGCTCGAAGATGGCGGCTTCGAGGATCAAGTTTTGGGTGCCGTCATGAACTTCGGTTTCCTCGCCACCCATGATGCCGGCCAGCGCTACCGGCTTATCGTTGGCAGTAATTAAAAGGTTTTGTTCTTGCAGGGTGCGGGCTTGTCCGTCCAAAGTTTTCAGGGTTTCGCCGGTTTTGGCAAAACGCACGCCAATGGTCAAATCCTCACTGCCGGCAACGGCTTGCAAGCGTTCCCGGTCAAAGGCGTGCAGCGGCTGACCCCATTCCTGCAAAATGTAGTTAGTGACATCCACCACATTGTTAATTGGTCGCACGCCGGCTGCTTGCAAACGTCGTTGCAACCATTCCGGAGAGGGGGCAATTTTAACGCCTTCGATGACGGTGCCGATGTAAATGGGGCAACCTTGCAATGACGTGTCCATTGAGAAGCGTGCAGCCGAATTCGCTGCGGTTCCCCCGATCTCCTGTGATCCGGCTGCCGGCAGTCGCAACGAGGTGCCGGTGAGCGCTGCCACTTCTCGCGCAATGCCCACCATACTTAGGGCATCGGCACGATTTGCGGTTGCTGTCAAATCTAAAATTACATCATCTAGACCGAGCAGAGGGCGAACGTCGCTGCCTAGTTTTAAGCCCTCTGCAAAAATATGAATGCCGGCAGATTCTTTGGCGAGTCCCAGTTCGGCTAATGAGCAAATCATGCCTTGAGAGGGGACGCCCCGCAATTTGGCCGGCTTAATTTTCAAATCAATCGTCGGCAGGTAAGTGCCAATCGTCGCCACCGGCACATAGAGATCAACACGGGCGTTGGGTGCACCGCAAACAATGTTCAAAGGGTCGCCAGAAGCCCCAACATCGACTTGACACACCCGCAGTTTATCGGCGTTCGGATGGGGTTGACAATCGATGATTTTCCCGACCACGACGCCATCGGCCCAAGTGCGCCGATCTTCGATGTCTTCTACCTCAAATCCAGCCAGTGTCAGCATTTGGGCCAACTCTTCTGGAGAGAGTGTAATGTCCACCAATTCCCGCAGCCAGTTCAGAGAGATACGCATTGCTAATTGCTAATTTTCAGTTGTCAGTGGGCAAGGGCCGGTTTTGTTCAGTGATCGTCTGGAGTTAAGCCAAAAGTCTCGACTAAACCCGCCCATATAATAGTCAGTTGGTAGCGGCACCTCCCATGAGTTGCCCGAGGCGTCAGTTGTCAGCCTTGATCAATGAGAGTCGTTCACTATAGACGCTTCGCCTTCACCTAGGCTAGGCTGATAGCCTGATCCTTGTGCCTGATCATTTTATCCTTCCTAGGAGACTGCCCTCTCACACGAGTTGCCGGTCTTTGCCACCCTTACTCCCAGCTTTGTTACACAGGGTCGGAACTGTGAAACTTCTTCATGGAACCAACACAATTTTGTAAATATCCCACTAAGATATTGATTATTATTGTTTGGGAGCCTAATTTTAGGGCATTTTAAATATAGGGAGAGTGTCACTTGGAAGGTCTGAAGGTGCCAACTGAGGGCGGCAGTACCAAACAGGTTCCACGCGAGCAAAGTTATTTCGGCAACACTTCAAGGGATTCCCGCTTCATACCCCGATAGTCGCCTTACATCATATAAGGTAGGTAGGGTATACCTAAGCAGCCCAGAAGAAAGAATCCGTGAGGCCAGAGGGAATTGAGCGTCTACTAATGTAAGCCTGTTAGCTGTCCAACAGCTGAGCATAATCCGGGTAAAGTTGAATGAGCTACTGTGTAAATCCAGCCTGTCCCCATCCTGAAAACCCAGACAACGCTCCTCGGTGTCAAGCCTGTGGCGAAAAGTTGCTGCTGCGAGATCGCTATCGAGTGACTCAAGCTTTAGGCCAGGGTGGTTTTGGGGCGACTTTTATCGCCCAAGATATTTCTTTGCCCGGTCAGCCAACTTCTGTGATCAAGCAGCTTCGCCCGGTGGCCAGTTCTGAGCGGGTGCTGGAAATGGCGAAGGAGCTTTTTGAGCGAGAGGCTAAAACGCTTGGCAAAATTGGCAATCATCCCCAAGTGCCCCGTCTGCTAGATTATTTTGATACCAATGATCAGTTTTATTTAGTTCAGGAATATGTCAGTGGGGCGACTCTGAAGCAGGAAGTTAAGCGCAGTGGGCCTTTGACAGAACTTGGTGTCAGGCAGTTTCTCACTGAACTCCTGCCGGTGGTGCAATACCTCCACGATCATCGAGTGATTCACCGGGATATCAAGCCGGCTAATATTATTCGCCGCACAATCGACCACAAACTGGTTTTAATCGACTTTGGCGCGGTTAAAGACCAAGTGAGCCAAACAGCGCTGATGAGTACGTCAGATCAGACAGCTTTGACCTCTTTTGCAATTGGCACCCCCGGTTTCGCGCCGCCAGAACAGATGGCGTTACGCCCGGTTTATGCCAGTGATATCTATGCGGTGGGGGTGACTTGCATTTATTTGCTGACCGGAAAATCTCCTAATCACCTCGGCTACGATCCGATTACGGGTGAGATTCGCTGGCGGGAGTACATTAATGTGAGTTCGCGCTTGGCGAATGTGCTGGAGAAAATGCTGGAGGTGTCTGTACGCCAGCGTTACCAGTCTGCCAACGATGTCCTCAGATCGTTGGCGGTGGAGTTTCACCGGGAAAGCCTCTCTCAAGGCATGATCAATCAACCTAAGAGTAGTGGCATTCTCTCTGACGAGCATACGGATATCGAGTCTGCTGGGGGGGTGGCAGGGGGATCGCAAGTGTCTCGGTTAGCGGAGGCCATTCGGGCACGTAAAGGCCGATCAGGGGGAACTCGTGTGCCGGCTGGGGAAACCCGAAATCCGGGTATGGTTTCCAAAGCCGCTGCCGCAATGGCGGTCGATGGCAAAGGCGGTTCCAGCGCGAAGATGAAAGGGCCGGTTAAGTGGGACGCCAGTGGGGTAAAAACATCCTATGCTAAAGGCCGGCGAGATTTTGCTGCGTGCGATCTCAATCTTCTAGATTTGTCGCGAACGAGCTTAGCAGAAGCAGTTTTCCATCAGGCGAGTTTGGTAAAAACTAAGTTTTTGGCAAGTGATTTGTCTAGCGCTAACTTTGGCAGAGCGAGTTTAAATCAGGCAATTCTGCGCGATGCTAATTTGACGAAAGCTTATATGAGCTACGCCAATTTGGAAGGGGCGGATCTTAGAGGTGCGGATCTGAGTGAGGCTTATCTTACCCACGCAAATTTGCGAGGGGCAAATCTATGTGGGGCAAATCTTACGGGTGCTAGAGTGAGTGATGAGCAGTTAGCGATGGCAAAGACGAATTGGATGACAGTCAGGCCAAATGGGAAGCGAGGTTTGTTTTAAGAAACCTGACCTTGGCTGCTTTGCTTTTATTGAAGAATGGGAAAAGCTGCCGGTTTAAGAAATTTGATTTAGCTCAATTCGTTGCATTTGTATGATTCCCTCTGCTTGCTTGCTGCTATAAAATAGCTCGTAAATAATGGATAATTCTCCATTATTCATTTCTTTGACGCGAACAATGCCAAAATTATTATGCCGGCAAATATATAAATTTTCTACCTGGTAGGGAATGTTTTCTCGGTGATCGCCAAGGTCGCCTTTTTTTTGAACCAACTTTTCTAAAAGGTGACGACCAAATTCCCTCATCGAAGCATAAGCAATGCCACTAGATGTAAGCTGAAACACTCTAGCTGAAGGGAATTTTTGATGGGAAATTTTAAAAACTGCGCCCATGTGAACATCGCCACTGAGAAAAACGACAGGTCGCTTTGTTTCTTGCGAAAACTGAAAGACTTTTTCGAGTAATTGATTGCGTTCTGACCAGTTGGAGTCGTGATCCCAGTGATCTCGGAAATCGTCGGTGTATTTAAAATAAGGAAGATCGAAGGTATTGACAACAAAGCTTTTGAAGTGAGCTAACGGCACTGGCGATAGAATAAACAAAACTCGTGCACTCGAATCATACTGAGCGTTTAACCAAGTTTCAAAGCGCTGCCATTGTTCAGCCCCCAGCAATCGCAATTTCTGCCGGTTAAAATCGTGGTGCCCTCGCATATCCAGCACATAAAAATGGGAAATTCCACAACTAAATTCATAATCAAATTGATCCACATTAGGGTCTGTATGTGGGTTGTGAGAATGTTCATATTCCCGATAAACTTGCTTGGCAGCCGAGAACATTTCATGAGCCAAGTTTATATTTTCTTTAAAGTTTCTCAATTCCCAAGAAACATCTAGCTTGGCAGCCAGTTCTTCTGGCGTGTAAGAACCCCAACCATCGACAATTTCATGATCGTCCCAAATCATGTAAGTGGTAAAATTTTGAAAAATCCGGCGCACTTCAGGTAAACCCCAATAACCTTGGTAAATGTCCCGATACCAAGAAACCATGTCATTCCGGGAAGGCTTGTGCTTTTTGACATTTTTGAGCCACTTCCAAATACTTAATTCTTTACTTCCATCTACATACACCTGATCGCCGCCGGCGAGGACAAACTGGGCATTAGCGTCCAACAATTCTTGATAAAATTTATCCCACATTTTTAAGCTGACTGTAGTTTGCCCATTATAAGGCTGGTGGCAACTGTACAGTCCAAAATTCACTTCTGTAGGATTTTCTGGAAATGTCCGAAAAGAAAGCGGTTCTTCATGCCCTAATATCCAAGGCTGGTTCTTGTTCGGTTGAAATAAAATATAAAAATATCGAAATTCTGGTTTTAAATCTTTAATATCTACCACATTTGTCAAATCATTGTTATAAACAAAATTGAGTGGATAAATTAATTGTGTGTCAAATTCTTTTATTTTATTCTCGCTCATTAATGCGAATTTCTCTGTTTTCCCCTCACGCTGAATGTGTGGGATTCCATCTGTTGGAATAGGATTTTTAGCTACTACTAAGCAATAATCCCCAGGCTGTTGCACTCGCAGCCAGAGGCGGACGCTTGTCGTGGTGGTATGGCCAATGATGCTAGCAGTTTTTAAACGCGGATTCGGCCAAGGTCTTTCTTCAGGGTCACAGAAATTTAACAGTACCAACGGTTCCCTCCTTTTTTTGCCTTATTCAAGATTAGCTTATTTATTCTTGAGGCCGTTTTAAAAAAATAAGTGCTTGTGCGTTGCTGAGGCAAAACGCTGGCTTTTCGTATTAACAAGTGTGGCAAGCCATAGACAAGCCGGTTACATTCTCTGTAGCCGAAAAAAACCCCCACCGGGTGGCGGGGGATTGATCAGCAACAAGCTAAAAGTTTAAGTTGAAAATCAACCGAACTTACCAGCAGTCGAAGCAATCAAGAACGCCGCATACGTCAGGACATAACCCACTGTAAAGTGAGCCAAGCCGACCAGACGACCTTGAATGATACTCATAGCCACCGGCTTATCCTTCCAGCGAACCAAGTTCGCCAACGGTGTGCGTTCATGTGCCCACACCAGGGTTTCAATCAACTCTTGCCAATAACCGCGCCAGCTAATCAAGAACATAAAGCCGGTCGCCCACACTAAGTGGCCGAACAGGAACATCCAAGACCAGACCGACAGATTATTCATCCCATAAGGGGTGTAGCCGTTGATCGTCTGAGCTGAATACAGCCACAGATAGTCACGCAGCCAACCCATCAGGTACGTTGAGGACTCGTTAAACTGAGCCACATTTCCTTGCCAGATTCCTAGATGCTTCCAGTGGAAGTAAAAAGTTACCCAGCCAATGGTATTGAGCATCCAGAACGTTGCCAGGAAGAAAGCGTCCCAGGCTGAGGTGTCGCAGGTGCCGCCGCGTCCGGGTCCGTCGCAAGGGAAGGCGTAGCCGAAGTCTTTTTTGTCCGGCATCAGCTTGGTGCCTCGTGCATCCAATGCGCCCTTGACGAGAATCAAGGTCGTGGTGTGCAAACCGAGGGCGAAGGCGTGGTGGACGAGGAAGTCTCCAGGGCCAATCGTGAGGAACAGGGAGTTGGTGCCACTGTTAATCGCATCCAGCCAGCCGGGTAACCACACGTTGCCGTAGTTGGGCCAAGCGGTGGTGGCGAGGCTGTCTGGGTTGGAGAGCAGCACGTCGAAGCCGTAGAGGGCTTTGCCTTGGGCTGCTTGTACCCATTGGGCGAACACCGGCTCTATCAGGATTTGCTTTTCTGGGGTGCCGAAGGCAACAACAACGTCGTTATGGACGTATAAGCCTAGGGTATGGAAGCCCAGGAATAGCGAGACCCAGGATAGGTGGGAGATGATCGCTTCTTTGTGCCGCAGGACGCGGTCGAGGACGTTGTTTTTGTTGGCTGCTGGGTCGTAGTCCCGCACCCAGAAGATTCCGCCGTGGGCGAAGGCTCCTAGCATCAGGAAGCCGGCGATGTACTGGTGGTGGGTGTACAGGGCGGCTTGGGTGGTGAAGTCTTGGCCCATGAATGCGTAGGGCGGCAGACTGTACATGTGCTGCGCAACTAAGGAGGTGACGACGCCTAAGGCTCCGAGGTGGATGCCTAACTGGAAGTGCAACGATTCGTTGTAGGTGTCGTACAGCCCTTTGTGCCCGTCTCCTAACCGTCCACCGAAGGGGGTGCCTTCTGGGGGCCGGTGGGTGTTGAGGATGTCACGGATGCTGTGGCCAATCCCAAAGTTGGTGCGGTACATATGACCGGCAATGATGAATATCACTGCGATCGCCAGGTGGTGATGGGCGATGTCGGTCAGCCACAGGGATTGTGTTTGCGGGTGGAATCCGCCCAGGAATGTCAGGATGGCGCTGCCGGCTCCTTGGGAGGTTCCGAATAGGTGTCCTGCTGTGTCTGGGTTTTGGGCGTATACGCCCCAGTTGCCGCTAAAGAATGGCCCGAGTCCTGCTGGGTGGGGCAGGGTGGTCAGGAAGTTGTCCCAGCCTACGTGCTGTCCCCGAGCTTCGGGGATGGCGACGTGGACGAGGTGTCCTGTCCAGGCTAGGGATGAGACGCCAAACAATCCGGCTAGGTGGTGGTTCAGTCGCGATTCTGCGTTTTTGAACCAGGCTAGGGATGGTCTGTATTTGGGTTGCAGGTGCAGCCAGCCTGCGAACAGGAATACGGCTGACAGCAGCAGTAGGAATACTGCCCCTTGATACAGGTCGTTGTTGGTGCGCATCCCGATTGTGTACCACCAGTGGTATACGCCGCTATAGGCGATGTTCACTGGGTTTGATGCCCCGGCTTGGGTGAATGCTTCGACTGCCGGTGCTCCGAATTGTGGGTCCCAGATTGCGTGGGCGATTGGCCGCACGTTTAGGGGGTCTTTTATCCACTGGGGAAAGTTGCCTTGCCATGCTACGTGGAATAGCAGACTTGAAGTCCACAGGAAGATGATTGCCAGGTGACCGAAGTGTGAGGCGAATATCTTTTGGTAAAGATTCTCCTCTGTCATGCCGTCGTGGCTTTCAAAGTCGTGGGCTGTGGCGATTCCGTACCATAGCCTGCGTGTTGTTGGGTCTTGCGCCAGGTCTTGGCTAAATTTTGGAAATTTTGTTGCCATAAGTTTGCATAAACCCTTCTCGGTTTTAATATTACTGCAATTTATCCAGCCAAGAAGAGTGCTTATCAACTCAGAATAGCGATTGTGCGCCGGCACTTCAAGCGTTTTGAACACTGGATTAGCAATCTCTGCCGGCAGTTTTGTCTCAGGGCAATCGATTTAGTGCAATCCACGATTCAGCTTTTTGCAGCGCCCAGCGCCAAACTCCATACCCACGTGGATTTAGATGCAAGCCGTCTGTGGTTAATTCCCGGCGGAGATTTCCCCCCTCATCGGTAAAGAAAGTGTAGATGTCCAAGTACCTTGCACCCTCTTGTTGGGCAA
This sequence comes from Microcoleus sp. FACHB-672, assembly GCF_014695725.1. NCBI lineage: Bacteria > Bacillati > Cyanobacteriota > Cyanophyceae > Oscillatoriales > Microcoleaceae > Microcoleus > Microcoleus sp. FACHB-672. The sequence goes on along the minus strand of NZ_JACJOU010000015.1, from coordinate 82,878 downwards.
TCTCTGCTAACTGCTCGTTAAGTTTACGAATCCGGCTGCTGGGAATCGCTGCAAGCCGAGTGGGAAGAAGGGATTGCAGGATGACTTGCGCTTGGGGGTGCTCCTGCCGCAGGCGACGCACAATCTGGCGGGAATTCCAGAGTAGATCTTCATCGCTTTCTCCCCGGCGCAAGTCGTTGATGCCGGCCATGATGTAAATGCTGCCGGCTCTGATTTGGGAGAGGGTGTCTAGCCGATTTAAAATGCCGCCGGCGGTATCTCCAGAGATGCCTTGATTGAGCCACAATCGACCGGCTGGCAGTCCTTCTGGGGGAAACCACATACTCAGTGAATCTCCCACTAAGACGGCTAGAGAATTGCCACCTTGTCCTTTTGCCAGGGCATTGGCTTCTTTTGCTAAAAGACGTATCCAATCTTGATAAGTGGGTTGCTCACTGGCATTTGCCCAGGATGACCTAAAGCTATCACTTGGCAGCCGTGTGTAAGTCTGGCCGTAGTTAAGCGCTGCTAACCTTTGGCGATAAAGTTGAGGACCGGATACAGGTCTCTGGTTGCGGCTGCTAGAGAATGCCATCAAATCAGGGGGGGCTTCTGGAGTGACGCTGGCAAACTGAGATAAGGGGATGGCCGTCTCAGATAGCACTGTGGGGGGTTTCTGAAAGGCCGAGTCTTCGGGTAAAAAGGCCGTAGCTGGGGGCAAAGGCGGCAGCCCTAATGCCGGCAGACTTAAGGCGGGTTTGCTGAATTCCAGGGGGCTGATTTCAACGGTTGGGACTGTTTTTGTTGCTTTTACACCCTCAAGGGTGTCCGACAGTTTAAATGGGCTTGCTAGCTGCGTCCGGGGGAGTGCCGGTGGGGCGCAGTCTAACATTTGTTTTTTGGTTAACAGCCCAATAGCCAGCAGACAGGGATCGCTCATGGGGGTTGACTCCATCACACACACCCTTACCTTTGCCAGTCAAAATGGCCACAATCAGGACGTTCGCGCTGTCCTCGTTTGGGCTTGGAGTCAAACAAATCCCATCGGCCTGTTTAACAAAAATTAATGGATTATTTCACGAAAATTTGAGGTAGCGCTCGGTTAAGTGCGGATTTTATCCGAGAAAACGTTGGCTGAAAAATTGAAAAATCAACTGAAAGTTATAATTTGTAACAAAATCGAGTTTCTTCAGCCGGTTTAATGAACTTTTCTAAAGCTCACAACCAATTCTGCGATTAGGCAACCCCTCCTTGCTTAGAATATGAGCTTAAGTTCTTCTACCGATTCTCAGAAAGGGAGGAAAAATTAAGCATGGCAGATCCTAGAGATATGGAAGTGGTCAAGCCGTTTAATGGCGACCCATTTGTTGGTAATCTCGAAACTCCCATCAACTCTTCTGCTTTCAGTAAAGCTTTCATTGGTAATTTACCAGCCTACCGTAAAGGTATTTCTGCGATCCAACGGGGTCTGGAGATTGGGCTGGCTCACGGTTATTTCCTAGTAGGGCCGTGGGTTGTATTTGGGCCATTGCGCGATTACAAAGAGGCAGCCAATCTAGGCGGATTAATTTCAACCCTGAGTTTGATTTTAATCGCGACTGCTGGAATGTCCCTCTATGGCATCGTTTCTTTCCAACAGGACAGTGGCTATCCGGGCGAAAATCCTCAAGCTCCTAATCCTTTGAAAACTGCAGAAGGCTGGAGCCAGCTTACTGCCGGCTTCTTCTTGGGTGCTGTGGGTGGCGCGTTCGTTGCCTACTTCCTCCTAGAGAATTTCTCTGGTGTGGATGCGATTTTCCGAGGCTTGGTCAATACCTAGACCTTGTTTTCGTTGGATGGGCCAACTTCATATTGATGGAGGCCGGTTCCAACTTTTGCCGGCAGTCAATCTCATTTGTGAGTCGCTTTCTGGCTCTTTGATGGCCAGCCTTTCAATAGGCGGCTATTATTTGACAAATTGGGATCGGAATGTCATGCATTCAGATCCTTTTTTGTTAAGAATCTTGAGAGGGAAGAATCTTAGGTACAAGGTACAGTAAGATTCCTCTCGGAAACCCTGTAACTTTAGATAGGAGAATTTAATATGACAGGTGCATACGCAGCTTCGTACCTGCCCTGGATTCTGATTCCTGTGGTTACCTGGCTGTTGCCTGCTGTAGTGATGGGTCTGCTGTTTATCTACATTGAAAGCGAACAGTAATTGTTGGCTTGATTTTAGAGCTATTCTCAGCAGGCTGTCACTCACATCAAAAGGGCAATCAGTCTCCTCGGAAGGAACCAGATGCTTGTGGGAGTTTAAGTGAATCGCTTGATTTTCTTGCAATCTTTGTCTTGAGTTCCAAAAAAATCCCCCGCTTTAGTTTGGGGGATTTTTTTATATTTGTAGCGGTTTTTAGTTGGATGAAATATTAGGGAAAGTCAGAAAGACCTTGGGGGGAAGCCCCCCAAACCCCCTCCAAAAGAGCTGATCTGCTGAGTGTCAATAGTCTGGAGGGCGATACTATTCTTATTTGGATGAAATACTGCGGGAAGTTAGAAAGGCTTGAGGGACAGTTGCGTTCTCCGAAATCCTTTTGGAAGGGGTGATTGCTAGGTGTCAATAGTCTGAAGGGCGATTGTGAATGAGTGATTAGAATTTGAAAGCTGTGATTGAACATCGGTGAGATTGCTATAAATATTTTTTTAGACAGGTTAATAATTTTTTAAGTTTTGAGAGCTATTAAAAAATTAAACTGTATGAAAGAAATGTGGAAAGGAAACACTTTATTAATGCTTTTCAGAAGTTTAATGAATTGCCGGCACTGAGAACAAGTAACCGAATTAAAGCCGACTTCTCCTCGTGGGATTTGTTAAAGTGTGCTAAAGCGGGTTGCATTTGACCAAAAAAGTCGAGTCCCAGATAGAACCTGCAAAATGCAAGGTAGGAGATAGACCTGACCATGCTGAACTTTTTTCAACAACGCCGGCATTCGTTTGCAAAGCTGGGTAATTGGGGCAGGCAGTCGGTTCGGAATCTCTCACAAGCCGCTGATGCCTTAGCGGCTTATGGCATCACTCCAGAGGTGTTAGGCCGGCTAAAAACTTTTTTACAGGCGAAGGACAGCCGAGAATTGTATCACGCTAATCCTCGCCGGATTGCTGATCGGTTGCAGTTGAGCGAGCAACAAACACTACGACTTTTAGTATTTGCGCTTAAGGAAGGCATTGTTGCGCTGAATTGGGATATTCGATGCGATCGCTGTGGAGGCGTTGATTTCAATATTAAAGGGTTGAGTGAATTACACACTCATTACACTTGTCCTGGCTGTCGTCAATCGGCGCTGACGGATGCAGATCGAGCTGTGCGAGTGACTTTCAGCATAGATGATCGCCTGCGTCAACTCGATTTATCGGCAGATGATTCAGAGTTTAGAGAAAAAATTGATGCTCAGTATGGTGTAGTTTCTGGCCACCGACTGTTAACTTTACAAACTTTTCGCAACCTATTTCCCCGCGAAACAATTCCACCGAATGAGAGTTTAATTGTGCGGCGGGTGGCGATTTTATTTACCGATCTTGCCGGCTCTACTGCACTTTATTCCCGACGCGGAGATACAGGGGCTTACAGTTTGGTACGGCACCATTTTGATCACTTATTTACCGTGGTAGATGAGTGTAATGGAGTGGTGGTTAAGACCATTGGTGATGCTATTATGGCAGCCTTTACGGAGCCGACAGACGCTTTACAGGCTGGGATCATTATGCATCAGCAACTCGCCCAGTTAAACCAGCAGTTACAACTGCCACCAGAAGACGAGTTAATTCTCAAAATTGGCATAGAAGTCGGCCCGTGTATTAGTGTTAATCTTAATGGTCGTCCTGACTATTTTGGTACCACTGTCAACACTGCAGCGCGTGTGCAAGCTACTAGCCACGGCAATGATATCGCCGTCACCGGCACCTTTTTAGAAGATCCGAATGCCGCCGCGCTGGTTAAAGATTACCTTGGGCAACCGTCTCAGCTACAGTTGAAAGGAATTGATGAACCGGTTGTTGTTTATCATCTTCATCCAACTGGCATTTTGATATAGAACGGGAGCAGAGGGAATGGGGATTTCTCTCCATTTTCCTCTCACTACCTGGGTGCCAGCTAATCGAAAACTTTGCAATTTTTCAACCGATTCCAGTGTGAACTTTTCCCATAACTTAATCAAAATAAACATCGAAAATTAATGATTGATTAACGCAGCCGAAGAACCCGAATTCCACTCACAACTGGCTCACCTATCTCTGATATTAATTGCACTTCAATTCCTTTTCCCTCAGCAGCTTTTATTTGAAATGCTTGATTAACTGCCTGAAACATCCCGTATTGTTTGACTAAGTCTAAATTATCTATAACCGACTGATCATTTATTTTAACATTAAATACGCGCTGATTCGGTTCTTTTAACAACCGTTCTGTAAAAAGTAATTCAATTTCATATTCTCCATCTGGCACATCGAATCGATAACGATGAGTGCCGGTTCGCATCATTTGATAAAGCGGATCTGCGGTTGTTCCTCGAATATTTTCTACTTCTGCCGGCGGTGTTTTCTCACCGGCAATATATCCCCAACTTCCTGGTTGATATTCTTGATCTGGCTCCCAAATTATGCCATTGTCATCAATAAATTGAGCATCTGAGCCGGCATTCACGGCTAGTTCTTTAAATGGAAGCGATGCATCAGCAAGATTTAAGGGTTGCTTAGTGAAGTTTATCTCAACGCGGTCGCAATTTACTTCTTTAGAAAAAGAATGATTTTTCAATCCACACGCCTTAATAATATTGATGCCATTACGGAAAGGCACATCCCAAGTTGCCTGCCGACTATCGTCTATTTTCTTAATTCCTAAAGATTGATTGTTGACAAATAGTTCGACTTTTGGGTAGTTTGAGTAAACTTCCATCGGCTGGACTGTAGAAAGTGAACTTTTTGCCGGCATTTGGGAATTAGGAGATTCTTGCGTGTTTGTTTTTTCGGGTGTTTGTGCGCTTCCTGAACGTTGCAACCATTCACGAGTTGCGATATAAATGACTGGTTCCTTAGAGAATTTTGCTTTATAAAAAAAGTAGATATCTTTAGGCTGCCGATCAAAGGTTTGGATGCCTTTTTGGTTAAGATGAGGAATAGAACCACCGCGAGCTTCAACACCGAAATCAAATTGATTCCATAGAGAGCTGCCGGCGACGAAAGATCGCGCTTCTATTTGCTCTAAATAACTTTCGTGTAGCCTTCGTTGGTATTCTGCTGTAAAATCTTTGCGCTGGGGATTTAATGAATGCAATCTTGAGTCACTATCGGCACCGTACTCACTCACAATTATAGGCCGGTTGGGAAATTTTTCATGCTGATCATCTAGAAACTTTCCAAAGTCTGTAAATACGCCACTATACCAGCCAGCATAGATATTCCAACCAACCACTTGCGGCACATCTGCAACACCCGCTTCATTATAAAGTGGGATGCGGTGCATTGCCATCACACTCGTTCTTGTCGCATCTTCTTGCCGTAGCAATTTTTCTAAAGTTTGAGCTAATTCTAGTGTTTTTTGCAGGTATTCTGGCGTTTTTTCTGGCCCTTTTAGGAAAATTTCATTCATATAACCCCACATCAGCACCGAAGGATGATTATAATGCTGACGAATCATTTCAGTCAGCATGACTTTGCTTGTTTCGGTAAATGCTTTAGAGGGAGTAATATAGTTAACAAGGGGAATTTCTTCCCATATAATTAAACCAAGCTGATCTGCGACTTGCAAGACTACGGGATCTTGGGGATAATGAGCTAACCGCAGGAAATTTGCCCCCATATCTTTGATCATTTGGAGATCGCTGCGGTGAATTTCATTACTGACGGCATTTCCCATGCCTTTGTAATCTTGATGCCGGTTGGTTCCTTGCAATTTTAAGGGTTTGCCGTTGAGAAAAAATCCCTTTTCTGCGTCAAAGGAAAACCAGCGGAAGCCAAGAGGATTTTCAACGATGTCTACCAGGCTATCACCGTCATAGATATTCGTAGCGACTGTGTAAAGATAGGGATTATCTGTTGACCAAAGTTGCGGATTATTAATCGATTCGCTAAGCTGTTCAAACGATGTTTTGCCATTTGCCGGCACGTTAACAGAAGACTCCAAAGAAGCAACTGTTGCACCTTTGGCATCTGTTATCGTATTTTTGACCTGCACCTGTTTGTTTTCTAAGGTACTATTAACAACCGTTCCCCGAATTCGTACCGTTGCACGTTCCTCAGAAACCGTAGGTGTATCTATATAAATTCCCGGCGAAGCAAAGTCTAAAACATTGATATGCACCGGATCAGTTGCGATCAGCCACACATCTCGATAGATGCCGCCATAAAATGTAAAATCTGCTGAAAGTGGGGCAATATTTTCGTTGAAACTGTTATCTGCTTTAATGGCAATGGTATTGCCGCCGGCACCCGCACCAAAGTTTACCAAATCGGTGATGTCACAAGCAAAGGCTGAATAACCGCCTTCATGATGGCAAGCCAGTTTTCCATTCACAAAGACATCAGCAAATTGATTAACAGCTTCAAAATAAAGGAAAAGATTTTTTCCTTTTAATTTACTGTCAATTTCCAAAGTTTTGCGATACCAGCCGGCACCCCGATAGTAACCGGGAACCTCATCAAACGCATCTTCAGCATTCCAGGTATGAGGCAAATTCACAACTGACCAACGAGTGTCATTATAACGGGGAAGTTCAGCGCCCTTCACCTCCTCTCGCAGAAATTTCCAGCTATTATTAAGACTGACACGACTACGCGGGCCGGCAAGATTACTAATTATTTGATTTTCCTGTAACATTTGGGTAAATAGCTCCCGTACTGCTGGGACAAAACGCTGCTGAATCTCAAATGTTTTTGCCGTTTGCCGGTGATTCGGTTCATTTACTGGCCGTGTACTTGCCATCAGGAGCAATGGATAAATAATAGAGGCAATCGTCGCTATTTTCATGAGATTTTATAATTTTTGCCGACTCTAAATCAGACGTCAAGGGTAAAAATCAAAATAGAGTTAGTTAATTATCTGCCATGCCGATGCTCTAGGTATGCTGATACAAAAAAAATTACCTTTTATTTAATAAAAGTAGACGTTGACATCGTATTATTTACATACTAAAATAGTGACGCTTGTGAAATTTTGGCACAGATTTCTATTATAGATAATAGCATAAAAGCCTTAAAAAATACATCATTTTTAATCAAATAAATGAAAAAACTCAATCACAATTAAAAAAAACAACCCAATGACTAAGTATTAAAAGTAGAAGAAGAGACAGCATCTGTATATGCCTGCCGACACGCTGCGCTATCATCTGCGGTTAAAAAAATCTAAATTTTCCAGGAACCTAATAAAGTAAACCCAAAAAATTCCCTAAAATCCCCAAACAATCATGTCAAGAACGAACCGTGAACTCAACACAAAACAGTAGCGAACACCAAATCATCTTTACCCGGTATCCAGAACCCGGAAAAACCAAAACCCGACTCATCCCTGCCCTCGGATCAGAAAGAGCAGCCGAACTACACCGGCACCTTGCCGAACACACCTTAGCGCAAGTCAAACAACTCGCAAATAACCGCTCACTCACCACAGAAATCCGGTTTACCGGCAGCACCCCAGCCCAAATGCAAACGTGGTTAGGCACAGAAATTATCTACCAAACACAAGGAGAAGGCGATCTCGGTGAACGCATGGCAAGAGCATTTCAAGAAGCATTTACCACCGGCAGCCAGCGAGTCGTGATCATCGGCACAGATTGCCCCAGCATCGATCCGCCCCTACTTGCTACTGCTTTTGACGAACTACACCGGCACGACTTAGTTCTTGGCCCTGCAGAAGATGGAGGCTATTATTTAATCGGGCTGAGCAGGTTTATCCCAGATTTGTTTGCCGGTATCACTTGGGGCACCAGCAGCGTTTTGCAACAAACCTTGACAATTGCCAATCAATTGCAGTTATCCTACAGCCTTTTGCCCCAGCGAGCCGACATAGATAGACCAGAAGATTTAGCGCTTTTAGACGAACGATTTGCCAACTTCAAGCAGCTAACACCCAAAATTTCCATCATCGTGCCGGTATTAAATGAAACCGGCACCCTTGAGAAAACCCTGAGAACCGCTCAATTATCTGCCCAGGTAGAAATTATTGTCGCAGACGGCGGCAGCGAGGATGGCACAGACGATTTGGCCAGATCGATGGGTGTAAAAGTAATTTACCCCCCAGTCGGTCGTGCGGCTCAAATGAATGCCGGTGCAGCCATCGCCACCGGCGACATTCTGCTATTTCTCCACGGCGACACCCAACTGCCGGAGGGCTTTGACAAAGTAATTACAGAAACACTCTCCAACTCAGACGTCATCGCCGGTGCCTTTGAATTGCGAATAGACGGCGAACACAGGGGGCTGCGCTTCATTGAAACCGGCGTGAATTGGCGTTCACGCTGGTTTGGGATGCCCTACGGCGATCAGGCGATTTTTATGCCGGCACAAGTGTTTAAGCGCGTCGGCGGCTTTCCAGAAATGGCGATTATGGAAGATTTTGAAATGATGCGCCGGTTGCGACGCCTGGGAAAGATTAACATTGTAGCGATGCCGGTGCTGACATCGGGACGCCGGTGGCAGAAACTTGGGGTCGTGAAAACGACATTGATTAACCAACTGGTGATTATGAGCTATTTCCTGGGCGTAGCACCCACTCGCCTAGCACGCTGGTATCGCCGGCAGCAAAAAAGTTGATCAATCCACCGCCGATCTTTGCCTGACAAACTTTTCTAAGCTTTTCTGGAGCAATCAAGAAGAGAAAATCTCTTTCCTATCCCCCTCTCCCCCATTTTCTGGCCGGTTTTCCCAACTAGATGTTTCATTTTTATGAGACATAGGGAATTTTTTTATAGCAATCCGGTAACTTTGAAGTAGACAACAAGCAACAAAGCTGAGAATTCTATGATTGATAGCCGTCAACCTTCCTCTATAGCCGCTCGAATGCTCACGATTGTTGGCACAATCTTAATAGTGGCTTATCTGCTTGACTGTGCGATTGTGCTGTTTCCGCCCAACTTCCTAGACAGACCTTGGCAGATGGCCTTCACCAGCCAGATCGTCGAGCGGGGAATTCTCCCGATGGTAGGTCTGGGCCTGATTTTCGCCGGCTATGGGATTGAGAGCAACGCCGGCGGCGGAACACCTTCCAACCGCAAACCTTTTCTAGACATAAAGTTTTGGAGCTTAGTGCTTTCTAGCTTGTTGGGGCTGCTTTTCTTATTACTATTTCCCCTGCATCTCAACAATGTTCGTCTCGACAGAAATGAAAAACTCGGTCAAATTACGACCCGTGCAGACCAAGCTGAACTCCAAGTAACCAGTCAAGTCAGTAACGCCGAGATCCAAAAGGAAATTGAAAAGCAACAAACACTCGTCAAAACCCAGTTAGCCGAACTCGTCAAAGACCCGCAGAAACTTGATGAAGCGATTAAAAGCGGTCGCGTTCCCAAAGAGCAAGCAGATTTACTTCAGAGATTTAAGCAAGACCCCCAGGCAATTGACCAGTTTGTTCAGCAGCAATTTAATGCTGAAACCCTTAGCAATCGGGAGCTGAGCCGAATTCGAGGCAACCGACAGCAACTTGAAGAACAAACGAAATTGACTTCATTAAAATCTGGATTGCAAACCGGCATTAGCAGTTTGCTTTTGGCCTTTGGCTATATGGCAATTGGCTGGACTGGATTAAAAAACTTGGGTTATGTCAAAGTAGGCCGACGCAAAAACGTACCTCGCTAATAAATCCTCAGATCGCTGGTTTAGACATTCGCTTTCTCAGGGAATCAATTAAAACCCCAAAATTAAAAATTAAAAATTAATTACATAACTTTTCTTTTTTAATTTTTAATTTTTAAGGTTTAATTATTCCTTCCTTGCTCCTCACGCGCTTCCCAGAAATGTTTTCTATTTATATCCTCACCTACAACGAAGAAATTGATATTGGGGCTTGCATTGAATCAGCCCTAATGTCGGATGATATTATCGTGGTTGATTCGTTTAGTCGGGATCGCACCGTAGAAATTGTCCACCGCTATCCTGTGCGCTTGGTGCAGCACCCGTTTGAAACTCACGGAAAGCAGCGGACTTGGATGCTGCAATCCGTTCCGACAAAGTATGAATGGGTTTATATTCTTGAAGCCGATGAACGAATGACACCGGCACTATTTCAAGAATGCCTGGAAGCCACGAAGACAGAGGAATACATCGGTTACTACGTGGCTGAGCAAGTCATCTTCATGGATCGGTGGATTCGGCGCAGCACCCAGTATCCACGCTACCAAATGCGGCTATTCCGTAAAGACAAAGTCTGGTTTAGCGACTACGGACATACCGAAAGAGAAGTCTGCGAGGGACCCACTGGCTTTATCACAGAAACTTACCCCCATTACACTTGCAGTAAAGGTTTGAGCCGGTGGATTGAAAAACATAACCGCTATTCCACCGACGAAGCCGCTGAAACCCTGCGCCAGCTAGAGAAAGGCAGCGTTAGTTTGCGGGATTTAGTCCTGGGGCACTCGGAAGTCGCCAGACGCCGCGCCCTCAAAGATTTGTCCCTGCGCTTACCCTTCAGACCCTTGCTGCGCTTTTTCTATATGTATTTCCTGCTGGGTGGTTTTCTAGATGGCAGGGCCGGCTTTGCCTGGTGCACCTTGCAAGCTTTTTACGAATACCTAATCTTGCTGAAAGTGTGGGAAATGGAGAATCTGCCGGTTCCTACACTTGACCCAAAAACCCTATCTGCTGAAGAGTCCAACGCTGATTCGGCCAGAGCGCTCTCTGAGCCACAAGCTTAACCGAGATCGGCGGTATCAAAATTAATGTTAAATTTGATACTAATTATTTTAAGCTATCCAAATAGCTCATCATCTGCTCATTTCCCTTAGTAAGCAAACCTCTAACATAGAAGGGATCGCCCTCGTCTCAGGACTGGAGCGAGTTAGTTATTATTTTTATGTAAGATTGGGCTGATTCAGCCAGAGGCAGCAATGCGACTTAGGGTTTAATAGATTTGAAATATTTCTTTACAAATCTGACACAATAATGAGTAGAGCTCCCAGCCACTCCCGCTCAGTCGAGACAGGTGCGTGTAAAGCCCGGTAAGGCAGAATCGCTGGCAGTTCGCCCCACCGGGGTGTTGGGTTGGAAATCTCATTGATCATGCCGCCAGCAACTCCTAGCGCTTAGTTGGGAGTGCCATAATTTCCACAGCCAGTTCAAGGAGAGTAGGCTATCTGTGACCCAGCGCTTCATGCAGGACTTAAAGAATGATCTAATTGCCGGTCTGCTGGTGGTGATTCCCCTAGCGACGACCATCTGGCTGACAATTACCATCGCTAACTGGGTGATCAACTTTCTCACCCGCATTCCCAAGCAGATTAATCCCTTTGATGGTCTGCATCCCATCTTGGTCAATGTGCTGAATTTAGTGGTGGGACTGGCTGTACCATTGCTGAGTATTCTATTGATCGGCTTGATGGCTCGCAACTTTGTGGGGCGGTGGCTGCTCGATTTCGGTGAGCGCCTCCTGCAAGCCATCCCACTCGCCGGCTCGGTTTATAAAACCCTCAAACAGCTGCTAGAAACGCTGCTAAAGGATTCTAACAGCAAGTTTCGCCGTGTGATCTTAGTGGAGTACCCCCGCAAGGGTATATGGGCGCTGGCGTTTGTCACAGGTACGCTCAGCAGCGATATTCAGTCTCACTTGTCCGGCTCCATGCTCAGCGTTTTCATCCCAACCACGCCAAACCCCACCACCGGCTGGTACGCAATTGTCCCAGAAGAAGAAGCAATTAACCTCTCGATGTCCATAGAAGATGCTTTTAAAGTGGTAATTTCCGGTGGAATTGTCAGTCCAAGCTCCTCAATCATTGCCTGTTCTTTGGCGAACGCCCCAGACAGAAAACTGGAACCATTGCGCTTTGAGGGGCGACGGCAGCCGATACCGGCAGAAGAAGATATATAAAAATTAGGAAAAAAGGTCAAGGTTAGCCGTCATGCAAGCTCGAAGAATCTCCCGTGAACTGGCTTTGCTAAGCCAGAGCCAGCTGAGCGCCAATCTGGAAAAATTAGCAGCGCAGCAGTTACAAGATGTAGTATTAGCAGCTGTGCGTACCCTAACGACAGAAGTTCATGACGTCCTTGAAACCGCTGCAGCAGAACTGAAACGAAGCAGTGATCGCCTTTTGAGCAGCGAGACCCGCACCACCGAAGTCGAAGGTGCGAGAGTGATGGTTAAAGAAGCCGTTGAACTGGGCCAAACAGCGATTAACCGACTGGGGATGGCGTTGGAACTTCCAGAATTTATCCAGCTAGCCAACCAAAAAGAAGTCCGTGCCTACACCCTAGAGATTCTCAGCGTGCTGAGCGAGCGCCGGCAGCAAATCGATGGCATCCTCTCAGAAGCGTTGGTAGATTGGCAGTTGAATCGCTTGGCTCGCATTGACCAAGATATCTTGCGGATCGCGGTGGTAGAAATGCAGTTTCTGGGCGTTCCTGACAAAGTCGCCATTAACGAAGCAGTGGAAATTGCCAAACGCTACAGCGGCGACGACGGACACCGATTTATCAATGGTGTGTTGCGCCGGGTGTCTGACGCAACCAAAGGGGTCACGAGAAATCCGTAAGGGTCAAGCGTTAGTGGCTAGAGGCGGGTTTCCCCCACCCTTGAGCTGGTAACGAACTGACAGCCGACAATCTAAAATTGAAAATCAACATCGCCGGCAGCATTTTGGAAAAGGGTAATGGTGTTTAATTGGTTCCGCCGCCAGTTTAGTGAGAAATCTGACGAAAAAGAAGAGGAGCAGTCTCAACCGGCTGCCCCTCAGCCTGAAACAGAATCTGCTGAATCCGCTTCTGAATCCGCCTCAACTGAGCAGCAATCACCAGAGGTGGCAGCGGATTACCTCAACTGGGCGAAGGCAGCTTACAAAAATATTCAGAAGCAACAACAGGAAGTAGAAGCGGAAACGGCAACCCCTGAAGCGGGTGCAGCCGCAGATCCAGCACAGAAAGTTGCGCCGACTGAGGAGATTAACCCGGTTGCCGGCACCCAAACCGAGGAACCGCAGCCGATTTTGTCACCAGAACTGCCGGCAGTCGAGGAACCAGCCACCCTTACAGAAACAGCCGCCGAAAGCGCAGCAGCCGGCGAAGTGGCGGAACAGGTTGAACCGGCAGTAGAACCTGAAACAGTCCCTATTGCTGAGCCGGCACTAGCTACAGAAGAACCCCCGGCAGCGCCTGAAATCGCAGCCGAGGAACCGACAGTACAGGAACCAGCCGTCCTCACAGAAACCGCTGCCGAAAGTGCAGCAGCCGGCGAAGTGACTGAACAAGTTGAGCCGGCACCCAGCACTGAGGAAGAACTCACTACTGAGCCGGCACCCAGCACTGATCAAGAACTCACCACCGAGGACTCAACACCCAGCACTGAAGAAACCCCAGCAGCGCTGCCATTGTGGGCCAGAGCAGAAGCAGACCGGCAAGCGCGACTGGAACGGCTCAAAGCCTCAGCGGTTGACTCAACGGAACCGGAAATTGTCAAACCGGCGGCTGTCCAAACTGAAGAGGTTACCGATTTTGTCTTTGACGAAGGGTTCCTCTGGTCAGCAGAAATTTTAGCCGCTCAAGGCCGACGTCCTGAAGATATTTCTATCGAAGAAATCACTTGGCTCAAAAAACTGCGGCAAAGTTTAGATAAAACCCGTCGCAGTCTAATTAACCAGCTCAAGGCAATTGTGGGTCAAGGCCCGCTGAACCAAGCTGGGGTGATGGAGATTGAGTCGCTGCTGTTGCAAGCAGACGTTGGGGTGGAGGCGACCGATTACATTATTAACGCCCTCCAGAAAAAGTTGCGGGAGGAAGCGCTGAAACCAGAGGAGGCGATTGCCTATCTGAAAACAATTTTGCGCGATATGCTAGACCAGCCCACCGGCAAGTCTTACAATCCCACCTTTGCCCCGGAAAAAGACCAGCTGAATATCTGGTTAATCACCGGCGTTAATGGTGCCGGTAAAACAACGACCATCGGCAAAATTGCCCACATCGGCCAGAAATCTGGTTATAAATGCTTGATTGCTGCCGCTGATACCTTCCGCGCCGCAGCCGTCCAACAGGTGAAGATTTGGGGCCAGCGCAGTGAAGTTGAGGTGATTGCCAATCCAGGCCAAAACACTGACCCGGCAGCCGTCGTGTTTGACGCGATTGCGGCAGCCCAAGCGCGGGGGACGGAACTGCTACTGGTTGACACGGCAGGTCGCCTCCAGAACAAGAAAAACCTGATGGAGGAACTCAGTAAGATTCGGCGGATTATCGATAAAAAGGCCCCGAATGCCAATATTCAATCCCTACTTGTTTTGGATGCCACTTTGGGCCAAAACGGTCTGCGGCAAGCCGAAGTGTTTGCACAAGCCGCCCAGTTGAGTGGAGTGGTATTGACAAAACTGGACGGAAGTGCTAAAGGGGGCATTGCCCTGGCTGTCGTGAAACAGCTTGGTTTGCCCATTCGGTTTATCGGTGCCGGTGAAGGCATTGAAGACTTGCGTCCCTTTTCCAGCTATGAGTTTGTGGAAGCCTTGCTCAGTGGCTGATGGAAAGATAGAAACCGAGGGCAGAAATATCAAGATTTTAGCCAATTCGGCGCTGCCGGCAGGACAAACGCTTTTGCTGCCGGCATTCTCCAACTTCTTGACTTAGTTTCCTGCCGGCACCAGTTCTTCTAAGATTTTGAACCGGACGTGATTGATGGCAAGATCGCCAATTGAAACGTTTTCTTTGTCCACCGGCTGTCCATATCGTGTCAGCGTGGCAAAGCGGATTCCTTTCCCAATTTCAATGTGATACCAAGCCAACCCCATGAAAAATCGCATCGGGTATGGGCCTTGTTCTTGGATATCATCAGGATTGGATTCCATCGGCAACCAGCCAAATCCGGGTGCGTAGAACTCTAACCACACATGATTAAAGTCTGGCATCAGGGGTACTAATAGCCGGTCAGGATAGGCTGGGCATTTGTAGCGCCCAATCGTCCGGCAAGCAATGCCATTCAGGCGCATCAGAGCGAGTAAGATTCCCACATACTCCCCGCAGGAACCAACGCCACGTTCTAGGGCCACATCGGGGGTGTCAATGTGGGGTTTAATGCCATAGGATAGCTTGTCGTAGACGTAATCCCGGATGCTTAGCACTTTCCGCAGCAAATTGGTTTCTGTACCAATTGCTTCACCGGCAGCTAGGCGAACCATTTCAGTATCCATTGCCAAGTTGTCATTATCCACCAGATAAAGCGCGGGATAGGTTGGCGGCATTTCGGGCGCGTTCTCAACATCGCGGGGCGTCAGGCGATACTTAATGCTGTGGACTTCCAGCAAAGCTTTCCAACCAAATATACGGGCTTCGTTGGGTTTGAGGGTGTCAAATTTGAACACGGCAACCCGTTCGCCATCTTGAATTTCTTCGGTGAAGGGGAAACCAACCGCTTCGATGGATCTAACTTTTTGCCGGTGCGTGTTAGACGGCAGGGCGATGCGCCATTCTAAATTGTCTACACTGACCTCGTCTAAGGGGGCCATTTCCTCTACATAAGACATCTCGATCAGATAGCCGTTGGAGAGGGCGTAACGACCGGCTTCGTCGTAGTGAACGAAAAGCGGATGAATGAAGGTGCGGTCTCGAAATGTTAGCTGATGAGGATCAGGTGAGTTGGGATCGTCCCGGATATAAGCTTCTTCGCCGGCGTAGGCCACATAAAGAATATCTTGGCCGGTTTCGGGGTTTACATGAAATGCTAAGCCGGTGGGAGATTCAAAGGGCGTCAACACACTAAAGCGAACCTGGCCGGTGCCCCGATCTAAGCAGTATACGCTTTGCTCGCTGGTGTCGCACAGCCAAAGTTCTTCTTCCCGCACTGTAATATTCTCGACTCCAATACCAGGGGCGTCAAATTTGGTAATTTGCTTGCCGGTGTTACGATTAAAAACCAGAATGTAGCCGGCTTTTTGGCAGGTAACATAAATGGTTGAACCCCACACTGCCACGCCATTAGCGAGGTAAGGCAAGGTGACAAAATGTTGCGGTGTAAACTCACCTAACTTGCAGAAGTACACACTTTCGTCAAGGGTAAACCAAAGGGTATCCTCCCATACCGCCAAGCCGGTGGCATCGATGAAATCTGCCGCCTGATAGGGGTTAAGAATGGTGGTGTTTTCGGTCGCGCAATCAATCTGTAGCAAATGGCCGCGCGCTGAATCTATGGCTATCAGTGCATCTTCAACAAATGCCATACCGTGCAGCGCATAGGCTGCATGAGGTCTAATCGTGCGTAACCAGGGATTTTGTGTCGGGGGGGAAACAGGGGAATGGGAAGCCATCTTAAATGTGGTGGGTAAGTTATGGTAGATGATAAGTAGTATCGTAACGAACCTGTTCAAAGTAACCGATTTTTGAATAATTGCTTCTTGATGCGCCGGCAAAAACGTCTGGTGAGCTGTCCCCCAATTTGGAAGGCAACTTAATTTATCCTTCAAGACGCAGCAAAAATGGCAATCTCGGCCTATATCGATTTACTCTCACCCAGCACTCAAGACTGAGGACTTTTCTCTTTACTCTCGCACCGAACACTCAAGACTGAGTACTTATCTGTTTCCTCTCTAACTCAACACTCAGGACAGAGAACTCTTCTCTTTACTCTCTAACCCAGCACTCATCACTCAGGACTCAGGACTCCGCCACTCAGAACTGAGAACTTTTCTCTTGATAGCTTCTCCGTCTTAAGCGAGTTAGTATTGACTAAATTGATTGTACGGCTTTGTAGGAACTCAAACTCCTGTGTAGCCGTCTTGTAAAGTTACTCGACTCACCAGAAGACTGGTATATTATGGCTCGGAAGAAGTCTCTTCTCTATTTGCTTCCATTGTCGTTAGCCCTGTCCTTTGGACTTGCTGCAACCACCAGCTTCCCAACTCTGGTGCAGGCACAGATATCACGGCCAGATGCAAATGGTCAAGGTCAAGGAGTAGGGGGCAATTGGAATGCGTTTAACCCGCCCAGTACAGGACTGCCAGGAGGCCGGCAAGAAGGCGGCGGCGTGCGGGGTCCCTGTCCCAATGGTTCTGAACACATCACTGCTTTAAGCCCTCAAACAAATGCTGGGTTAACTGCATCAGCTTCGCCTAAATTCTATTTGTATGTGCCGGCAACCATCTCACTCCCAATGGAGTTTAAGCTGTCGGAGTTTACAGATGCGAACAATGAAAATGAAAAGGAAGTTTATCAGACGACTTTTTCACTCACTGGAAAGCCTGGAGTGATTAGCGTCAGTATGCCGGAAGACGCACCGCCCCTAGAAGTTGGCAAAAACTACTATTGGTCTTTTGCATTGCTCTGTCAGAATAATGCACCGGAGGCGACGATTATCCGGGGCGGATGGATCAAACGTTCTGAGCTTAGCCCTCGACTCCAGCAGGAATTAGAAAGCGCTAAAGCGGTTGATCGTCCGAGTATTTATGCCAGAGAGGCAATATGGTTCGATACGGTTTCCTCTCTCGCTGAGTTACGCCGGCTGGAACCGGGCGATGTAACGGTGACAAAAAATTGGGAAGAGTTGCTGACTTCTGTGGAGTTGGGAGATCTGGCAAACGCACCCTTTATTGATACGGATCAACCATAACAAATTAATTGCTAAGGTTGAAAGTTCTGAAATCTCACGTTTGAGTGATGATAAGACTTGTGGCGAAAGTCTTTTTAAACCACAGATGTGTTAATTGGCACTTGAGGTTTTGCTAGAGATTGAGCGGTTAATTGACAGCTTCATTCTCTTTGGTGGGGACGCGGTCATGCTGTGTCTCTACTTATTTTTTTTAGGCGATATCGAAAATTCCGATATCCGCAGGAATAAAGTTAGCTGGATTGTTAATTTGGTCTGGGCGAACATCTTTCAATAACGCCAAAAATTCTCCACCGGCAGTGACGGCAGTATCTTGAGAAATCCCAAATAGCCCACGATTGAATTGTTGAAAGCTGAGCTGTTCAAAGGATAGATCGATCAGACCAATGATATCCGTGCCGGCCTTAAAATCTGTAATTAGATCGGCTTCATTTTGATTGCCGGCTTTGCGTTCATCTCGCTCAATTATAAATGTATCCCGGCCCGAACCACCTGTTAGCTCATCTTTGCCGGTTCCTCCATAAAGCAGGTCATTTCCCAAATCAAAAACGCCCCCACCTCCGACTAGCTGATCGCTTCCTGATCCTCCACTTAATGTGTCATTGCCGCTATCACCATTGAGCTGATCATTACCAGATTCACCAAAAAATTTATCATCACCTGATCCGGTGTAGCGGATATCGCCAGATATAAAATTGAAGTTATCAGTCCCATTAATATTATCGTTTGTAAAACTCCCAATCACAATATCATTATCTTGATTTGATGCGGAGCGGGCAATTAATAATTCGGGTATTTGAGCCGGATCTGGTTTGTCAATTGTTTCGTTTGATTTGGGATTAGGCACAACAAGGATTCCTTTATGCCGGCCTGCTTCCCTGCTACGAATTTCCAGTTCGCCAAAATCTTTAATCGCCAAGTCCTCAATATTTTCATAAGCTCTCATCCCCAGCAGCGAACCCATTTTTTCCGGTTCACTTGTTAAATGGGTAAATGTTTCAATTACCCAACCGTGTTCATCACCAATATCAGTAAGCCGCTCAGCTCGATTGCCAAAATCGATTTGAAAAGATTCATCCGCTGTTACTGCAAAATCTTGATTGCCGGCTAAACTATTAGAGCCAACAAATGCTCTAGAAAATTCTGAAACATCCCTAAAACTTTCAGGTCTGTTTTCTCCAGCAAATCTACTGTCTAAATCGTACTTGCCTCTAAATTCTGAAGGCGGATCGAGGGCGGTAATTGTTCTAACACCAACTGCATTAGGATTAGTTAGATTTAATCTCGTGTCGGCTCTATTCGTATCGTCTCGATAAATTCTTCCAATTTCTGCACTGACTAATGAACCCAAACTATGTCCGATTAAATTTAGACTTCTGAGTGCTTCTTCTGAATTAATTCCCCAAACTTCTTCTAACGTCTTAACAGCAAATTCTGCAACAGCGCCAATCCATGTAGCTGCTCTCAAATTGCCGCCGGCAGCAGAGGCATAGGCGTTGCCAATCGGGCCGAGATCCTCACGTAGCGCATTATAAGAGACTTCTCTCCAGTCAAGCGCTAAAACGCGATCTCCAGGTCTTGCTGCGGCGACTGATTTGGCTAAAGAGTCAATACTGTCAGTGAGAGAACTGTTATTCCATCCATGAATAATCACCCAGGTTTGCTTTGCTTCTGGTGAATCTGCAAGCACTCGAAACCCCACCCGCCGAAAATCTCGATCTACATTTGGAATGAGTTCGCCAGCTGTTTCACCTCCCTGAACTGTTCCTAAACCGGCTGTCGGCCATTCACTTAAACTGTTTGCAAGAAATACAGTTTCTAAGTCTTTTACATTTTGATTACTCGGTTGAAAATTTATGAGATTGTTGAAGAATTCAAAATTTTCAACATTGAGAGCAGCCATGTCTTGAGTGCCGATTATTGCACCCGTTATAGAATTTTCCAAAGTTAAGTTAAGTTCTTCATTGCCTTCTATGGCCATATCCGGAACGAATGCTGAATCAAAGAAAGAAGTCGAGGCGAGTTCGGAATATTGGCCGACTTTATGGGTGTATTCAAACGCATCTTTAAACTGGCCATTGATGATTGCTTCGGCTACGTCTAGTTTGGCTTCTAGATAAAACTCACCAGTGAATAGATCTCGATCATCAAGCTTCATAATTTTTCCTCAGTCCTTAGTTAAGAATATGGTTGAGCGCTTTATGACAAGCTATAGTCATAATTCTGTAGGAATTTTTATAAAATCTTCAGTTACATTTATCAAGAATAAGTTAAAATTTCTTCCGGAGCCAGAAATTCGCCGAGCATCGGGGAAGCGTTGCTGTTAGTGTTCCACCTCAAGATGCTTCAATTTTAGCTTTTTGCCGAGTATACGGGTAAGATTGTGGGGACTGAGTTCATGGCTTGGCTCTCCAGAAGCTAGCGCTAAATTAAGTTTGACGCACAAATCAGGCAATAAGAGACTAAATAATTTTTATGATAAACAGCGCCTGCCTTTAATTGCCAGGAAAGCAAACGCATTCATTAGAAACTAAGGAGATTCAGGTCAATTACAAAATTTAATAGTTTTCAAGGCTTCAAAAAATTAAATTTAAAATAGAGTGGACAACAAGACGGACAAGATAGTATCATTTTTACAAAAAGGCTATTTAGCTTGGGCAAATGATCAAAAGAGTAAAAAATAATCAGGTAAAAATGATTTATTCTTTTAATCATATTATTTTGGGTTAGCTGGGTGTGATAAGTGCGGCCTGAAGCCGAGAGCTTTATCCAAAAAGCTGCTACAGTGCCTCGAATGCAAGATGTCAGACAAACAAAAAACTGAAGCTTGAGAATAATTTTATGCACTGGCGTTTAAGCCTTGGAATGTTTTGGTGTGGGGTTTCAATTCCAGGTGCCGTGGTGATTGCTGGCATCTTTACAAGTGGTGCAACTGCCGCAGAACCGGCAAGTGCCTGGTACGAAAATCCGATGGCTCAAACGCAAACGCTACCGGCCCCCCCGGTGAACCCGCAACCCGAGCCGAACCGCGATCGCATCCCACAAACTCAACCAGAACCGCAGGCACCGCAACCAGAAGAACAAGAGCCGGTTTTGCCAACCCCACCCACGCCGGCACCGTCTCAAGAAACCCCGCCGGGAGAAACCGAGCAGAAAATTTCAGTTCAGAAAATCGAAGTAACCGGCAGCACCCTCTTTAGTGAAGCGGAAATTAAAGCCATCACAGCGCCGGTTGAAGGCAGCACAGTAACGCTTGAAGAATTGAGAAGAGTTGCTGATGGCATTACCCAATTATATCTTGATAGAGGCTACATCACCTCCAGAGCCGTTTTAGCAGACCAAACGATTGAAAACGGCATCGTGCAAATTGTGGTAATTGAAGGCAGTTTAGAACAAATTGAAGTCGAAGGAACACGCCGTTTAAATCCAGAGTATATCCGCAGCCGGTTGCGATTGGGAGCCGGCACACCCCTTTCCACCGCCGCCTTGGAAAATCAGTTACGCTTGTTGCGGATAGACCCATTATTTGAAAATATCGAAGCCAGTCTGAGGGCAGGGGAGGAAATCGGTCAGAGTATTCTCACAGTGCGCGTGACTGAGGCAAATCCCTTGGCTAGTAACTTTGGAATCGACAATTATTCCCCACCCAGTGTTGGTTCAGAACGAGCCGGCGCAAGCGTACTTTATCGCAACCTCACCGGCATAGGAGACGAAGTTTTTGCCTCTTACTATCAGTCTTTCGGGGATTCTAATGTTTATGAATTAAGCTATCGTGTGCCGGTTAATGCCATGAATGGCACGGTACAAGTTAGGGTTGCACCTAACAATAATGCAATTGTTCAAGAACCCTTTAAAGCATTTGGTATTGAGGGAGAATCTGAGCTGTATGAACTGAGCTACCGGCAGCCACTCCTGCGCTCACCGAGTCAAGAATTTGCCTTGTCTTTAGGGTTTGCTTATCAGGAAAGCCAAACCTTTCTTGCCGGCGAACCAACACCTTTTGGATCTGGGCCAGATGAAAAGGGCCTCAGCCGCACCAGCATCATTAAATTCGGTCAAGATTATGTGCGTCGCGATACAGTGGGCGCTTGGGCATTGCGTTCACAATTTAACTTTGGCACCGGCTTACTAGACGCCACAATTAATGAAGACCCCGTTCCCGATGGTCGGTTCATCAGTTGGACTGGACAGGTACAGCGCGTGCAGCGTCTCGGCAATGATAACTTACTAATTGTGCAAGCCGACTTACAGCTCGCTCCTGATAGTTTATTGCCCTCACAGCAGTTTGTGATTGGTGGAGGTTTATCCTTGCGAGGCTACCGGCAAAACGCCCGATCAGGTGATAGTGGCTTCAGATTTTCCATTGAAGATCGGATTGCGCTGCAACGAGATTCTGCTAGCGGTGCGGCTATCGTGCAAATTGCACCTTTTGTTGATTTGGGTATGGTGCGAAATAGTGGAGGAAATCCTAACTTATTACCGGAGCAAAGGTTTTTAGCCGGGGCCGGTTTAGGCGTTTTGTGGGAATTGCTGCCTGGATTAAACATCCGGATAGATTATGCGATTCCCCTGGTTAAAATAGACGACAAAGGCAATAACGCCCAAGATGAAGGATTTTATTTTAGTGTGAATTATTCGCCCTGAAATTAAATTTCAGAAAAAAAAGGTAAGAGCCGAAAATATCAACCTTATTTTGTGAATTAATTCCAGTATTCCGTTTCACTCCGCCTACCCAAGTGATCAATGACAGTTTAATGCTGTCATTAATAACAAATGCTCAATCAACTTGTCGTCAATAATGCAAAGATCGTTGAGAGTACCTTAACAGGGCTATAGCCATCCTAATTTGAATGGTAAAAATTGGAGTGCCGGCATATTGAGAGCGGCCCAGCCCGCACGCTACGCGAACGCACTCCCCGAAAATCTCGCGAATGGTTTAGGATTGCTATATCCTAAAACTCTCGTGCATTGTTGACAAAAGCAATATCGTAAAAGTCAGTAGAACCCGCTCGCTTGCTGGTGTTGCATTCGGATGCAAACATTGGAGAAGGCGCAATAAACTGCTACCCCAATGTGCTTATATCCGACTTGTTTATCTAGCTAAGACATTGCAAAAAAGCTTGTTTCCTTGTAGGGTTAAGAGTTGTTGAATTCAGTGAATCTATCGGTCGCAAATATTTTTTGAGCCGGCCTGATAGTCGAGAATGTGCAGGAGTGGGGTAGAATGAATTCCGTTTATAACCTGCATCTTGCATTTTCACTGGCCCATAAGATTTTTTATGAAGCAATGGAGATCGCAGCGCTTTTGCCCAAACAGGCGTTCAACAAGCCCCTTAGCTGGCCGTGGCGCTCTATCACGTATAACCCTTGCAGAGTAGAAATCCTAGCCTCAAATAGCTGAGTGCAAGCCGTTAAAGGCAAAATGTCGGTTTTCAAATCACGTTAAATCGGAAATTTCGTGCAAGCAAACGCAAACACTGTGATCACAGAGGCAACGCTTACAGCCTCATCCACTCGTACCGCAGAGTTACCCTTTACCCTCCAAGATTTGAAGGCGGCAATACCGGCTTCCTGTTTTGAACCTTCTATTTGGAAGTCTCTGAGCTACTTCTTCCTGGATATTTCTATTATCGCTGGACTCTATGTGCTCGCCTATCGGCTAGATTCGTGGTTATTTTTCCCACTCTTCTGGTTGATGCAAGGAACCATGTTTTGGTCATTGTTTGTGGTGGGGCATGACTGTGGTCATGGTTCCTTTTCTAAATTGAAATGGCTAAATAGCCTAATTGGGCATCTTTCTCACATCCCCATCCTCGTCCCTTATCACGGTTGGCGCATCAGTCACAGAACCCATCACGCGAACACGGGTAACCTTGATACCGATGAAAGCTGGTATCCGGTGTCGCAGACGAAGTACGAGCAGATGGCGTGGTATGAAAAGCTATTACGCTTCTATCTACCCTTGATCGCTTATCCCATTTATCTGGTAATGCGCTCTCCGGATCGGCAGGGTTCCCACTTTCTGCCAAATAGTCCCCTGTTTCGTCCCTCAGAAAAATGGGATGTGTTAACCAGTTCTGCACTCTGGGTACTAATGGTTGGCCTTCTGGGTGGGTTAACCTATCAGTTTGGCTGGTTATTTCTGGTGAAATACTATCTGGTTCCTTATCTAGTGTTTGTGATTTGGTTGGATTTAGTAACCTTCCTGCATCACACAGAATCAGATATTCCCTGGTATCGCGGGGATGATTGGTACTTCCTGAAAGGGGCTTTGTCTACCATTGATCGTGACTACGGCTTTATCAATCCGATCCATCACGATATTGGCACCCATGTAGCCCATCATATTTTCTTGAACATCCCACACTATCACTTAAAAACTGCAACCGAGGCAGTTAAGCCGGTGTTGGGCGACTATTATCGTTGCTCAAATGAGCCGATTTGGAAGAGCTTTGTTCGCTCTTACTGGGCTTGTCATTTTGTCCCGGATCAGGGTTCTAAGGTTTACTATCAATCACCGAAGAATCCGAAATTGCATTGATAATATTCAACTTCTAGAAATAGATAGAAATGCAATTTTTGGCAGAAGTTGAGTTGCCTTAAAAGAAAGTTATGCCAGTTATTAAAACCGGCTAGCTTTTTAGGTAGCTCAACTGAGCCATTGAGTAAAGCGATCCCTTGACCTCTTGGTGAGTGATGTTCAGCCCAAGGCAATCCTCCCAAATGGCGCAACCATAACAATCATCGGCAGGCGTCATCTTGGGCTTAACATAGTATTGAGAACGATTGACGCGGGACTGCTTCATTCATGGATATTATCGAGTTTTTCCAACAGAGTGCTGGCAAATGGTTTTCCCAACGCAGCAACCACTATCTGGCGAATCCGCATTTAGAAGCCGGTAAGACAGACTTATGGATTGAAATTCTTGCTTCCAGCGATCCGGCAGTGATCGAACTTTGCGAACAGTATCGGATCGAGCCTTCCACCGCATTATTAGGTCTCCATGTCAAGTGGGATGGCACAGTGGGAGCCGATCAGCGCAAACAAGCCGGTTCAACGGTTTTAGTTCCCATCGCCAACCCACAGAACCCCAAAACCGGCCAACTCCTGCAAAAAACAGCAAACCAAGATTCGCCGGTAACGGGTCGTTATATCCTGGGCAACGACGATGCCCTGACACTGATTACCGAAAGCCCCACGATGTCTGTTGAGGAGCGCCTGTGGTTCGAGAGTCCAAACTTACGACTGCGTACCAGCACCGTTAAGCGCTCAGATGGCTTTAGCCTTGCCTCCTTCTGCTCTGAAATTCGCATGGGCGTAACTCAACCAGCAGCCAAGGCTTAGAGGGGCTAGTCGAGGAAGAGAGGAGCCAGGGGAGCTTGAGATCCCTGATTTTATTCTTCCTAGCCCCGAAGATCCTGCCCCTCATTTTCAAGATAGGATTTTGGATTAGTCTAAAATTTAAAGTTTAGAATCTAAAACCGCCGGAGGTTTTATGGAAAATACGGTTTTTTATGGTCTGATTTTCATGGCCATCGGGCTGATGGTCGTTGTGACAGGTGGAGTGCTGTATCTAACAGCCGCCGAGTGGCGCGATCGCCGGCGGCAGCTGCGGGAGAAGCGATCGCGCTAAGCAGGGGCTAAACTGCCCTAGAGCTAGGGACTGGTGCCGGCTAGTGTGTCACTCGCAAAAGTCGTGATGAAGTTATCGCTGGAGAAGTTTTCAGCTTGAACACCCACAACGACCCCGATCAGCACATTGCGGGCAGATTTCCCGTCGGAGCCTGTGACAAGCGGGCCAGTGCCGCCTCTGAGTGTATCTTCAGCGGGAAACTGAGCGTAAATTTCTGAGGTGTTGGCTTCTGATCCTTGTTGGAAAACGAGATCTTCAAACGTCAACCCGTCACTCAAGAATAAATAATCATTTCCGCGAAGCAGATCGTTGATTCGAGCAACACCCCCTAGCTGTAGGCCAAACGTGTCGCTACCGTCGCCGCCGATGAGGGTATCATTGCCCAAGTTGCCAAATAACGTGTCATTACCACCACCGCCCGACAGGCTATCGTTATTTTGGCCGCCGTAAAGCAGATCGCCCTCGGAGCCGCCGACCAGGATATCATCACCGGCGTTGCCATAAAGTGTATCAGAGGCTTCGGTGCCGACTACGGAATCTGAGCTGAGACCGGCAACCAAACTATCATCGATGAAATCGCCATAAATGACATCGTTGCCATCGCCCCCATAGATGAGGTCAGCATTTGAGGCTCCGATGATGGTATCGTTTCCAAGATCACCGTTGAGGGTATCGTCGCCGAATTCGCCATAAACCCGATCATTATCTTGACCTCCAAAGGCAAGGTCGTTGCCGGCTCCGACTAAAACGATATCGTCCCCGATATTACCGTTGAGAATATCATTGCCGACGCCGCCGCCGAGAAAATCGGCATCTCTGCCACCAAACACCAAGTCGTCCTCGGTGCCACCAATGAGGGTATCACTGCCAGCATTGCCAAAGAGTGTATCGATGCCGGTGTTACCATCGACATTATCATTGCCCTCACCGGCAACGACAACATCGCTATCAATGCCGGCCAATATCCGATCATTACCGATTCCGCCAAACAGGGTATCCGCCCCTTCGTTGCCCTCTAGTAAATCGTCGCCTTCGCCCCCATCTAGGTAATCTAAATCCACACCGCCAAAGAGGGCATCATTGCCGGCTCGCCCAAACAGCGTATCTAAACCCAAATCCCCTTCCAAACGGTCATTTCCGCTGTCCCCGTCGAGGAAGTCGCTGTCTAAATTGCCAAACAGCGTATCGTCGCCCAAATCGCCGTAGAGTGAGTCATTGCCTCGCTCGCCGTTCAAAATATCATTGTTTTGACCGCCCAGGACGAAGTCATTGCCCAGACCGGCGAAAATAGTATCGTTGCCAGGATTGCCGCCGAGGGTATCATTGCCTTGATCGCCATCGATAAAGTCATTCCCCGCGCCACCCAAAATCACATCATCGCTAATATTTCCATAGAGGGAATCATTATTGGTACCCCCGGCGATCAAGTTGCTGCCTTCTCCCCCTTCGACAATATCAACACCCTCAGTTCCCGGAATGAAGACTCCTTCGGGAGAACGTTTGGCAACCACCGCAGTCCAGTAATGATTTTGGTTGAAGTTGCCGATATCATCTTCAAGAAAGTAATAACCAATGCCGATATTTGTAACATCCGCCCTAAAAAGGTTCGTCGCTTCCGCACTGCTGAACCAAGAAGCGACAACTTCCTCTGCTGTTTCCTCGCCGGCTTCTACGTTTTGTGCATGAGTTGTAAAGTTGTACCCGGCATTTCTAATCCGACTCGCCGCATTCGAGCCATTCGAGCCGATTTGACCGAAAAAGTCATTCACAGCCATATCAGTGCTATGAATTTGCGCGGCACTATTAAGCTGGGTATCGATAGTCAGCGGGGGTAACCCAACCCGACTGCGTTCTATGTTGACAAGCGCGACAACTTGACTTACTAACTCCAGGGTAGCCATCCCTAATTCCCTCTCCGCATCGTTTCTATGTGACTTGCGACTTACAGCGTAGCTTGAATCTTTGGGGATTGGGGCAAGGCTTCGCCAACCTAAAGGTATGGGGATTGGGGATGGGGCACTCGAAGTTCCCGCTCTCCCCCTCTCCTATGCCCCTATAATTTTTATAGGCAGCGCATCCTAGGGGAGGCACAACAAGTGTTAAAAAAACCAGAAAAGGGCTGGACACCGGCACACTGGGCGAGTTGGAAGCCTTTTGGGATTGGTGAGCAATATCCGAATAACTATTGGGAAGTGTTTCGGGCAATTGGGGAAAATTTAGACGAACTGCCCTATGCGCTGCGAATCCTCAATCAGGGCGTTTGCGACGGTTGCGCCTTGGGGACAACCGGCATGAAAGATTGGACGGTTGATGGAATCCACGTTTGCAATGTTCGGCTGCGGTTGCTCAGGTTGAATACAATGCCGGCACTTGATAGCAAGCTGCTAGAAGATGTTTCTGCGTTAAAAGGCAAACGCAGTGCGGAATTGCGCGATTTAGGCCGGCTTTCTTATCCAATGGTACGCAAAAAAGGTGAGCCTGGGTTCCGCCGAGTTAGTTGGGATGAAGCATTAGATTTGGTTGCTGAGGGCATTCGCGCTGCCAAGAGGGTGCAAGATCGGGACAGGATGGGGTTTTATCTGACGAGTCGGGGCATTCCCAATGAGACTTATTATGCCGCTCAGAAAGCCGTGCGGGCGATGGGAACGAACTCGATTGATAATGCCGCCCGGATTTGTCATTCTCCCAGCACTGCCGGCATTAAGGAAGCATTAGGAGTCGCAGCCACAACTTGTTCTTATAAAGATTGGATCGGGACAGATTTACTGGTTTTCATCGGTTCTAATGTGGCGAATAACCAGCCGGTTACAGTTAAATATCTCCACTGGGCAAAGAAAGCCGGCACGAAAATTGTGGTGATTAATAGCTACCGCGAACCGGGAATGGAGCGGTATTGGGTGCCTTCTATTGTAGAAAGTGCGTTATTTGGCACGAAATTTGCTGAGCGATTTTTCTTAGTAAATGTCGGAGGAGATATTGCTTTTCTCAACGGCACACTAAAGCATTTGGTTGCGAATAATTGGCTGGATGAGTCATTTATTCAAAACTTTACTGTCGGCTTTGAGGAATTAAAAGCCGCACTTGATAGCCAATCTTGGGAAGAATTAGAGAAAGCTGCCGGTGCATCCCGCGATGAGATGTATGCGTTTGCTCAGATGGTAGGAGAAGCAAAGAAAGCTGTGTTTGTCTGGAGTATGGGAATTACCCAGCATGAGTGCGGCGAAGATAATGTGAAAGCGATTATCAATTTAGCGCTAACAAAAGGGTTTGTCGGACGGGAAGGGTGCGGATTGATGCCCATTCGCGGACATTCCGGGGTTCAAGGTGGAGCAGAAATGGGCGCTTATGCAACTGCTTTTCCTGCCGGCAAACCAATTACTCCTGAAAATGCCTCAGAATTAAGTAAAATTTGGGGTTTTGAAGTACCGACAACTCCGGGATTAATTGCTTCAGAAATGATTGAAGCTGCCCATGAAGGACAGTTAAATGTACTGTTTTCTGTTGGCGGAAATTTCTTGGAAGTCATGCCTGATCCCGATTATGTGGAGGAAGCTTTAAATCGGGTGCCGATGCGAGTACACATGGATATTGTACTTTCCAGCCAAATGCTATTAGAGCCGGCTGATACCGTTGTTTTATTACCGACAACCACACGTTATGAAATTCCCGGCGGTGTCACTTCAACGAGTACGGAACGCCGGATTATCTTTAGTCCAGAAATTCCCGGACGACGCATCGGTGAAGCACGTCCCGAATGGGAAGTTATGATGGAAATTGCCCGGAAAGTGCGCCCCGAAATTGCAGAAAAACTGCATTTTAACCCGAATTTTCAAATGCCGGCGGCTTCTGACACCACCCAAGACATCCGTGAAGAAATCGCCAAAGTTGTCCCCTTTTACGATGGCATTCAACATTTAAAGCAAGCCGGTGATCAGTTTCAGTATGGCGGTTCCCATCTCTGCCAAGATTGGAACTTTTCTACATCAAATGGAAAAGCTCATTTTGCCGCTTTAGCTTTGCCGGTTAAGCCTGAATTGCCCCCAGGAATGTTTCGCGTGACAACCCGACGCGGCAAGCAGTTTAACAGTATGGTTCAAGCAAAGAAAGATGCGATCACCGGCGCTTTGCGAGAAGCAATTTTTATCTGCAAAGAAGATGCGGAAAATTTAGGCTTAAAAGAGGGGGATGCGGTAGTTTTAAATAATAACTTTGGAAAATTTGAAGGAAGAATCCATACAGCGCCGGTTTTACCCGGAAATTTACAAGTGCATTGGCCAGAAGGTAACGTTTTGTTAGATAAAAACAAACGCTCACCCCAAGCCGGCATACCAGATTATAATGCTTTAGTGCATTTGGAAAAATTATAGTGAATGCCGTTAAATGATTGGACTGAAAACTTGAAAATCTATTCAATTTTTACGCTAGCAGTTCTTAATAATTCGTGAAAACGAGTTACCCAACTGCTTAGAGAAGTCGAGGCTCTGAACATCAGATATCTCACAGCTTAAATAGGATTGCTATAGAAGCCATTCGAGATTTGCCTAAAAATCCCCGCTACCCTCAGAATTTTAAACGAGATTTATAGCAGATTGTTGATGCAATTACAGAATTGGATAACACAGTAGATGGGTTAACTATTCGCAAATGCCCACCTATCAGCGGACAGTTAGGAACTGGCGTGTTGCAGACAACGCTTAGTTTTTAGAGCGAGTAATCTATCTGGTTCGACAATTTCATCATAATTTCATTTTTGCCGGCAAAGATTGACATTAAGCGAAAGATGTTACCGAGTTCCACGGCTGAACTATCCAGCTGGCCGGAGCGCTCATGATGACTGGCTATTGTCGATTTTGAAGGTCTAAAGCTATGCTCCAAGTGTTAAAAAACACTCCAAAATCGCTCCTGTCTAGCGATATCACGGAAGCGATTGGGACTGTCCCCATTGTTCGGATCAACCGCTTGAGCGAACTTTGTCAGGATCACGAATTTTATCTCAAATTGGAATCCTGCAACCCCGGTGGCAGTATTAAAGAGAAAAATGCCGTGTATCTGATTCAACACGCAGAACGTACAGGCTTGCTCGCCCCTGGTGGCACGATAGTTGAATCGAGTTCTGGTAACTTCGGCATTGGTCTGGCAATGTTTGGTGCAGCACGGGGCTATCGTGTGATTATTGTTGTCGATGCCAAAACTCCGCCTCCGTTTCGGCGAATGCTGGCTGCCTATGGGGCAGAAATGGTGGATGTGCCCCTGAGTAAGGCAGATGCCAATGGTTCGATGCAAGTTGCGAGAATGGAAAAAGCGCAAGAACTTGCCCAGAGCATTCCGGGGGCGTGGTATCCCTGCCAGCACTGCAATCCTGAAAACCCGACTGCCCATGAGCAATTCACTGCCCGCGAAATCGAACAAGCATTTGGCGGCGCACCGGATGTCATCGTTATCGGGGTCAGCACTGCTGGACAACTGGGGGGAATCAGCCGATTTTTCAAACAGCGCTATCCTCAAACCCGAATTGTCGGCGTAGATGTCGCAGGGTCAGCCATCTTCGGCACCCCCTCCCATCCCTACAAAATGACGGGATTGGGTTTGTCCTTTGTACCGCCCAACTTTGACGCGACAGTGTTGGATGCGGCTTATTCGGTAACTGATCGCCTTGCCTTCTCCGTTTGCCATGCTCTGGCGCGTCGAGAGGGGTTGCTGCTGGGGGCCTCCACCGGCGCAATCGTTGCCGCTGCCCTTGCCTATGGCACCCACTATAACCGTTCTCAGCGGATGGTATTGTTGAACCCGGATCGGGGAGATCGCTATCTCGAAACTGTTTACAATCCGCAATGGCTGACCCAGCAAGGGATTGAGATTTTGTCAGACTCAGTGCTTACTGCTACAATCCGTGCCCTCCAACCCGTCCCTGCAACCCTTCTGCGACAGCAACAACCCGCCTGACCATGACCTTAAACGCTTCTCAAAATCCGTCTAAAATCACTTTTTTAGATCTGTGGCGGCAGTTTATCCCGCTGTCCCTCAGCGATGTGGCAATGGCTTGCGGCGATCCAATGATGACCACCACTCTCGCTCACCTACCCGACACACGGGTGAATTTGGCAGCTTTGGGCATCGCCAAATCGCTAGCGATCTTTTTTGAAAGTCCGATTATTACGATCTTGCACGCCTCTAATGCCCTTGCACCAATGGAGCGATCACGGCGTGCCTTGTGGCGATTTACGCTTTTAGCTGGGGGCGGATTGAGCGCATTACTGTTGCTACTACTGACACTGCCATTTGTTTTTGCAACGTTAGGTGGCACCCTGTTGGGGATTCCATCCCAATTACAGCAAACGGTGCGTATTGTGTTGACGTTAATGATTCTGTGGCCGTTTGCGATTGCTTGGCGACGTTATTTCCAAGGGTTGTTGATTCACACAGGACATTCCCAGGCGGTTGCGATTGCCAGCATTGCGCGCCTGGTTATTGTGGCGCTCGTGCTTTTAGCCGGATTTACATTGAAGGTAGCCGGCGCAGTGCTGGCGGGAACTGCGTTAATAGCTGGGGTCGTTGTAGAGGCGGTGATCGTGACATGGGCGGCTCAGTGGCTTGGAGCGACTCGTCCCCCTCGACCGACTGACTCTGAGCCAAACCTGCCCACCAATCTCAAAAGTGTCTGGAAATTCTATTGGCCTTTAGCCTGTTCGATGCTTGTGCTATGGGGTGGGCGTGCGGTGCTGGTGGGAATTATCGCCCGTGCCCAAGACGCTGATATTGCTCTAGCTGCTTGGCCGGCAGCTTGGGGATTGGTTTTAGTGATTGCCAATGCGACTCGCATGGTACAGCAGGTGATTATTAAAAACAGAGGTCTAGTTACTGATCGACAATTGATCGCATTTGCCCTAAGCGTGGGGATGCTATGTTCGCTGCTGTTGCTTTTGAGCAGCACGACCCCATTTGGACTCATCGTTGTTCAGAGCTTCGTGGGAAACGATTCTGCTCTGGTAGAAGGTATCCGTCCTGTGTTGCTGTTGTGCGCTGTTGTCCCTCTTCTGGTTGCGGCTCAAAATGCTACTCAGGGCTTTTTGGTGGGGTCAGGTCAGACGCGAGGCGTGAACCGTGCAACCTGGATGGGTACGACGATTTTACTATTAGGCGCGTTTTTAGGAGTCCAGCTTGGAGTGCCGGGTGCGATTGCCGCTGCGACCGCCATGATTATTGCTTTAATATCAGAAGTATCTTGTCTTGCATTCAATTTCAGCAAACAATCAAGCAGCGTTTCTTGATGATTGCTGTGCTAGTAAATCGGGTTTTGGCAGGATTTTCATCTGGGTTTTATCTTCAGTGCATCACGCTTGAGGTAAAACAGGAGTTAGGAGCTAGGTAAAATTTACCCACATCTTTAAAACATGAAGTAAAATAATAGTAAATTTTTGAATCAATTAATTGAGTTGGAGCGGGACAAAAGGCAATTATAGCTGCGTCCGCTCAATTCGATTAAATTCAATTTAATTAAGATGAGTTGACAAAGCTTATGCAACCAATACGACAAGGCGATGTAATTTTAACGCCGGTACCTCAAATTGAAGGAGAAAAGCTAACCCATTTAACGCTCGCAGAAGGGGAAGTAACCGGACACAAGCATCAAATTAGTGAAGGCGAAGCTGAATTATATGAAAAAAACGGAGTTCTCTATCTACGCATATTTTCAGAAACAGCAATTTTAACTCACGAAGAACATCACGCAATTGCCATTTCTCAAGGTAGTTGGATGGTGCGAATTCAGCGGGAATATGAGCCGGCAGGATGGCGATATGTCGAAGATTAAGATTGAAAAACTAACGCCTGAGCAAGAAGCTTTAATTCCACTTTATCAGGAAAAGTGGAGGGAAATCTCGCTGGCAACCCAACCGATTGATCGTCAAAAAGCCGCTGAAACAGTCAAGGAAGCTTATACTTCGATTGGCTTACCTGAACCGGAGATTCTTTTTTATGATAGCCCCTATGAGGCTTTGAAGACCCTTAAAAGCAAACATCACCAATTTTGCCCGAACCGATGGAGTTCTCTGAGCAATCAGTTGAAAAGCCAACTGTTGAGCCAACTGGAAAGCGAATTATTGAGTCAAGTAGATAATCAATTATTGACTCAATTAGAAAGCAAGCTACGACAAACACTCAAGGAACAACTGTGGGAAAACTTTTATCCACAACTCAAGAGATATTTGGAGCCAGATATCGGAAATAGCTTTGTTAATTTAGCTTTTTCTGAGTCTGTTAAATCCGAAATTTGGACAGCTAGTGGATGTTTATTCGACTTTTGTATAACTGCATTAGATTGCCATTATAATGAAAAAAACTGGTCATTATTTCAGTCGCTGGTTAAAAATAATGGCTGGACTTTTTATTATAATAAGATAGCAATTGTTTGTAACCGGCCTGTCAAACTCTCTTTTGATAGTGACAATCGCCTTCATAGGGAAGGGGAAGCCGCCCTTCAGTATGCTGATGGATTCAGCCTATACTCCTATCATGGGGTGACATTACCTGAAAAATACGGGAAATTACAGCCACATCAGTGGCAAGCGCAATGGCTTATTGAAGAACGCAATGCAGAAGTTCGTCGAGTATTAGTTCAGGAAATTGGTTACGGGCGAATTTGCCAAGAATTGCAAGCTGCAGCCTTAGATTCTTGGCAGGAATACACGCTTTTAAAAATAGAAAATGCTGATGTAGAGCCAATATTTTTATTAAAAATGACTTGCCCCAGCACTGGCTGCATTTATGCCTTACGAGTTCCGCCTGATATACAATCAGCAAGAGAGGCAATTTCCTGGGTAAATTGGGGAGTTGATGCGGCGGAATTTTCAGTACAAACCTGAAAGATATTTAGCTAATTCAAAAACAAAAGCCAACGAATGAAGGCAACTCCAGGCAGCAAGACGAAAACCCAAGTTTGGGTGGTAGAAAATGGGCAAGTACAATCGCGTTCAGATCGTCTTGCCACAGAAGAACCCTTAGAAATTCGCTTGATTGTCGCCGGCATGAGGCGTACGATTGCAATTACCATGCGGACGCCAGGAAATGACTTTGAACTGGCAGCAGGCTTTTTATACAGTGAAGGTGTAATTAACAGCCGGCAAGATATCCAACGCATGACTCACTGCACCGATCCTGGCGTGGATATCGAAAATCACGATAATATTGTGAATGTGGAACTTGCCGGCAATGTCTGCCCAGATTTAGTAAGTTTGGAACGCCACTTTTACACAACCAGCGCTTGTGGGGTGTGCGGGAAAACCAGCTTGGAAGCATTGCGCCTGCAACGTTCTCCCGTCATTACTGAAGGGCCGGCAGTTTCAACAGAAATATTTTACAGCCTCCCAGAAAAGTTGAGAAATGCTCAGCGAGTTTTCGCAACTACCGGCGGCTTACACGCAGCGGCTTTATTCGATGCCGAAGGTAGATTGTTAGCATTGCGAGAAGATGTAGGCCGGCACAATGCTCTTGATAAACTAATAGGCTGGGCAGTTCTCGGAGATTATCTTCCCCTTTCTAGCAACATTGTAATGGTGAGTGGGCGAACAAGTTTTGAAATATTGCAAAAATGCCTGGTTGCAAGTGTACCAATTGTCTGCGCGGTTTCCGCCCCCAGCAGTTTAGCAGTCGCACTCGCGCAAGAATTTGGCATCACCCTAATCGGATTCCTGCGCGGGGAACGCTTCAATGTCTACTCTGGCATAGAGCGAATTCTCGCAAAAGTTACAGTGAGTGCTGAGTTGTGAGTTTTGAGTTTTGAGTTGGAAAGTAGCGTCAAAAACCTTACTTTCTGGAAAAAGTTAGGCGTTCAAATTTGAGCAGAATGCAGCGACGCTTAACTTATTTGCATTCTGCTCAGGCCAAAAAACAGACTAATTAGAGATTGGCACATTTTTAAATGCCGCTGTTTCCGGGACAAAAATATCCAGGCTTTTCACAGCCTCTGGTACTCTCAGCCAGACATAAGCATCTGCCGACGCATTCGGGCGCAGTTGGTATAAAGAAACCGAGCCGGTTGAATGTTCGACCATATCAATCGCTTTATAAGATTCGGTGGTTTGTGGATTGCGGGCGGCTGTTTCTCCTACACCGATAATGTCCATTGCCGCTACTTGTTCCGCATTGCGGCGAATTCGCATCTGCACATTCACAACGTCACGATTTCCCGTTTCTGGATCTTGAATTCGCTTGACAGAAAGCAGTTCCACTTCTCCTTTCGAGCCATAGGCTTGTTGGACAAACTCACCCGGTTTCAGTTCGGCAACGGCTTTAGACGCCGCAGCGGTAGGACTCGGTGATGGAGTCGCGGCGTTTGTTGCCTGCGCTGCCGGTGTTTTGCCAGCAACGCTAACAGGCGGTTTCGGAAGTGGGGAGGTGGCCGCCGTAGGTGTGCCAATAGAGGGATTGACTAAAGAACTATTTTGTAGGTTAGTTCCCTGCCCTGCCGGTGCGACCGGAACCTTTTTAAACACGCCAACGTTTTCGATAACGACATCGATCTCCTTCACAGTTGGGGGCACATTCAACACCGCATACCCTTCCACCGGCTGCCCTCGACGCAGCTCAAACAAAGAAATCAATCCCGATGAGCGATTCAGGGGATCGATGGGTTGGTAAGTATCGAAGGTGTCTGAATTACGAGCGCTTGTTGCTCCCACGTCAATAATTTCACCGGCAGCTTCATTAGCAAGACGCTCGACTCGCATCTCGATCCGCACCTCTTCAGCTTTTCCGGGAACTCGTCGCACAGAGAGTAACTCAACTCTCGCCTTATCTCCAAAAGCCGCTACGGCAAATTGTCCCGGTCGAAGCCCACCCGTATCGACTGCTGGTGGGGGAACCGGCGTTTCTAGAAGCGGGGGAGGGGAGGTGGTTTCTACTGTATTAGTCACTGCAGGGCTTACAGACTCGCTTACCCCACCGCCTTTCATGGCTTGATACAGTAAGAAGGCACCGCCGGCTAGCAACAGCACCAGTACCGTTGCCGCACCCGCCAAAAAGCTGTTTAAACTGCTGCCACGACCTTTATTTTCGGGGGTTCCGTTAGACGTTTCAACATTTTGATTGCGTGTTTTCATAAGCTCAGTCTAACCATGAGTATTCTATAGTCTTGGCTATCCTAAAGACTTTACATACAACCGGGCAGTCTGTGCCCTCTGCCATAAGAGAGAATTCTTTATCTTGGGGATTATTTGTTAAAAAAACTTAAGCGGTTCCCCCTAGCGTCTAAGCAATTGCGCCAATAATTTGTCGGCTCGATCCCCCAAGTATTTGAAAGTAGAGGAGCAAGCCCCAACAAAAAACTAATGGATCGCTTCTGGGGCGGGTTCCTCTGCGCCCCTATTTTTTTAACTTTTGCCTGAACTACCCCTCGCTTGCTCAAATGAGCTGCAAATTCGGCTAATAAAACTTGATATTTTCGATTTAATTCAATTTAGAACTCTCATTTTATTAAAAAAATTTTTAATGCTCTTCAATGAATATTTTTTGCACAAATCTTTTATTTATCAATTTTATTTTGTTTTATCTCTATCTGTTACGGTTTTGAAACCGCCATAAGAAAATTTATCGAAACCTTGGTAAAAAAATCTTTAATTTTTAGGATTCGTAAAAAAAATCCAAAAACTAGCTTGATAGAGCAATTTTAAATCTCTTGGAATATTTTTTTAGTAGGCAAGATGCCGGCACACCAAGCTTTTCAGGGTAATAATCATTAATTAATCATAGAGTAGGGCTATAGCAAAGACCCGCTGAAACGTTTCATTTCAATGTCCTTGTAGTCTAAAGCCTTTCATCAAATGCTTTAAGTCATGGGAAACTCATTTAAATTTGCCCCAGCTTTTTACGAGATTGAAGCTGTAATGTGCGAAATTTATGGAGCAGTGGATTTCTATCCCGTATAGTTCAAAACACTTTCTAATATTTACTATGACTGTTAAATGGATGGCAAATTTCGGTCAGCCTATGAGTGCGCTGCTGCTAATTCTGGGTTCGCAGTGGGCAGGGATGCCGGCATCTGCCCAGACGCCGAACACATCACCGGCAGCGCAGTCGATCTGTCCGGCGCAATTGCCAGATGCCATTGATGCCATCGCCAACCGCCCCCAGTTCAGTCGGGCGCGTTGGGGAATTCTCGTAGAACCACTTTCCCCCGCAGATGGCCAAACGCTGTACAACCGGCAGGGAGAGGGCTATTTCATCCCGGCATCGAATGAAAAACTGCTCACCACTGCTGCTGCTTTGGCAAAACTCGGCACTCAATTTCGTATCCGCACCTCGGTTTATGGAACTCCCGTCAGCGCAGGAGAGGTGTCTCTGCGGGTTGTCGGGCGCGGCGATCCTAGCTTAACGGATGCCCATCTGGCGAGTTTAGCGCAACAACTGAAGAGTCGGGGAATTCGCCAAGTCGGGCAGATGGTTGTTGAGGATAGTTATTTTCAAGGGCAGCCGGTGAACCCCAATTGGGAATGGGAAGATGTGCAAGCCGGCTATGGTGCGCCGGTGAATAGTTTAATTGTTAATGAAAATGCGATTAATTTGACACTCTCCCCCCAAGCTGCCGGTCAACCCTTACGTGTGACTTGGGACGATCCCAAAGAAGCAAGGGGGTGGCGAGTTGAAAATGATTCGGTAACGGTTGGGCCAAATGAACCGGAGTTTTTAGACATCGGGCGCGATTTCAGCCGGCCTGTATTGCGAATTAAAGGTCAGTTGCGTGCCGGCGCGGAACCGGAAGAGGTGGGCGTGGCAATTGTCAACCCTGCTGAAAACTTTTTGCAGCGCTTCCAGCAAGCGTTGGCAGCCGAGGGAATTGCTGTGGGGCGAGCACAAGTCGCTGCCGGCAGCCCGATTGCCGGTGAAGTGGAATTAGCAGTGGTTGAATCCCCACCGCTATCTGAACTGGTGATGAAGACGAACCAGGAGAGTAATAATCTATATGCAGAGGTGTTGCTGCGTTCCCTCGGTACCGTTGCCAAGGCAGATGCAGCGATGGCCGGCAAAGATACCGCAGATGCCGGTTTAGACGTGCTTAAAGCCGCCTTAACTCAATTAGGCGTTAACGCAGAAAGCTACATCCCAGAAGATGGTTCTGGATTATCCCGTCATAACTTAGTTAGCCCAGAAGCTTTGGTGCAAACACTTCGGGCAATGGCAAGTTCACCCGCAGCAGAGATCTACCAAACTTCACTGCCCGTTGCCGGTGTCAGTGGCACGCTCTCCTCCCGTTTTCGCGATACAACCGCCCAAGGAATTGTGCAAGCGAAAACCGGCACCGTTACCGGGGTTTCAGCGTTGTCAGGATATGCCCGCCCGCTGAACTATCCGCCTTTAGTTTTTAGCATTATCGTCAATCAATCTCATCAATCTGCCGGCCTACAGCGTCAAGCAATTGATGAGATTGTACTGTTACTCACTCGTCTGCGTTCTTGCTGATGGAAGGGGGAATTGGGCATGGGGCATTGGGCATTAGGCATTGGGCATTTTTCCTGACTCTCCCTCTTCCCTAGCCCCTAGTCCCTAGTAACCGGGTTCCTCTTCGTACTCTGGCAGCTTGGTTTTCTCTGGGATGTTGAGGCGGGGGGCTTGATAAGGCTTGGGTGATTCATCATCTGCCCAGGCATCCGCCTCTATATCCTCGTACTCATACTCTTCTTCGTACTCTTCCTCGTAGCTCTTGGCTGGAGTGTAGCCGCGATCATCGTATTCTTCCTCGTACTCGTCCCGCACAGAGGCTTCGCGCCAGTTCTCTTCTTCTTCTAGGTCTTCTTCGTAGTAAATCGATTCAGACGGTTGCTGGCGAAGGGAGGGGCGCACGATAATCGGTTCAGGTTGGGATTCTTCCCAATCATCTTCATCCCAGGCTGGTTGCACCACCTGCTCGCTCTTGCGAATGGGTTCTGGGGTGCGGAGGGGGATGCCGGTGCCCAATTGGTTTTCCGGTCGGGCCACTGGCGCATAATAAGTTTCTTCTTCTTCACGTTCCCAAGGCGCTTGGCCAATGCCCAAACGCTCCAGTACGCCGACTGTTAATTGAACGAGGCGTTCTTCTGCCCCTTCAAATACGATCAGCCGGTTTGGGCCACTGCTGATAATTTCCTCAATCGGCAGTTCATAGGTACTGATTACTTGATCGGGAATCAGGGGAACGCCTATCGAAGCCAGGATGAGGGAAACGACGGTGCCGGTTTCTGAGTTGAATTTGAAGCCGCGCACTTTGCCCAACAGTTCGCCGGTTTCGGTGATCACTTCGCTGCCGATTAAGCTGCTGTAGGCGTCAACGTCAATATCTTCAATGACGTTTTCATCCTCAACTAAAATCACGTCGCCCATCTGCCGGATGCTGGTGAGGAGCATAAACCGGGGCATTCCAGCGACCGAGAGCAGGTTGTCTCGTAAACCGAGTGCCACAACCTCCCGCCGATCAATGTCTACTAATAGCTCCTTAACCACCCCTAGGCGCTTGCCGGTGGTGCGGGTGATCACTTGGGTATTTAAGAGGTCTGAGCGTTGCCGGATTTGTTCAGATGTCATTCTTGCTCGAGTCCTGCTCTCGAATCCTAATTGTGTCTTTCGTATCTTTGTCTGAGTGTCCTTTGCCGGCTTGCAGCGATTTTTTGCCGCTCACCGATACCCTGGACTTCAGACTAATTACATAGTAGCTGTAAAAAAATCACACAGATGCACTTTTAGACTGTAGGTTCAGTCCAATCACTTGCGTGTAGGCTCCCCTGGCCTGCGTAACACCAATGGTACGCTCAGAAGATTCAATCATAGGCCGGCGGAGACTGACGACAATAAATTGCGCCTGTTGTGCTTGTTGTTTGATCATTTTAGCTAATCGCTCTACATTTGCTCCATCTAAGAACATATCAACTTCATCAAAAGCATAGAACGGAGACGGACGGTAGCGTTGCAGGGCAAAGATAAAGCTGAGGGCGGTGAGAGATTTTTCTCCCCCAGACATGGATGCGAGGCGCTGCACCGGCTTCCCTTTGGGATGAGCGACGAGATTCAGGCCGGCACTGAACGGATCTTCGGGATCATCCAGTTGCAGGTAGCCATCCCCGTCTGAAAGTTCGGCAAAAATCGTCTGAAAGTTTTCGTTAACGGCGTCAAAGGCTTCTTTAAACGCACGCAGTCGCAGGGTTGTGAAGTTTTCAATCCGCAACAGCAGTTCCGTACGTTCGCCTTCCAATGTTGCCAATTTCTGACTTAATTCATCCAGACGGGTTTGGGTGCGCTCATATTCTTCTAGCGCCAGCATATTCACCGGCTCCATTGCTTGCAAGCGTTTTTGCAGGGAACGCACGTCTTGCTGTAAGGCAGAAAGGTCTTTGGCATCGACTTTTTCCGGGATTGCCGGCAGGGGATCGGGCAATTCCGCCTGTTTCGCCTGCAATTCTTCATGCAGGGTTTCCAGTTTTTCCCGACGCGCTTGCTGATTTTCCAGATGTTTTTGCAGCTGCCAGTCCCGCTGTTGTTTAGCTAAATGCCGCTCTCGTAGTTGAGATTCTGCCTGATCCCGCGCCTGTTTCTCTTCCCCTAACTTTTCTTCTAACAAAGCCAGTGATGCTTTTGTCTGGACAATTTGCTGCTGTAGTGCTAAGTGTTGAGTGGTGAGTGCTGAGTTTTGCTGTTGCTGAGTTGAGCGCTGGGAGTTATATTCTTCCAGCCGTTGGTGGCTTTCTTGAATTTTCTCTTCTATACGCTGGCGCTGATTTTCCAAGTCTTGCAGTGTTTGTTCAACTAAGCGCACGGCTTTTAGACAGTCATTCACTTTGACTTCTTGAGCGCGGATGCTGACTTGGATTTGCTGCCATTCGCTATGAGTTTGCGATTGTTCGAGTTCGGTTAAGGCTTGCCGGTGTTGTTGCAGCTGGGCTTCTTGCGCCGGCAACTCCACTTCTAAGATATACAGTCGGCCTTGAGCATCGGATAGCTCTTGGTTATTTTTAACCAGTTGTAAGCGCAATTGCTCTTGTTGCGCGGTTAAATTTTTGATTTCTGTTTGAGTTTGCTCAGCTTTTAACTGGCTTTCCCGCTGCTGCTGTTTAGCTTCTATTAGCTCCTGATTTCGCGCTTTTACGGCTGCGGTGGCTTGGGTAATCGCTGCCGTGCAGCGTTCTAAAATTTGCTCAATTTCTTGCAAACGGGAGCGTAAGGCGGGGATTTCGCCGGATTCGGTGGCGGTGCCGGTGCCAAAGTGCAAGCGTGAACCGGCACTGCCGCTGCTACCGCCGGTCATTGCGCCGGTGCTTTCGAGGATATCGCCTTCGAGCGTAACGATGCGAATCTGGCCGAGATAGCGACGGCCATTATCTAAAATATCGAAAACGGCGGTATTTCCGAAAACATAAGCAAAAACGTCGTCATAGCGGGGATCGCAGTCAATTAAATTGATCGCATAGTCAATAAATCCCAAGGCTTGGTTTAACTGATTCAGCGGGGAAAACCGGCCCGGACGAATTTTATTCAGGGGTAAGAAGGTGGCACGACCGGCTCGTTTTTGTTTGAGCAGTGCAATCGCGGCGGCGGCAACGCTATCATCTTCTACGACTAAATTTCCCAAACGCCCCCCAGCAGCGGTTTCCAAGGCTAACTGAAAGCGGGGTTCAGTGCGTCCCAACTGGGCAACTGAACCACATACGCCTCGGATGCCGGCGGCGGTAATCACTTGACTGGCACCCGTGCCGGTGGCTTCTTGCATGGCTTGGGCTTGGGCTTCCAGTTTATCAAGCTGGCGCTGTTTTTCCCGCTGTTCGCCTAGCAGGCGCTTTTGGGTTTCTTGCTGGATTTGCAGTTCTTGTTCAGCGGCGGCAACAGCCTGGGTTAAGAATTCAACCTGCTGCTGGGATACGGGATGGCGCGTTTGTTGGTTATCTGCGAGATGAGCTTGTTTGCCGGCAAGTTCAACCTCCAAGGTTTGCAAAGATTGGCTTTGCTCTTGGAGTTGGCGTTCTAGCTGATCGGCACGTTCCCGCAGTTTCGCTTGTTCGGTGCGCTGGGGATTAAGGCTTTGCTGGAGGGTTTCAATCTGCCGGTGCAGTTCCGTTTGCTGTTGCACCCAGGCTTCGGAGGCGTCGGCGCTTGTTTCAGATTTTACTCGCAGCTCGTTGAGGGTTTGCTGGGCTTGATCCCGTTCTTGTTGCCGGCTGGCGAGGGCTTTTGTCTCTAGAAGATGCTGTTGGGTGAGTTGTTCGAGGGTTTGCCGGTATTCTTTGACTTTTTTCTCGGTTTGTGAAAGGTAATTTTCTGTTTCCCGTTGGGCGGTTTCCAGTTCTTGCCGGCGGTTTTGCAGTTGCCGGTTTTCCGCTTCCTGACTGGCTAGGGTAGATTGCACCGAGAGGAGTTCTTCTTCTCCCAAGGCTTTGACGCAAGCGTTAAGCCGGTCGAGTTCAGCCGTTGCCTGAGAAATTTCTTCTGTAAGGGTGCTAATTTGGGCTGTAAGGTCGTTGCAAGTACGCTCACCGGCTTCGATATGTTCTCGAAGTTGCCACTCCTGCTGTTGCAACTGACGCCACACCAGGACAATTTCTAATTGTTCTTTTTCGTGGAGTTCTACCCGCAGCTTTTGGTATTTTTCCGCTTTGCTGCGATCCGATGCCAAGCGATCTCGCTGGGCGATCAGTTCTTTTTCGACAATACGGCTACGTTCTTCGTGTTCTTTAACTTCGTCTAACTTTTCTTTGGCAAGAACTATTTTTCGATCAAAAGCTGCGACGCCGGCGAGTTCGTCAATAATCTCTCGCCGTTCACGGGGGTTCATGGAAATGATGCTGGTGACATCCCCCTGGAGTACGACGTTGTAGCCTTCTGGATAAATTCGCAGCCGGTTCAGTTGTTCGTGCAGTTCCGTGAGGGTGCAGGGGCTGCCGTTAATGTAGTAGTTGGAAGTGTAGGTGCCCTGTTTGGTAACGCGAAGTTTGCGCGTCACACTCCACTCACTGCTAGAAGGGGGAGAGGGGAGTGCCGGTGGGGGCGTTTCTTCGGGTTCGGCGCTTTTTCCATTGCCATTTTCCGTTTCTCCCCAGAATTCTTGATCCTCTTTTTCTTCTAGGAAAGCCGGTTCATCGGTGAGATCGAAGGTGACAGTGACGCTGGCTTCGATTGTGCCACGAGGGTTTTGCGTATTGTTGACCAAATCGGGCAAACGTTCCGCCCGCATTCCTTTGGAGGTAGAAAGTCCGAGGGCAAACAACAGCGCATCGAGAATATTTGATTTGCCCGATCCATTGGGTCCCGAAACGACGGTAAACACCGGCAGCAGCGGAATCGCTGTTGTGCCGCCAAAGGATTTAAAGTTGGTGAGTTCGAGACGCTTGATGTGAACCATTTTGGCTGGGTGGCCAGGTTGTGAGCGAGACTTAAAGGATTATTAATTAGTTTAACGATGCTGTATAGGTTAGCACGGTCTTTATGGGGAGCGAAGAGGGTTTGAGCCGGCTGCCGGTTGCCGGTGTCGGGGTTTGTCGCATCTGAACCAGCCCAAAAGCTCAGCCTTTGGCTATTGTCCACTTTTATTTCAAGAGAACTTTTGCGATTAGCCTGGTTAAGTTTCGGGCCGGTTTGCGAGGTGCTATTGACAAGGTGCTGTTGAAGTCGCTGCAAGATCTAAGGTTTAGCCGAATTGGTATAGATATGAATCCTGAAATGCTTCATCAAGCTAGAGAAAAGGTTAAAGCAGCCGGCTTACAAAACATCGAATTAACTAAGCAAATGCGGCATCCCTAAGCTTTAGACATAGGGGTTTTAATGCCATTTTC
This sequence comes from Microcoleus sp. FACHB-672, assembly GCF_014695725.1. Classification (NCBI taxonomy): domain Bacteria; kingdom Bacillati; phylum Cyanobacteriota; class Cyanophyceae; order Oscillatoriales; family Microcoleaceae; genus Microcoleus; species Microcoleus sp. FACHB-672. The sequence goes on along the minus strand of NZ_JACJOU010000015.1, from coordinate 38,734 downwards.
TGCTCTGATCTACTTGTACTTTTGATTAACATTCCTGCCAGTTTGCAACAGTGGGATTTCAAAAAAATGTATGAACGGATAGCTAGATTAAAAGAACTTTACAAACTAAACAATTTGGGACAATTCTTTTGCTTTTTGCAGTAGCAATTCAGCTCTTAATCCTAGAAAGCTATCGTAGTCATCTGTGAACGCATTGGTAGGGCAAAAATGTGTTGCTATTATTTTATGGAAAGTTTGCGAATCAGCAGGCATTAATGTGCGGTATTGGCTAGGTGGTTTATTTTTGATTTTATTGTTGTCCGCTCTGGCAAGCAATGAAAAGTTTGCTAAACAATTGATTTGCTCATCCTTATACCTGTTCAACTTTTCTAAGTAATCTTTGGGGAAAATATGATGGAACTCCTTTCGATTACCTTGGGATAAAACATCTTCCAAAGATATCTTCGTACCTGAAATAAAATTTAACGGTTTTTCTTGTGCTAAAAGGAGAATAAAGGTTTTTGTTGCAACTGAACCCATCCGGAAGGAGTTTTCGAGAAAGAAGCGAGTTTCTAAAGACACGTCAAAGTTTTCAAGTTTATGAGGTTTGCCAGCCTTAAGATTTTGTACTTCTGCCAAATCTACATCGGTACTCTTAGCTCCTCCCCTTGCATATCTTTGAGAAAAACAGGCACGCCAAAACCATCTCTTGATAGCTTGATATTGCTCGTGAGGTACAGGCGGTGGCTGTTTCTGTGACGACGCGAAGAACGATGATAAAACGGCTAATATGTTTTCCATTGGTAAAAGCTTAAGAGAAAAAACATTTAGCTCATCCTTCAAAAAGTCAATAGCCCTAAATATGCCTGTATGAATTTCATCAAATTTTTCTCTAACGGCACTACCAGGAAGTTCCAAAAAATCTTCTGGATCTGCACTATTCATTACTACCGCAGAGCAGCATTTTAAAAGTAGATCTGAGCCAACCTGTTTAAAGCCGAATGGTTCCAATTCTTCAGCAAGATCTCTAAACTTCTCTTGCAAGTCAAAATCTTCACTCCAGTTCCACACAGATAAAAGCTGAAAAGTATCTAATTCGACCCCTTGCCGATTGATCCTCTCAAAAACGGTTGCAACATATTTTCGTTCTTCATTTTCAAACCGTTCTACAGGAATCCGAGCCGTGTTAAATCTATCAACTAGATCGTCTATCTGTTGTGCTATAATCTCATCTAATTTTCTAGTTACTTGTCTATATTTAGGAGCGTCAAAAACATATTTTAGTGGAAAAAACTTTGTAGGATCATAATTTGTATAATCTTCCAAATATTGAAACGGAACAGATTCTTTGCTATTTAATTCAAAGAACAGATGAGTCCAATCAGTCTTTTCACCATCTTCAGCAGTAAGAGAATTTTGAAATATTCCAAAAATAGAAGTGATCCTCTGTTGTCCATCTAGTACATAATCTATTGGATATTCTGGATCATTATCATGGAGTTTATAAGGGCCTAGATTCCTTTCAGTTCTTAAAGGGTTCCTAGTTCTCCAAAGTAATACAGAGCCAAAAGGAAAACCTTTATAAATACTGTCGATGAAGTAGGAAACTCGACTAGGTTCCCAAACAAAACCTCGTTGAAAAGACGGAATTCTAATCCTTCCTCTTTCCAAATCATTGATTAATTCTTTAATAGAGCGGTAAGTGTCAGCCATAGAGAGTTAATGTGAAGCTAGCTTGATATTTATAGCATAGCGACATCCCAATCCTCAACCTCCTCCAGCTCACCCAACTCCTACAAAGCTAACTCACCAAAACCAACCTCGACCAAACCCTCCAACTCCTCTGAACTGTCGGCAGCGTACTTCGATAACCGTGATAGCCCTGCCGCCGACATCTATCGGCAACTCATCAAAAACTCCACTGCCCTAAATCCACAGAAGGCAAACCACGCACCCTCCCAGAACTCAAAATTGACTTCGACGCTACAATCTGCCTGATTGCCGGCACACACCATCTCACTATTCCCACCTTCTCACTCCAACCCCACCTGATTCAAGCGATTATGACTTGCCTGCAACGCAATATTTTAGAAGCTTGATAATCTCAACTATCTCTAAACTTAGGACACACTTCAAACGCCAACTGTGAACGATAAAAACAGACATCAAACTCCATAAAAAAGTTTAACTGACCTAAAATAATAGGCGGATCGTTAGAGTTCGCCCAAGCAAAAGCTAAACGAACAGGTGGAAAATCGCTAAGTAGTCCAAAAAGAGCCAAACCCCTTGCTTCCACTGGTGCAAGATTACCTGCTAACGGAATAGAAAGCGTTTGTTCCTCCCAAACTGCTGCTAACGCTAAACCAACATAGTACGGTAAAACATTAAGGCTCGATCCCGTATCCAACAAGCCAACAACTTCCGAAACACAATCCCGATAGTTTAAAGTTATAGGTACGCAGGGAAAAACATTAGCTTCTCCTGCTTGATTCTTTCGTTCGATAAAAGGAAATCGTTTAGCATTTCGCATTTTCTGTCGTTTCTTCTTGTTCTAATAAGCTCATTAATTTCTGAGCAGCGTCACCATAATCATAAGGCGACCAAGCACGATAAACAGCGGCATTATCTAAGGACTTTAAACCTTCTTCTTTCGTTAATTCAGCGGTTAAAAACTGCATCACTTCAACCTTCTCAGCATGGGATAACTGGCGAAGTTGAGCCAATAATTCAGGATTTGACATAAAACAACCTTGAATTCATTTTTCCATCTTACTACTACCCCAAGGATTCCACCAAACTCTCCAACTCCTCTGAAGTGCCGGCAGCTTGCTTCGATAGCCCCTCCGTATCTACCGTCTGCCTGCTCACCGGCTCACTCCACATTGAAGTAATATAGCGATACTCACAATGATTGCCACTTCAAAGAGTTATGGATGCTTATCAGCAGTTGATAATAGAACTTTACAATTCTAGAACTGTCTATGATCGGGAGGAAGGGACTCGTCATCCACTAGAAGCCAAACTTCTACTTGAATCTGTGCCGATTCAGAAGGGGCAGAAAATCCTTGATGTTGCGACTGGAACAGGTTTAGTTGCGATTCCTGCTGCTGAGAAAGTTGGTTCAGAGGGTTATGTCATTGGCATAGATATGACCCCTGGAATGCTTCATCAAGCTAGAGAAAAGGTTGAAGCTGCCAGCTTGCAAAACATCGAACTAATTGAGGCAGATGCGGAATCTATAAACTTTAGTGATAGTAGTTTTGATGTCATCTTTTGCTGTGAGGCACTTGTCCTTTTTACTGACATCCCTGCGAGTTTGCAAAAGTGGTATCGATTCCTTAAACCAGGAGGGTTTGTTGCATTTACCTCTCCGCCAGAAACGGCTTATCTGGCAGATGTTTATAAAAATATCTGCGCTAGAGTTTTGGGTGTATCGCTGCCACACATCCTCGAACCACTTGGCACTCCTGAAAAATGTCAAAATTTGCTACAGCAAGCAGGTTTTAGAGACATCCAAATTAAAATTGAGCCATCAGGCCGGCATCGTAGTTTTAGTGATGACAAATTATCGTGGAAGCTAATTAATTTAAGCTTTAAAGGCCATCCACTGCTGTATAAACTGTCACCCGAACAAATAGAGCGCTTCCAAGTTGAATATAGCGCCGCAATTCAAAAACTCGCAACGAATCAAGGAGTCTGGGAAGATACGACAAAATTCTTTGTTCGCGCTCAAAAGTAGGATGATAGGTGCGGCATTGTCTGTTTGTAATGATAGCCGGCATGACCTTTAAAAAGAAATATTATAAAAAATCCAATCCAAATAAAAAACAGCTTTGTAGCTCAGCTTTATTTCAATAAAAATAAAAATAGGTTAATTTGAGAGGCAAACCATCCCTGTTACTTAATGCCATATACGAATCTATTAAAATTGAGAAACTTGGAAGAATAAACAAAACCATGAGTGAACTGAAAACAGATATAAATGATTTGCAGAACCCTAGACAAGGACTGCTGGGAATCTGGGACTTAATTGTTGGGCCTGGTATGCCCGTACCAGAGATATTGTTAGGGCTAATTCCTTCCCTTCTAGCTGCGGTTGCCGTGCCCCTTTATGCAGTTCTAAATGAAATCGGATGGAATGTAGTGCAACTGATTATCGCTGCGATCATTGCTTTCGATCTAGTGGGCGGGGCGATAATCAACGTTACCCAAACGACTAAGCATTGGCACCATAAGCCAGAACACGGGTTTAAATATCACTTCTTATTTATCGCATTCCATCTTCACCCAGCAGTCATCGCCTGGTTATATTCAGGGGGAGATTGGGCATACTTTTTGTTTGCCTACAGTTACCTGATTATCGCAGCAACTATCATCCTTCTCTCGCCCCTCTCCCTCCAGCGTGCAGAATCAATTTTGTTGTATATGGGTGGCATTGTGCTGAACAACTATGTGCTAGCAAGAATTCCTGGCATGGAGTGGTTTCTTCCTATCTACTTCCTAAAGTTGCTGGTTTGTTATTTACCGCAAGAACCTATCAGCTTATCCAATCGCTAAACCAAATTGGCAAGGCATCGCAGAGACTTTTTTTCTGCTTAAGCGAATCGTGTCCTAGAGTGTGCCCAAACAGAATCACCCGCCTGGAATTTCATGCGAGGCGGGTGATAGCGTTATTGTGAGAAATAAATTAGACAGAATTTTTAATTTAGATCAGACCTTGACCCTTCGGACGGTCATCACGATCCATTGTCAGCTTCCCGTCTTCGTCTTGGTTGGCGTCTTTGAGTTCTTGAGCGTGTTCTCTTTTGAGGGCTTCCTCTTTTTCGCGCAAGTCACCAGGTTCGTTGATGTACATTTCCGGTTCAATGGCAAAGTTATCAACCAAACCTTCTTTGTCTACTGAGTAGCCGGCGGTGGTGTTGATGCTCTCTGGATCGGTTTGATCGTCAGTTACGGCGGTTTGGTCGTTTTCTTTGGAAGGAGTGTGTCTGAAGGTATCATGCTCCCGTTCTTCGCGGGCAGCGACTTCAGCCGGGATCAGTCCTCTATCGTAGTGGGGGGTTGTTGAAGGACTATCGATTAAAGGATTCTCATTAGCTTCATGCTTAGAAACTGGCTTTTTTTCTATTGTCATATCTCTGTCCTCAAGCAATTTCATTTTCATTGATATTAATAAACTTAACCTTGGGATCGCTAACAGGTAAACTACCTTTGGGTGTAGATTGTGATTGATTGCTGTTGTTGAAACCTATGTTGAAACCTATCTCAGCAAAATTATATGGCCTTGTCTGTTTTCAATAAAATCGAGTGCTATGTAACGCTGAAGTAGAAGAAGATGAATTCTAAAAGCGGACAGGGCCGTTACCTGACACTTCACAGAACTTTCGCCTAAAATAAACTTGGGAAGACTCAACAGTTGCCGAAGCCCTATTCAGGAAGCTATCATTTTTTGCTAGTACAAAGTATTAACTTGTATCCATCTTAAGATAGATATTATTAAAATATCGTCTCTATCTAAAGGTTGTAAAGTTTTGTTGCCAGAGACAGGGTGAGATTATAGAGATTGGCATAGAAGCTGAATGCTAGAGTTCGGCTCAAGCTACAATAACGCCGTTGCCTCAATAAGTATCAGTAAAAGTTTTATTTATGCTTTACTTTCTCTTTGCGGCTGGGCTAGCCATTGTGCATCTTTTCTCAGGCCGGCTGCGTTTTCTTGATAGCATTCCTCGCCATCGCTGGCTTTCGTTTGCCGGCGGCGCTTCTGTGGCTTATGTTTTTGTTCATATTTTCCCCGAACTTAGCGAGGGACAACATACAGTTGAAAAGACAAATATTTTTATCCTTGGCTTTTTAGAACACCATGTTTACCTCATCGCTTTGTTAGGATTTGCCGTATTTTACGGGTTGGAACAACTGGCAATAGTGTCACGCCGGCAGAATCTGGAAGAAGGAAACGCAGATGTGACAAGTCAAGAAGTATTTTGGCTGCATATTGGTTCCTTTGCTGCTTATAACGCTTTAATTGGATACCTGGTTGTTCACCGCGAAGAACCGGGCTGGCTTAGCCTTTTCTTCTTTTTTATGGCGATGGCTTTGCATTTTCTGGTGAACGATCACAGCCTGCGGCAACATCACAAATCCACCTACGATAAATTGGGTCGTTGGGTGTTAGCATCTGCAATTCTTGTGGGGTGGGTAATGGGCGTGGCTATTCCCATTCACAAACCTGCACTGGCGGTGCTTTTTGCTTTTTTAGCCGGCGGAATTATTCTCAATGTCATTAAAGAAGAATTGCCAGAACAACGTCAAAGCAAGTTTTGGGCGTTTGCTTTGGGTGCAGTTGGCTATGCGGTGTTGCTGGTTTTCAGTTAATTACTGTTAAGAATTCAGTGGTTAATTGGCGTTATTCAAATCAAATTTTTACAAGTTCATTTTATTGGGCTTAACCTTGGGTTCACTTTAAATTTTTAAAAGTTCATCTTCTTTTGCAGAACGCCCTATGACTGTTAAAAAATCGGTTTCCTTCTTGATCTCTTCGATAAATTCTTGAAGACCCAAGATTGATTGAATGTTGCCGGTTTTAATGGCGAGTGCAATCCCTGGAGTGACTTGCACTCGAATTTGAATGTTTGGTCGGTAAACTTGCAAGGGGTTATCTTTCGCTTGTGCTATACAATTTTGTATGGCAATTCTCGCTTGCGGCGACTTAAAGTATTTCTCTACAACAGCACGCGGGAGATGAAGCGGTTTTACGTCACAACCGATTACTCCTGACATATGAACGCCCAGCACTATCATGCTTTCATCATTATTGACGTTTTGCGTTCTTTTTTTCATTAATTTAAAAGACTGCATGATTGTAAAAATATACTCCTAAAAAAGATGTCTACTAAAGGCTAGGGAATGAGCATTACCTGAAAACAGACTTAAAGGACTTTGTTTCCCCCAGCACTGCTCACTAGGACGTTCAGTTCAGTTATCTTGTGCCGCTTTACATCAAAGTTGCTTTTAAAGATACCGATTGTATTGTATCCAAAATCCTCTTAAAGAGTCTGGTTTTTTCTGGGATAAATAAGCTGAAGAGGCGGCCAAGTTTGCTGCTTGCTTTACAGGTGCCGGCCACATCGCGCTGCGCTACAGTCCAAAATCGATATTCTTAAGAATTGTGAAGCGGTGGTTGCCGCACTTGATTTAAACCCAGGGCCGGCTAACAATGACAGCATCTAAACTCGATAAACCAGGGGAATTTTTGATACAGTTGTCAGTGTTCCGCTCAGCCCACTGAGCTTATCTGTATAACTAACCGGAGGTGCGCTATGGCCATTCTGCAACTCGAAAATGGCACCCAACTCACGGATCTGATTGAGATTACCGCTGAATTAGCGCCTTTAAATATTAAGCTCAGCCGGTGGCCGGTGGGGGAAAATCCCGAAACTCGTGCCCTGCTTGCCAAAGATGCGCTGAGTGATGCCGAAAAAGAGCAAGTGCTGCAAGACCTTGATAGCTATTTCGAGGAACTTCAACGCACCGATGGCTATCAATCTCGCGACCTGATTGTACTGCATCCAGAGATCCCCAATCTGGACACCTTGCTGTCTAAATTCAAGCCTTGCCACACTCACGCGGATGACGAAGTGCGCTATATCATCGCCGGCGAAGGGGTGTTTGGGTTTGTGCGCCCGGATGGGAGTCAAGTGGAACTAACCGTGCAGCCGGAAGAGTATATCAACGTACCTGCCGGCACCGAACACTGGTTTTATCTCACAGAGGGACGCCGCATTAAAGCAGTGCGCTACTTCATCGGCAAGGAGGGATGGACACCAGAGTACACCGGCACTGAAATTCGCCTCCGTCCTTTGGCGGCTGTCAGTTAATCCCTATCACTCCCACAACTACGAAGACAGTCACACCTGATCCCTGACAATTGACCGATGACGATTGAAGTAGACTACCGTTTTCCTCCCGGCGTTGATGCCTCACGACAAGCCAAAATGATTGCAGTTGGGCAAACTGTCGGCACTTGGGATGCCCGTTTTGCCCACCGTGAAGAGTCGCTGCGTTCGCATTTAGCTGAAGTTGTTGCCGTCAGTAGCGAAGCGACTGGGCACAGTTTGGCGACAATCCGTTTTCCCGTGGCGAATGTCGAGAACGACATCCCCAGTCTGCTGACGATGATTTTCGGGAAATATTCGATGGCAGGTGCGGCAAAAGTCGTGGCGCTACGGCTGCCAGAGGGTTATGGCACACTTCCCAAGTTGGGGATCACCGGCATTCGGGAACGTCTGGGTGTGACGGATCGGCCTTTAATTATGGCCATTTTTAAACCGGCCCTGGGTCTTTCTGCCGCAGATCATGCCGCGATTTTAAAAGAGGTTGCCGGTGCCGGTCTCGATATTATTAAAGATGATGAAATCATGGGCGACTTGGCCGGCGCACCCACTTTGGAACGCTTGCAGGCTTGCCGCAAAGTGCTGGATGCGGTGAAGCAAGAAACCGGGCGTACCGTGCTTTATGCGGTGAACGTTACGGGCAAAAATCCGGTAGAAATGGCAAAACGTCTCGTGGCAGAAGGGGCAAATGCCCTGCTGCTGAACGTGCTTTCCTACGGCTTTTCAGTCTTGCAACAACTGGCATCTGATCCAGAAATTGACGTGCCGGTTTTTGTTCATCCAGCCCTTGCCGGTGCCCTATGCGCCGCCCCTGAACATGGCATGGCGTACTCCGTGGTGTTGGGGACGCTAATGGCTTATGCCGGGGCGGATGCGGTGCTCTATCCCGCCCACTATGGCAGTTTGCCCTTTGATGCGGGGGAGGAAGCCCAAATTCGGGATATTTTGCGTGTTCGTAATGTTTTTCCCGTTCCCTCTGCCGGCATCCATCCCGGAATTGTCCCAAAAGCGTTGGCAGATTATGGGCAGCAGGTAATTCTTAATGCCGGTACGGGGATCATGGATCACCCAGATGGGGCAGCGGCTGGGGTTCAAGCTTTCTTTGAAGCGCTGGAATGGTTAGATGCCGATAAAGCTTTTGAGGTGGAGTCTTTACCAAATGGCCCGTTGCGCCGTGCTGTTGAAAAGTGGGGCGCAACCTGAGCGAATGAAGTTAAGGTTGGGAAAAGAACTAACCCCACAAAAATTTAATCGGAAAAAACGGTCTTGGGTGGATGATGTCGATGCCGGCGTTAATATTACCGCTACTCAATTAACGCTGGTTACTTATAATGTTTGGTTTTCAGAATATTACCGCAAAAAACGTTGCGAAGCTTTACTGCAAATTATACATGATTGCGATGCAGATGTCATCAGTTTGCAAGAAGTTACACCCAGCTTTTTGAAAATTCTTTTACAGCAAGAATGGGTGAGAAATAGTTACTATATTTCTGATGCTATAGGAGTGACAGTTACTCCCTACGGGGTGTTATTTCTGTCAAAAATTCCCATCAGCCGGTTATCTTTTTATAAATTACCTAGCTCCATGAACCGCACATTATTAATTTCTGAATTGTGTGTGAATGGAGAAGTTATTAAAATTGCAACCGTACATTTAGAAAGTCAAAAATCTTCAGCACCTCTCCGCGCCGAACAGCTTTCTTTAATTTTCCCCCTCATTCAAGATTCACCTCATGCTTTGCTCATGGGAGATTTTAACTTCTGTTCTTCTTGGAAAAGCGAAAACGATAATATAGATAGCAGCTACCAAGATATGTGGGCAACTTTGAGAACCGAAGAAGCCGGTTACACGGAAGATACAGATATTAATATCATGAGACTTGAGCGGAAAGGAAAAGAAAGAAAAGTCCGCTTTGATCGAATCTTTATCCGCTCAGATTCGCTCACTTGGCAGCCAGAGTCCATCGAAATGTTAGGAAAAACACCCATTTCTCCCAAACATCCAAAAGTCTTTCCTTCTGATCATTTCGGTTTAGCCGGCAGCCTCCTATCGCAATCATCCCCCATCAAAACTTAAAAACCTAGCCACCAAAAGAATAATCCATCTGCGTTTATCTGTGTGCATCTGTGGTTAATTTAAAAATCCATATTTTCCTAAATTTAACCCCCCAGTCTATGAGAAAATACAAAAAAAATCACACTACACAACAAAATGAAAAGAATCGTATTCTGTGACTTTGACGGCACCATCACCGCAGAAGAAACCTTTGTCGGAATGCTCAAGCACTTTACCCCCGAACTTTCCGCTCAACTCATGCCCGAAATGTATGCCTTGCGATTAACATTGCGAGAAGGCGTGCGTCAACTATTAGAATCTATCCCATCACGAAGATATCCCGAAATTATTGAATTCGCCCGCGCCAAAGCGCTGCGCCCAGGTTTAGTCGAATTACTTGATTTCTTGGATGCAGAAGAAGTGCCTTTTGTTGTCGTTTCCGGAGGAGTGCGGGGGATCGTACAAACGGTGCTTGAACCCCTGTTAAATCGCATCCATGCCATCTATGCTGTAGATGTGAAGACGAGCAGTGAATATCTGCAAGTGCACTCAGATTTTGAAGGAGAAACAGAGTTGCTGGCAAAGGTGCCGGTGATGGCGCAATATCAGGCTGATGAATTTGTAGCCATTGGAGATTCAGTTACAGATTTAAATATGGCAATGCAAGCATCTCTGGTTTTTGCGCGAGATCGTCTTGCAGACTATCTAGATGAGCGGCAAAAGCCTTATATTACCTGGAATGATTTTGTTGATATCCGGAAACAGTTGAGCAGCCGGTGGAAAAAAGTTTAAGTTTTAGAGAAATTTTAGAGATAAGCTTCAATGCCAAATCTGAATCCCCCCATCTAACCCTATGGAATCTTCTTTTTCTGACATTGAAAAGCACTGGGCGCAAGCGTGTATTTTCCAACTGCAAACGCTAAAAATAGCTGGTGGCTACCCAGATGGCAGCTTTCGCCCCGATGCAACCATTACCCGTGCAGAATTTGCTGTTTTGATGTGCAAAGCGTTCCCGAATATAGAAAAAAAACGCAACGCTATTACCTTTAAAGATTTGCCGGCAACTCACTGGGCTTACGAAGCGGTTAAAACGGCTTATGAAAAAGAATTTTTTACCGGCTATCCTGATGGAACGTTTCAGCCGGCGCGAAAACTGCAGCGAGTACAAGCATTGGTAATCTTAGCAAATGGGCTAAAATATACCGCCCCTGCAAATTCTTCGGAAATTCTCAAGAAATATTTTGAAGACGCGATGCAAATTCCCGACTACGCCATCAATGCAGTCGCAGCAGCAACCGCCGGACTTTTGGTTGTTAATTATCCTAATGTCAAACAGTTAAAACCCAATCAAGAGGCAACGAGAGGGGAAGTCGCCGCGATGCTTTCTCAGGCATTACGTCTCTCAAATGTAGTTCCTAAACACTATGTTGCCTGCAGCGAGTTATTTTCCATTCAGCCGCAATTTTATTGGGCAGCTTCCTTTTCCGAAGGACTAGCAATGGTAACAGTTGATACCAAATCTGGGTTTATTGATAAAATCGGCAACTTCATCATTCAACCCAAATTTGATCACGTCGGTTCCTTTTCTGAAGGGTTAGCGCCGGCAAAAATCGGCGAAAAATGGGGTTATATCGATAAAACCGGCAACTTCATCATTCAACCCCAATTTACTTCTGCCAGTTCCTTTGTTGATGGGTTAGCCCCTGCAAAAATCGGCGAAAAATGGGGTTATATCAACAAAACCGGCACCTTCGTTAGCCCGCAGCAATTTGATGCGGCTGATGCTTTCTCGGATGGGATGGCGCGAGTCAAAATTGGCGAAAAATACGGCTATATTAACACCACCGGCACCCTCGTCATTCAGCCCCAATTTAAAATCGCTTATTCCTTTTCCGAAGGGTTAGCCGCTGTCTACGCACCCCCAGAAAGAGAAGGCGCTCTTTCCCAGTGGGGGTATATTGATAAAACGGGAAACTTTGTTATTGAGCCACTCTATAGCTTTGCTTATCCTTTTTCCGACGGCTTAGCAAAGGTCGGCACCGGCTATCTTGATAAAACCGGAAACTTTGTCTTATCTCCCCAACAAGTTGAGGGTTTTCTCTCATTTTCAGAAGGGTTAGCCGCAGCGAGCGTGGGTGGAAAATGGGGTTATATGGACAAAACAGGAAAGCTCGTAATTCAGCCGCAATTTTATGGCGTAGACAATGCCGATGAAACTATAGCCGAACCTTTTTCAGAAGGGTTAGCGCTGGTAAGAATTGGCAACAAAGCCGGTTTTATTGATAAAACCGGCAAATTTGTATTTCAGCCGCAATTTGACAATGCTTATTCGTTTTCTGATGGCATGGCACTGGTCAACGTGGGCGGAAAATGGGAAACTGCTGTAGGATACGATTCCTCTGCCAATCCCGTCGTTGAAACCAATTTCCGGGGCGGCATTTGGGGCTATATTCGTAATCCCCTTAAGTAATAAAATCTTGTCTTTGTTGAGGGAGGAGCAGAATGAATATGAAACTTCTGTAAAAACTCTCTCTTCTCTGACTCAGCACTCAAGACTCATCAACTCACAACTATTATATCGATGAACACCGATCCAAGACAAAATTTAATTGCAGCAGCTAGCCATTTTTACACCCAAGGCTGGATGGTTGGCACCGCCGGCAACCTCTCGGCAAGGGTGCCCGATGGCAGCTTTTGGATTACCGCCAGTGGGCGCAATAAAGGGCATTTAACACCTAATGATTTTATCCGCATCGCACTCGATGGTACAGTGCTAGAGCAACCCCATCCTGACGCCCGCCCTTCTGCTGAAACAAGCATTCATGAAGCGATTTATGCCTGTTTTCCCAAAGCCCAAGCCTGCTATCATGTTCACTCAATTGAAGCAAATTTAATCTCTCGGATGAGCAATGATGAGGGGCTACCTTTGCCGACAATCGAAATGTTAAAAGGGCTGGGAATTTGGGAGGAAAATCCTAAAGTAACCGTGCCGATGTTTGAAAATCATTTCCAAGTGCCTGAAATTGCCGCTGACATTCGCACGCGTTTTCAGGTTGCGCCCCCACAAGTGCCGGTATTGCTCATCCGAGATCACGGAGTCACTGTTTGGGCTGATTCCCAAGCAACAGCTTACAATTATATTGAGCTGATAGAATATATTTTCCGCTATATGCTTGCAGCTCGAAAAATTGGCTTAAAGGAGCTTTTATGAGCTAATATTCGGCATATTTAAACATCTGTTACGGTAAAAACAAAAGGCATCCATTACCTGCTACTATAACAAAAAGCAGTTGCTAGGGAAGCTAAATAGCTATGTCAAAATACACCAGAATTCTTTCAATTGACGGGGGCGGAATTCGAGGGATTATACCAGGACAGGTTTTAGTAACACTGGAAGAAAAAATTAAGAATCGGACAGGCAATCCAGATGCAAGAATTGCTGATTATTTCGATTTAATTGCCGGCACCAGTACAGGGGGAATTTTAACCTGCATTTACTTGTTTCCTGATGAAAACAATCGACCTAGACCCAGATTTACTGCCCAAGAAGCAGTCAATATTTATCTACAGAGAGGAGGCGAAATTTTTAAAGCTCCGTTCTTTAAAAAATTGCAATCTTTAGCAGGAGTTACCGATGAAAAATACCCGTCGGAACCCTTGGAAAGATTGTTAAAAGACTATTTTAAGGATAAAAAACTGAGCGAATTACTCAAGCCGTGTTTAATTACTGCTTATGATATTGAAGCAAGAAGAAGTCGATTTTTTACTCAGCATGATGCCAAAAAAGATTTAGATCAAAATTATTTTGTTAGAGATGCAGCGCGAGCAACTTCTGCCGCGCCCACGTTTTTTGAAGTAGCAAAAATTACATCGCTTGCCTCTAAAAGCTATCCTTATATCGATGGAGGAGTTTTTGCAAATAACCCAACACTTTGTGCTTATGCCGAAGCTCGAACAAAATTACAGCGAAAACCGACACCGGAAGATTCATCCGAAGGGAATCCTACGGCAAAAGACATGGTGGTTTTATCCTTAGGAACGGGCGACATTAAAGAATCCTACACTTACGCTGAAGCAAAAGATTGGGGAAAAATTCAATGGGTCAGCCCAATTATTAATATTATTATGACGGGGGTCGCCGAAACCGTAGATTATCAATTAATCCAGGTTTTTGATAGCATCAAAAGCCCAGAACAATACCTGAGAATTAATACGGTTATTCAGGATAGTGATGCAATGGCAGAAATGGATAATGTGTCAGAGGAGAATTTGAAAAAGTTAAAAAGGAGAGGCGAGGAAACGGCTTTAGAGAATAGTGAAAAATTGGACAAATTTATCGATTTTCTGCTGTAGGTAAAAGAGTGGTTTTTAATTGGCGTAGCTGTAGGGAAAAAAGTAAATGTTTCCTACAGCTTTACCAGCCTTGACGCTGCCAAAAAGTTTTCACTCTTTCTTGCCACCGGCACCAAAAATCTGTCACGACTGCCGGCTCAAACCAAAACACCTCAGCCGGCATTTCAGGAATTGCCACCACTAACATTGCATGATTGATCTCAATCCCGGAATCTTTATAAGAATGATTCACTGCGCCGGCATAGGCGGCTAATTGGATCGGATAATCGTACAAACGCTCAATTGAACCTTTAGGATAATCGGCAGTTTTCCAGTCACAAACACAGGGAACACCGCGATAACTCGCAACACAATCTACCCTGCCGGCATATCGCAAATCGTAGTGAAAAATATTGCCTTCAACCAATCGCACATCTTCAATCTCTTGCAACACCGGCTCAACACTTTCCCAATAAGGTTTGATGCCCTCTGGACAGGTAACCTCCTCACCCAACAGATAGCGTTCAATGTGCTTGTGAGTGCCGGTTCCTCTGCGTCCCGCCGTTGAAGAAATGCGATAAGCTTCTTCCACACCCACACGCTGCTGCCACTGCGCCAGCCGGTCTCTATCTTCTTGAGGTTTCGTAGCACTCAGAATCGTCGTAACACTGGGTAAACGAACCCCTTGATCATCAATATAATATTGCTTCCCATACTCCCGTATTTGCTTAGCTTTGAGCCGGGGAAGTGGTTGAAAATTAGACGCCATTAGCAACTTTATTTTATCTACATATATTGTATCATTAATGAACCTTTTCTGCAAAAAAATATTAACTTTAGGCTCAGAAATGCCCTAGCTTAAATGAGTTAGAAGACTGTCTAATAAATTGGCTTTTCTGTTTCCCACGGTGTTTCTGCGAATTTCTCAACTTTCCGCTCATTTCCAAAAAATAGGTAAGGCTTAAATGCGATTGATATCGCATTCTGGCCACCTTAAAAATCTCCTAAGCCCTCAGCGAAAGCGCTTGTCTAAACCGCCAATTGTCCCCTAAAGGCTGGCCAATTTCAGGGCTGAACTTTGCTGCATTCCACTTAGCAACTCCTCTAACCTGAAACGTATTCAGAATATCATTTCACCTATGAAGCCGGCATTCTCATTACCTAGCTCTTAGTTAGATTTCAGCCGCTTAGTAATCTGACTGATAATGCCACTAAGAATCGCACCGCCCATCAAAATCCCGATGGCTGGAGTAAAAACCGGCTGCCAAAGCTTGTACCATAAATCGAGTCCTAGCGGAACCCCAGCCCCGCGCCCGATCACCGCAGCTGCCAGCCAAGCGAAGCTAAACAACACCAGGAAGACATCCGCCACTAAAAACAGATTTAGCCAATCAAGAAATTTATCTTTCATTACTTCTAACTGAAATTTCACACAAAAGAATTACTCTATGTGAGATGCCGACGTTGAAATGCCGGTGAAATCATCCCCCATGCCCATTTGAGCAGTCGAACCATACTTTGCGGATGGGAAATCGCCCATAAATTAATGCTCAGACAGGTCGCTGCAAGCCATAGCAGGATGTAGGTGGGAGCCATGACCACACCAATCATAAACCAAGTAATCACATGAAACACCATCACCAGAGCGGGAATGGCAGCAATGGCTGCCGCTTTCCACACCTGTGCTTTAGGGCGACGCAGGGCGGTTAAAACGATTGTAGCCAGGGTTGCCACCAGATTGGCCGGCACCAGAAACGCACAGATGCTGATGCAGTGATTGCGGGAGAATTCAGAAACGGTATTAAGGTCAAACATCATAGAAAACGATAAGCTAGGCTGTTAGTTTATCTGAAATCTCAACAAACCAATGGAAAATACTGATTTGCTAAATGCCATTGCTGGCGGTCTTGCTATCGTCATTGTAATTGGTGCGTTTCTAATGATGTTCACCAACGTGTGGACGACAAAGCGGTAAGAGGGGCATTGGGCATTGGGCATTGGGCATGGGGCATGGGGCATGGGGCATGGGGCATGGGGCATGGGACAAGGCTGCGCCAACCTAAAGGTAGGGGCGTGGGGCATAGGGCATGGGGTGTGGGACTTAACTCAGGAGTCAGAAACTCAGCATTCAGGTAAAGAAGCGGTAATACTGCCGCGACTGCCGGTGGCGATTCGATATTATTAGGGAGATTTAAACCTGTTAGCGTGACTGTACAGTCCCGTGCCCATGCAAAAAAACAAGTCGATTGCTCAACTTTTCCTCGGTGTGGTGCTGTCTTTGGTGATAGTGCCTTCGCTATTGCCAACCCCACAGGCAGAGGCAAGACGACCTATTTCCCTGTTTGATGCTCGCTGTGTCAGCACCGGCCCTGGTCGCTGGCGTCGGATTACTTCAAATGTATCTGTAGGCAGAGCCGTTTACACCTCTTATCTGTATATGGGAGCCGGTTCCGAATTTTCGGGCATGACGTGCCGGATTAAGTCTGACGAACCGAAGCCTTCCGAATATGACTTCCAAACGCTGCAATTAGAGTTTGGAATGCGAGATAACGACCGGGGTAGCCCTGCCAATACGATTAGAGTTTACTTAGATGGAGAACAAGATGCTTCTCAAACGGTGACAGTCGGGCCAGGAGAAAAAGCGTCTCTGTCGGTTGATGTCACCAACGTTCGCAATATTGCGGTTGAGACTGTCTGTAATAGTGAGACCAAATATTGTGATCGGGTTTACTTTTTCAAAGCTTTGCTAGAGCCGGTGGGTGAGTCAACTTATTCCAACCCGGGTGAAACCACTCCCATGCCTCCATCAAAGGATGGAAGCGCGGATCAAGTACCTCCACCGCCACCCAACACCGGCACGGAAGGGGATGCAGGCAAGACTCCACCGCCACCCAACACCGGCACTGAGCCAGATGCCGGCAAGACTCCACCCCCATCGAACACCGGCACGGAAGGGGATGCCGGTAAGACTCCTCTACCGCGCTTATAACCTTCCTAGCTGACTCTGATTAACTTTTTGGATAGGCGTGGGCAGACTAAACCTCTTGCAGACAGTCGATATCTTTTTTCTTAATCGCAGCCTGTAGAAGATGAACGCAGCCTGTTGACGCACACCCTGCGCTAGGGGCATCCGCTATAGTTGATTTTTGCAAGAGGCGAGGTCTGCTTTTTTATCCATACCGATCGGTGTGCAAATGAAGCCAAAAATTAAAAATGAAGTTGCATGGCAACAAGCTAGTGTGTTGATGCAGCCGGCCCTAATCAGGGTCATCGACAACATCCGTAAACAACTGGAAGAATCAGCTTGGCAGGGCACCTATCAAGAAGTGCAAACGCCCTATCCGGGTTATACGCTGTGTCTGCAACATCAAGACCGGCAAGTGACCTTTGATGTGTGGGATTTGTGCTATCAGGTCTGCTTTAACAACTACAGGCCCACCCACGCTGAAATGGAGAGTGTGGACGTTGAAATTGACACCAGTCTCCTCGATGAAACCGGCGATGTAGACTGGAACCAGCTAGACGCCAAAGCAAAACAACTGGTACAAGACGTCTTTGCCAACTTGCCCAAGGCATAGGAGTTTTGACTGCCCATGCCCAATCCCCCATGCCCCATGCCCAATCCCCCATGCCCCATGCCCAATCCCCAATTCCCAGTTTTGAGGGAGATTGGCATTCGCTCGCATAAAATAGCGAATGAGATGCGCGTTTGCTTTCTGCGTTTCACTAGCATCAGAAATCATTGACAACCGCTCAGGCACAGCATGATTCAAGAATTACAAGAACTTCAAACAGCCGGTGGGGCAACCTTTGAGGAATCGGCCTCTGGCGTGCCGGTGCCGGTTAGTTTTGGCAACGATGCAGCCGCCCTCAACGCGGTGCGGGAAGCAGTGGCTTTGTGCGATCTCACCCACTGGGGACGCATTCAAGTTAGCGATGCTGACCGGCTACGATTTTTGCACAATCAAAGTACAAACGATTTCAACAGCCTTAAGCCCGGACAGGGTTGTGATACGGTTTTTGTCACCTCCACTGCCCGCACGATTGACTTAGCAACCGCATATCTTACGGAAGATGCGGTGCTGCTGCTTGTCTCGCCCCATCGCCGTTCCAAGTTAATGCAGTGGCTTGATCGCTATATCTTTTTTGCCGATAAGGTGAAATTAACGGATGTGACGGAAAAAACGGCTGCATTCAGTTTAATGGGGCCAAACAGCGATGCTTTACTGGATCAGTTGGGTGCCGGTGCCCTTGCCGGCCAACCTTATGGCACCCACCAGATAGTACCCCTAGGGGACGCGCAAGTGCGTGTGGCTGTGGGCAGTGGCTTAGCAGTTGCCGGCTACACCCTAATTGTCGAAGCAGGCAACGCAGCCGCCGTGTGGGAGACTTTAACCGCTGCCGGTGCGGTTCCTCTGGGTGAACAATGTTGGGAACAGTTGAGAGTGGAACAGGGACGCCCCACACCAGATCGGGAACTCACAGAAGATTACAATCCGCTAGAAGCGCGTTTATTGCAAACACTTTCCTTCACTAAAGGTTGTTATATCGGTCAAGAAACAATTGCGCGTCTGGAAACCTACAAAGGCGTGAAGCAGCAACTTTGGGGCGTTCGACTAAGTGCTAGGGTAGAACCCGGAACTGTAGTGACGCTAGATGAGGAGAAAGTTGGAACCCTCACGAGTTATACAGAAACCCCTCAAGGGCCATTTGGTCTAGCTTATATCCGTACAAAAGCTGGGGGTGCCGGTTTGAAAGTGCACGTTGGAGATATTGAAGGGGAAGTTGTGGATGTGCCTTTTTTAAAGGGCGGGGAATCGTAAGTTTTTTTATTTGAACCGCAGATAAACATAAATAATTTATCTGCGGAATCTGCGGTTAAAAATTCACGATATTTGTGTTTTTGCAACAAATTCAGTCATATTTTTAACATCAGTTCGAGACAAGAAAGGGCAAAATAGATAGCCTAAAAGTGCTAAATTCTCATCCATCTGCCCGTCCCATGTTCAGTGTCGATAACTTTTGTCAAACCTTTAAACCTCAGTGGGAAGTCAACTGGCCGGTTGACTGCTTCTTTGGTTTCAAGAGTGCATCTGGTCGTTAATGATAAAGGTGAGTTGCTGAACTTTGTGTTCACCCTAGGCAATATGGTTGTGACAAATGAGTCAACCCATAAGTTAGAATTAAATAAGTTATTTGATCATTTCCTAGATGACTTGTCGCGTCCGGAAATAGCATCAATTAAAGGAACAAATAGAGAAGCTGTCAATATTATGAGCTGGAAAATTTTAAAGGCTAGAAAGTCTAATACTGATTCTTTTTCTTTTTGTACTTTAATTGTCCGGGAACCGCTAAATCTTTTTCTTAAATTAATTCTCGTGTTTAGAGTGGGATCGTCCGTAGGGAGGTTATATTTTATTTTTTCGACAAGGGGTTCCCAACTAGCAGGCTCCATCCGAATGGCATCATCAGCACCACTTTCTTCTAAGTATCTGTCCCGGTCACCTACCATGACTTGACCCCACATTGTTAAAATAACGGGAATTTGTGCGGTTTCCGGGTTGGATTTTAACATTCGGATATACTCCATCCAATCCACTTGTCTATATTTACCCGAATAACCTGTATTGACTAAAATTATATCCACTTGTTTGTTAGCTGCGATTTGCATTACGGTTTCTACGTCAAACCCATAATATGCCACCAAATTAAATCTTCTAATAAACCACTTAGCACATATTCTAAAATTAGACAAATCATCTTCAACCCTTAAAACCTTTATTGAGGCTTTAATCTGTTCAGGTTCATCAATCTCTGCGATAGCACAATGATTCATAGGATGAAAATTAAAAATAGCAATTATTTTTAATTTTTCATTCTGAAAACCCAGTAAATGATCATAGGCTTTTGCAGGAAATGAGCAATAGACTAAGTCCGACTGACAGGAGTTTTTATCTGGATTACAAACCAGTAATTTAACATGACAAAGCCACGAGGAAAATTCATCATCCATTTTTTTATTTCCCTTAATTCGCTACTTTTTTTGTAACCAATCGATGCTTTTAAAGATAGTCAAATCATGTTTTTTACACTTTTACTTCAACGACTGAGGATGAAACTTGGGATAAAGCATTGCCTTCACCGGCTTCCCCGCCTGCAAATGTCGCTCAACCACCACCGGCACTTCTTCTGGGCGCACATGGCAGTACCAAACCTCATCGGGTGTGACGAGCACCATTGGCCCATTCCCACATTGTCCCAAACAACTGCTGCCGGTGACGGCAACATCATCTGGGGCGTGGGATTGAAAACTGGCGAGTACCGCCGCCGCACCCTGTTTGCGACAGGTGCGGTTTTGGCAGACTAAGACATTTTTAGAAGCTGTCATACAAACAGGGTTGAATTTAAGAAATCAGAAGTGGGAATTAAAGATTTAACTCCTTATCTTTCCTCTGCTTGCACCCTTTCTAGGCAAGCTTGCAATGTTTCAGCTAAGCAGCGAACACGAGGTTCTAAAATGATGGTTTTGTGATGCCCTGGAATCTCTTGAACTTCCACGCCGGCTGCCGCGATTTCACCCCAGCCTAACAAGGGTTCATAATACTTGGTAGTTGGCCTTTCTATTGCCCGTAAAAGGGTGACGCGTCCCGGATAAATTTGGGGGACATAATTGGTGGCAGCAACACGATTTGCAATTTCAATTTTTTTGAAATGTTCGGGTAGCGGATCGGGCAAAGTTCGACCTGTTAATTTGTAGACCTTTTTCCAAATTTTTTGGATGAACCCCTCAATTTTCCAGTACACGCGATCTGTAATGTAAAGTACCTTATCTTTGCGATTGAGTCGTGAAAGATTCAGCCGGTGAATGTCAAATTGATAAGATTTGGGAGGAGTGCCTTTGCCAAATGCCAGGGGACTGAAGGTATCGAAAACTGCTACCAAACCGACTTTGTGGCCGCCCCGGACTAACTGCTGAGCCATCTCAAAGGCGATAATTCCTCCTAACGAGTGGCCGGCTAACAGATATGGCCCTTCAGGCTGAACTGTGCGGATTTCCTTGATATAGTCAGATGCCATGTCCTCAACCCGCGTGTGGGGAGTCTGTTGAGCATCCACTCCCCGCGCTTGCAACCCGTAAACCGGCTGATCCTTGCTCAAATAAGCCGCTACACCTTGGTAAGAAAGAACGTTCCCGCCAATCGCATGAATGCAGAATAAAGGCGTTTTAGAACCGTTTGGCTGAATAGGTACAAGTGAACGGATGGGCACTGACGACCCTTCAGAGCGTAAAATATTTGCGAGTTGCTCAACCGTTGGTGCTTGGAAAAGGGTTGCTAGAGGCAGGAGTTTATCGAATTTTTCTTGAATTTGGTTGAACAGACGCAACGCTAGCAGCGAGTGTCCCCCTAGTTCAAAGAAGTTATCCTTGACACCAATCGGTTTAACATGAATCAAGGTTTCCCAAATTTCGATTAATTGATGTTCTAAATCATCGCGGGGTGCAATGAAAGAATTTTCAGATTCGCTGCGGTATTCGGGTGCCGGTAATGCTTTGCGGTCGATTTTGCCATTGGGCGTTAATGGCACACTTTCCAGCATCACAAATGCTGATGGCACCATGTAATCTGGCAGCTTTTCTTTGACAAAATCACGCAATTCACTGAGTAGTTCAGATTGCTGAGTGCTGAGTGCTGAGTCAACCGTTCCAAACTCAGGAATAGGAACAAGATAAGCAACTAAACGTTTCTCTGCCGGTATATCTTCACGGGCTATCACGACACTTTGTCGAACATTAGTATGCTGGCATAATACTGTCTCAATTTCCCCCGGCTCAATACGGAAGCCCCGGATTTTTATTTGATTATCAGCGCGACCGGAAACGGATATATTTCCATCGGATAAGTAGCGTCCTAAGTCTCCGGTTTTATAGAGCCGATCTGAGGGGATATTTGTAAATGGATTGGTGATAAATCGCGATGTAGTTAACGATTCATCTCCCAAATATCCTTGAGATAAATAAGATGTGCGGATGTATATTTCTCCAATTTCTCCAATTCCTGCGAGTCTGTGAGAGGAATTTAAAATTAGCAGTTGCACATCTTCGATGCCCTGTCCCAAAGGAATTCGGGATTGAGTGCGAGATTGAGGAATTAGGGAATTTTCTGGTTGATGGGTTGCTGTGTTTCTATGTTCTTCTAGTTTTTGATTCGAAACGATGTAATACCCCATTGCTTGCGGAGTTTCTGTGGCTCCATAGAAGTTGACGCAAGTAACATTTGGGGCTATATTTCGCAATTTTTCAACATCACGAATGCTGAGGATATCACCTCCGAAGAAGGCATAACGCAGGTTGGTTAGTTGTTGGGTTTGGGAAGTTTCTGTTAAGAGCTGTCCCATTGCCGGTGTGAGGTGGCTGATGGTGATTTGCTGTTGCTTCATCCACTCACCTAACTTGCCTGGAGTGCCAATTTCTTTTGGGGTGGGAATGCAGAGGGTTGCGCCTAACCACAGGGGTGTGAAAATGTCTCGCAGCAAGGGATCGTGAGCGAGTCCAGATAGCACACTGAATCGATCTGATTCATTTAAATTAAAGGTTTGGGCGTGCCATTGCAGGAAGTGGGAAAGCGGTTTGTGAGTGCCTAAGATGCCTTTTGGTTTGCCGGTTGAGCCGGAGGTGAAGGCGATATAGGCTAAGTCATCGGGGTTAATTTCTGTGTGGGTATTTTCTGTTGAATAATCCTTTAACAGTTCACCGATTTGAGCGGCTGATTCAGGTAGATTCAACCGGCACTGGGTTGATAATGTCCCAATAAAGGTTTCTAAAGAATCGGGAAGGTTTCCACCGGCTGACATTTGCAGCCACCCCTTCGGCTGAGCTAGCTTAACACAATCAATCAACCGTTCGGCGGGATATTTGGCATCCAGAATCACAAATGCTGCGCCCGCTTTCAGAATTCCTAGCAATGCTACGACGATTGGGGCGCTACGATGCGCGTAAATCGCGACAACATCCTGAGAACCAATGCCATGTTTTTGCAGATAATCGGCGAGTTGGTTACTGATTTTATCGAGTTCTGAATAAGTCAGACTTCCTTGCCGATCAATTATGGCTGTGCTATTTCCCACCCGGTTTGCCTGTTGGGAAAACTGAGTGTGAACAGCGCCTTCCCAAGAATCATTGAGCGTTTGATGTGGATTCGGTAAGCGTGCTTGAACTGAAGACGTTACCAGAGAAATTTCTGCAATCTTTTCTTCTGGTTTCTTGACAACTTGAGCCAAAATATGCTGGAGTTGTGCCAGCATTTCAACCATGCGTGCCGGCTCAAATAAATCGGCATTATAAACAAATTCTAGCTGAGTTCGTTCAGGATTTTCTCGTGCATATAGGGTTATATCAAACTTTGATTCGAGTTCGGGACGGGGTAAGGTTTCTACAGTTAATCCTGATATTTCAATGCTATTTTGCTCAAAACTGAGCATATTAAAAAATACTTGAAATAGCGGCGTGCGGCTTAAATCTCTTTCGGGCTGTAGTTCTTCAACTAATTTTTCAAAAGGCAAGTCTTGATGAGCATAAGCGTCTAAAGCAACTTGGCGTACTCGCTGCAAAACTTCTTTAAAGGTTGGATTGCCGGCAAGATTGGTACGCAGAACTAAGGTATTGATAAAAAATCCAATGAGTCCTTCAATTTCTGCTCTATTACGACCGGCAATCGGAGATCCAACAATAATATCGTCTTGTCCGCTTAGCCGCATTAGCAATGTTTGGAATGCTGCTAGCAGCGTCATGTATAAAGTGACACCTTCAGCGCGGCTAAATGTAGCCAATGCGGTGCTTAATTCAGGGGAAAGGGTTAAAGATTGACGTGCGCCGCGAAATGTTTGAACCTGCGGGCGAGGGCGATCTGTTGGCAAATCAAGCACCGGCAGCCGTCCGCCTAAGTGTTTTTTCCAATACGAAAGTTGCTGGTTTAAAACTTCACCCTGCATCCATTCGCGCTGCCAGCCGGCGAAGTCTATATATTGAATCGAAAGTTCGGGCAAAAGGGAAGGTTTGCCGGCACTATAATATTCATAAAGTGCCGTCATTTCTCGAATTAGTATCCTACTAGACCAACCATCTGTAATGATATGATGTATGATTAGCCCTAATACATAGGATTCTTCGTCTAATTGAAATAAATTTGCCCGAAGTAACGGCCCGGTTTCTAAGTCGAAAGGCTGCTGTGCTTTTTGAGTGGATAACTGCCAGAAAGAGCGTTCGCGTTCTTCTACGGGCAAGTTTCTCAAATCGGTTACTGATAAAGAAATTGTTTGTGAAGGCGAAATGTATTGAACGGGTTCTGCACCCACAAGCGCATAAGTCGTCCGCAAAATTTCATGCCGGCGGACAATTTCATTCAAACTCAATTCCAGCGCAACAAGGTTAAGTCTGCCAGTGAGACGAACGGTGGTTGTTTCATTATAAACAGGATTTCCCGGCTCTAATCGGTCGAGAAACCACAACCGTTGCTGAGCAAAAGAAAGTGGGTAAGATTGACTCTCACTGCACCGAAGAATTTTTTGGATTCTAGAGACATTTAAACCCTTTTCTTTGAGTAGCAACTCAAAAAGTGCCCGCTTAGTGGGAGAAAGCGTTGCAATATCTTGGATAGACTCACCCATTTTGAATCCTTCTTGATGAACAATTGATTAAGATGCCGATTAACGCTGATAAAAATTAGCTGAAACTATAGGGTTTTGCAACAAGTATGCACACATAAATCAACTCAGCACCTCTCTCTGCAATGCCCTATGCTTCTTCTTCGCTAAATTAGTGTTCCCAATCTTTCCCCGTGATGGCGCAATTCTTTGGTAACTTCAATCATTTCTGGCCACCAGTATAACAACTGACCAAATTTAAGTACCAAACGCTGGGCTAGGTGTCGCGCTTCATCTAAATTGCGTCCCTGAACTAAATCCAAGGGAATGAAATAATCATCTCGTGTTAGAGATTGACATAACAAATCGGTGTATTTTTTAACATCATTTGCCCAATATGCCGGCGACTCTCCAGAAATTCGCAGATGTTCTTCTGCTAGGGAAATAAAGGAACTGCTGGTACGCCAAACTTGCAATTTTAGAAACTCTTCAAAACCGGCTAGGGGCATTGAACCTAATTCTATTAGGTGTTTACCCAAGGAACGCAGTCTTTCTTTTTCATCTGCCGGTGCCGGCCCGAATTCGCAAGATTTAATGCATTCTACAATTAACTTAGCGGTATCAAAACCAGAAGCGGTTCTGAAAATTTCCCCTGCCCAGAATTTCCGTTGTTCCACCGGCTCATGTAATAATGCCCAAGGTAAGTGTCCGAAAAAGCTGTCTTTAAAACACTTCCAAACAGTATTGGAAAAGATTAAATCTTGCCCGCGTCGTACCGGAAGAAATGGCGGCAGCACTCCTCGATTATCTAATCCCACAAATGTGGTCATGCCGAAACTGTCATCGCTAATTCCTAGTCGATTGGTGACTCTTAAAATATCCCGACTCGTCAGTGCATTGCGGTATCCTGACTCTGATTTCACTAATCGTTCGTGGGATTTACCGGCTAGCAAAAGATAGCCCAAAGGCGCACCCCAGTAACCGAAAGGCGCACCCCACCCGCAGTCTCCAACCAATCCGTTAAACGTGACTAAAACTTTGCCTGCACCGGCTTCTAAGCGGCGCATAAATTGAGTATCGATTGGGTTGATATTGACGGTGTCGCTAGTGCCGGCAGTCTCAAGAATCGCACCAACATTTTTACCCAATAACTGCTCATGCAAAGCTAAAAGGTCTTCGTCTGCAAACTTCACCGATTTTAAGGCAGTTTCACGGTCATCAAACACCCAGTAATCGGAAGGATCAGTGCCGGCAGTTAAAGTTAAGCCTTCCTGCAATTCTGGAGAAGGGACTAACTTGCATACCGTATCATCATCCGCGCTAAAAATGATGTCGCCGGCAGTATGCAACGTCAAAGCATTGCGGTTGGCACCCGGAGATGCGCCGGATTTTTCGACATCAAACAAGGCAAAATTGACAACGTCTTGTGGCAACCCTCCCTTTTGAGTTAATGATTGAGCAAATCGCTGTTTTTCCTCTAAGCCGGCATAAAAAATCTCCGCCCCATACTGCGTTTTAAGCGAGCGTAGCATTTGCCGATAGCCATCTCGCGTTTGAGAGCTAGCAGAATCATCCATCAGGACAAAGTTATTCGTTCTGCCGTGTTGTTGGCTATTTTCGATGTAGCTTGTCAGGGCGCGTTTTGCACCTTCTATGCGGTTACACGTCACCATCCCCACGGAGGCAACTGTGCTATTTGTCGCCTTGTTGTGTGCCGAGTGTTTCCCATTGGTGTGGGTTTTTACAGGCGTAAAGGAATGACTTCTTAAGTTGTCATTTTGAATGGGATAATGAGCGGTTAATTCCTCAACTGATTTGACTGGAATCTGTTTATCAGGCTCGATTTTTTCCAATAGCTGCTGCTGGGAAATTAAAAAGCCGACTTCGACAAATCCTGCTAGCTGAGTTTTAATTGCTGCAAGATTTACTCCCAATTCACGGCAGATATTTTGTGCGTGTTCGTCTAGGGTTTTAAATTGCCGGCATTCACACAGCATCCGCACAACATCAGCGTTTAGAAGTTGACTTCTACGACTGTTTCTTGAGTAAACTAACTCTTGGCCGGCGCGAATTGCAACTCGTTCGATATCACCAATGCGATAAGCTTGAGTATAGACGGATAAGTCTTGATTGTTGAGATCTGAATTTTCAGTGCTACGAGAAAGCGAATCATCAACGATTGAGGTTCCCATTTTCGCTTCCAGCATTGCCTTCGCTTCTGCTTCTGAAAGCCGGTTAACCATTTTCAAAAGTTCAGCAATCGCTTCGGCATTAATTGGCCCTGCTTGATTCTTTTCCAATAATAAAGCGAGTCCGGAAACCGTTGGCGCTTCAAAGAACCGCTGCATTGATAGCTCAATTTGGAAGTTATCGCGAATGCGAGAAATTAGCTGTGTAAGCAATAGCGAGTGCCCACCCAGCTCGAAAAAGTTATCTTCCACACCCACTTTATCTACGCCGAGAACACGTGCCCAAATGCCTTCTAACACTTCCTCTACTGGCGTTCGGGGGGCAATGTAACTCGATTCAATTGCCGGCCTAGATCGCAGCTTTTGCGATTCAATCACTTGCAAAATTTGCTCGGCATCATATAATTCCTTGGCAATCCGAATCAGTGTTCGGTGAAAGGCCGAGGAAGAATGAACGGCTTTTTCTTGCAACCGCATCGACGCATTTTGCGGTGAGGTTTCATTTTTAATTGCAGGATTTTCTGCTACATTCGATTCGGCTGCTGAGGGTTGATAACTGACTGCTGCGGCAACCTCCACCGGCACCAGATAATGCACGGCATCCCCAACCGCTTCTTTAACTGAACTGATGCTTTCGATAAAATTGAAAGCCGGCTGATTTTTTTGGGTTGGAATATAACCGATATCAACACGACAAAGCCCGCGATCCTCAGCAATTTTTCCGAGTTTTGTCAGCATTCGATGCTCTACACCTCGTCCTAAAGCGCGGCAACTGAGCAGGAATGTATCCACATTGATCGCTTCGGGGTTGCTGCCAAAAAGCATTGCCCCAACTAAACCATAATCGCCAAATCGATCCCGCACTTCAACAACAAAACCTTCTAATTGTCCCGATTCGCATAGCTGTTGAATGTCGCTTTCTGACCGGCGAATGGTTGTAAAGTTAAATTGATTGGTTCGCTGCGTAAGCTGGGCGACTCTGGCAAGATGGTGGGCTGCCATTTCAGAGATATCAATTTCTAACCCCAATCCCTCCAAAAAATTATACAGGGTTAAGGCTGAACTACGAAACCGTTCGCGTTCAGCATTTTGTTTGTAAAGGGCGGTGCGCTTCTTGTCTTCTTCGGTAACTTTCAGCCGGTCAAATGCCCAAATGTGATTAAGAAATCTAGGAATTTCATCGATTTCCGAAGGCAGCAGCAGTGTGAGAACTTCTGGACAATTGGCTTGTACTTCCGCACATTCAACCGGGTTATCATCGATAAAGATGAAACTATCTAAACCCAAATTAAGTTCTTCGGCGATGGATTTGATATTTTCTGATTTTGGTTGCCAGTTAATCCGCCAGGAAACGATATGTTCGCGTTTCAGAGGCATTTCAGGCCGGCGATCAAAGACTTCAAAAACATCAGCTTCTATGTTTTTGCTGCATAACCCAACAATCGTGCCGGCTTGTTGCTGCGCCACCATGAATTCTTGCAGAACTTTGCGGGGCGTATCGATTTCAATGCCCATTGCGCCATCTTCGCCGCAAACGCCTTTCCATAAAGTTTGGTCGCAGTCGAGCAAAATTACCTTGTAAGGGGCGCGACTCAGGCGGGCGATTTTTCGGGCGATAGTGGAACCCAGGGCGGCAAAGAAAGCCGGTGTGTAGGGAATGTGCCCCAACTCATCTGTGTGCGCGTCGTAGTAGTTGGTAACGGGATAGAGAGCGGCGAATTCTTGAGGAGTAACGGTGAAAATATTTCTGACGCTGTCTAATTCCAAGGCGATCACTTCTTCCATCTGCTGGAAGAATGCCTGCCGGCTAGAGTCTGCAACGGCTGCCGGTGATGCGGGACACAAGCACACGAGTTGGGGGGTTGCAGAACGTTCTCCCACCGATTTTAGAATTCGCACTAGATCCGCCACATTTCGTTCAATGTGTTGCTTGACTGCCGGCTGCAGCGCCATGCCGGTGTGTGCGCGTTCTTCCTGCTGTTCCCAGTCTTCTATCCGCACCAAAATAACATTAATGCCATTGTTATTTTGAGCCAAGAGGCTATCAGGAGCAAGCAGTTGCTGAAAAACCTGATTATAGGGTGCGAAGTCAATCTTAGAGGGGATATCTAGTTCTTGCATCCAAAAAGCGAGAGATTCCCCCACCGGCTCCGCCGTAAATGTCGCTGCAATTGCAATCGCGATTGCCGACAGTTGGGATGACGTTTCCTTCTCTTTTAATTGCATCAGAACTTCCTCTCCCTGGCTTGCTTAACTTTTCCGAGTCTCTTTCCACCTATTCCTGATCTTTCTGTTGAGGCAATCTTCCTTAAGGAAGATCCAAAAATGCCTAGTTTGCTCTACGATTCCGCTCAATCGACGGTTGGCTATTTTGGGAGCGTCTCAGATTCTCTGTCCTTGCAGATTGGGGTTCCCTAAATATATTGTATTAAATATTAATGAATTTCTAGGCGTCTATCTCGACTAAATTCATTGCCCCATAAGGCTTTGGGGATTTTTATTCCAGACTCTACTAGAGCAGAATGTGGATTTGGCAAAGCAGAAAAATAAAAATTTTCTATAATTTGCCTGACAAAAGCCTCAGTAGCTTTATGCCTCTGTATTACCCACGTACTTTAAGACCAAGCCTTGTATTAATCCCCAGTATAAATGATTCATGGCTTGAAGTTGTTATTATTATTTTTTGGTAGTTTCAGGGCTTTTCACCGGCATCCCAAGCAATAACTGTCCTAAAAATTGCAAATCTTGTGAAAATTACTTAAAAAAGCTTTGCCGAAAGTCAATACTTTCTCTGTAAAAATTTTGGGTTTTACACAGACTTTTTAATCGGCAGTCATTCTTTGTTTTGTGATCGTTCAGCAACAAAGTTTTAGTTAGAATACCTCAATGTTTATTGAGATTTGTGAGGTTATAAAGCATTTTTTAGCATCTGGAAGCAGAAATTGTATTTCCACTCAGTAAAATTTCGGTTTGAACCTGAATGGGTTGTTAGACTTCATCAAAATAGAACAGCGAGTCATCGCCTTGATCCCCCTCATAGGAGTGCCGGCTTGCAAATTGTAAAGCTCATTCAGGTGCCTGACTCGCGTACCCTGGGAAGAAATCGGGTTTGATTCAGGGTACGCTAAGCGACACGATATTAAGCCGGCAGCGTGGGAATTACGCGAAACCATAGCCGATAAAAAAAGACTGCACCGCGTTATGTCAGTGCAGTCTTATGGGAATTAGGGAGCCGGCTCAATTCATTGGATTTGGCTTTTGTAAGTAAACACTCAACTTTTCTGCCAGAACCTTTACATTCGGCTCTTGAAGGATGCCGATGTGATCGCCCGGAATATCGTGAATTTCTAACTCGCCGGCAGCAAACTCACCCCAACCTAATTGAGGATCAGTGTAAGTTGCCTCAAACTCATTTCGATCCATCGCCCGGAATAACGTGATTTTGCCTGGGTAAGGCTGGGGGGCATAATTTTCAGATGCCTTCTCAAGAACGAGTTCACGCAGATCGCGGATAACGGCATCCGTGCGGGTGTTGGGTAAAGAACCCTCGCTGCTAGACTCTAATTTCCCGTACCTCCGGCTAGTCAGTCTGAGTAATTGCTTTTTGGTAAATTTCAGCCGACGCTTTACTTTGTCCAAAGCATAGGCAAAGCCTTGGCGGAAAAAGTTTTGCACATGAAGCGTCACTCGCACCGGCAAGGGCGGTTTTTTCTGACTTCCCGGCGCAAAAGAATCAAATAAGGCAAGTAAAGCGACTTGTTCACCTTCTGCACGCAATTGCTGAGCGATCTCGTAAGCGACTAAGCCTCCGAAAGATTCACCGGCTAGATAGTAAGGGCCAACCGGCTGCTGTTTTCGGATTTCTTTGAGATACTGAATCGCCAGGGAAGTAACACTGATTGAGGATATCTGTTTTTCAGGGTTATCCGCTTTCAGGATATCTACTTCGGCTTGCAGGTAGACTCCATAAACCGGCTGATCGTCCGCCAAATTGCGTGCTAAGGCGTGATAAAGCAAGATTCCGTAAATACAGAATAGAGGCGGCTTATCTTTACCTAAACGCAGCGGCACGAGCGCTTCTTCGGAAGAATCAACCCCAGAAGCGCGGATAATATTTGCCAATTGTTCAACAGTTGGGGCGCTGAATAGAGTAGGCAGGGGAAGCGTTTTGCCAAATACCTTTTCCACACGATCTAACAAGCGCACAGCGAGTAACGAATGCCCTCCGAGATCAAAGAAATTGTCTTGAATACTGATAGAATCGATGCCTAACACAGTCTCCCAAATTTGCGTTAGCTGGAGTTCTAAGGTGTCGCGGGGTGCGGCAAAAGCTTCTTGCTCTTGGGAGCGATCAAACTCAGGTGCCGGCAATGCTCTGCGATCAATTTTTCCGTTGGGAGTTAGGGGAAACGCTTCCAGTAGCACGAAGGCAGAGGGCATCATGTATGCCGGCAGCTGTTCTTTTAAGAAGCCACGCAAGTCTGTAATGAGTGCTGAGTCTTGAGTGCCCAGTTGGGAGTTGGGTAAAGAGTTAGAAGTGAGATTGAGAGATGGCCCATCGCCTTCTTCAAGAGCGATATAGGCAACTAAGCGTTTGTCACCGGCTGCATCTTTGTGGGCAAGCACAATGGTTTCGCGTACAGATGGATGCTGGTTGAGAGCGGTTTCAATTTCGCCCAATTCAATGCGGAAACCGCGAATTTTAACTTGATTGTCGATACGTCCCAGGAACTCGATATTTCCATCCGGTAAGTATCGGACGAGGTCGCCAGTTTTGTAGAGCCGGTCTACATAGTCTCCCTCTTTTTTAAAGAAGGGGTTGGGAATAAACCGTTCAGCCGTCAATTCTGGCCGGTTCCAATAGCCTCGCGCTAAGCCGGGACCTCCGACATACAGTTCACCCCAGACACCGATGGGAACGGGGTTTAAATGGCGATCCAAAATATAAGTCGGACTGTTAGCAATCGGACGCCCGATGGAAACCGAATTTCCAATCTGATCAACGTCTGGGACGGTGTAGCAAGAGGAATAGGTTGAGTTTTCGGTTGGCCCGTAGCCGTTAATCATCCGGCATCCTTTGAGGGTTTCCACAACCTTTTGAGCGTGGGCGACAGAGAAAACATCTCCGCCGGTTAACAGTTGACGTACACCTTTTAAATCCTCAAGCCGCTCATCAATCATCACATGGAGCAGGCCGGTTGTGAGAAACAGGGTGCTAACTTGGTGTTGTTTAATCACCTGTCCTAACTCTTCCAGAGACGGGGTGTGAGGCGGGCCAATCACCAGCCGGCCACCATTGAGCAAACTGCCCCAAATCTCCAAGGTGGAGGGGTCGAAGGCACTTGATGACTGGTGCAGGAAGACTTCTTCGGAACTAAAGTCGGCATAGTCGGTATTTCTGACTAACCGCACTACGCCTTGATGGGGAATGCAAACACCCTTTGGCTTGCCGGTGGAGCCGGAGGTGTACATTATATAGGCCAGGTGAAGTGAAGAAATTTCAACCGGCGGATTTTCCTCACTTTCACGGGCGATGGCTTCCCAGTCTGTATCGATGCAGACGGTGTGTGCTTTGTGTGCCGGCAAAGTCTTAGCCAACCGCTCTTGAGCAAGCAACACCGGCGCTTGAGTGTCCTCTAGCATATAGCTAAGACGCTCGTGGGGATAGGCGGGATCGAGGGGGACATAAGCGCCGCCGGCTTTGAGAATTCCCAAGATTCCGATGATCATCTCAAGGGAACGTTCCATACACAAGCTCACCAACACATCCGGGCCAACACCCAGCGAACGCAAGTAGTGTGCCACCTGGTTAGCTTTGGCATTTAATTGCCGGTAGGTTAGCTGTTCTGTGTCAAAGATTAAGGCTACGGCATCAGGTGCTAGTTCTACCTGCGCTTCAAATAACGCTTGGATCGAGGCATCGTGGGGGTAATCTGTGTAAACATCATTCCACTCAAAGAGCATTTGGTGCCGTTCATCTGGGGTCAGAATTGGCAGTTCAGAAAGACGCTGTTCTGGGTTAGTAACGATGCCTTCCAGTAAGGTTTGGAAATGCTTAGCCATGCGCTCAATGGTGCCGGCATCAAATAAATCTGTGCTGTACTCAAACCAGCCACTCACGCCGCTGGATGTTTCTTGAAGTTGCAGCGTTAAATCAAACTTCGCCGTCCCGCAATGTACATTTGAGAAATTTAGAGTTAAACCGGGAATTTCTAACGTTTCCAGCCCATCCTTCTGGAAAACAAACATGACTTGAAATAAGGGATTTTGGCTTAAATCACGGTTCGGGTGAAGCTCGTTCACTAATTTTTCAAACGGTAAATCTTGGTGAGCGTAAGCACCGAACGCCACCTCCCGCACCCGCTCTAGCAACTCCCGGAAAGAGACATTTCCTGAAAGATCCGTGCGAACTAGCAGGGTATTGACAAAGAACCCAATCAGGTTCTCAATTTCAGACCAATTGCGGTTAGCCGTGACGGTGCCGAGGACAATGTCCTCCTGGGCTGTATAACGGTGCAGCAAGGTGTTGAACGCTGCTAGGAGGGTCATGTAAAGGGACGCGCCTGTTTGCCGGCTTAAACGATTCAGCGCTTCAATTAGAGGCTTGGGTAGCACAACTGGGTGTGTCGCGCCTCGGAACGTCTGAATCGGCGGACGTGGTCGATCCGTGGGCATTTCCAGCGCGGAGGGTGCGCCCTGGAGTTGTTGTTTCCAGTAAGATAACTGGGTTTCGAGGGGCGATGCTTTACCGGCTTCTTGAGTTTGCAACCACTGCCGGTGCCAAACTGCAAAGTCGGGATACTGAACCGGCACCTCAGCCAGGGGAGAAGGTTCTCCCGCCATCAAAGACTGATAAATTGCCAACATTTCCCGATGCAGTAACCCCATTGACCAACCATCGGAGACAATGTGATGCACTGTCAGCAGCAGGATGTGTTCTGTATCGCTCAATTGCAAAAGCGTTGCCCGGACTAACGGTGCTTGCGCGAGGTCAAAGGGACGCTGGGCCTCCTCTACGGTTAATCGCTCAGTTTCGGCTTCTCGCTTAGTCTCACTTAAACTCCGCAAGTCGAAAATGGGAAGTTTTAAGTGAACAGTTGCGGCGACGGCTTGCACCGGCTGTCCATCGACGGTTGTAAAACTACTCCGCAAGGCTTCATGACGCCGAAGGATCTCGTTAAGACTTTGTTCTAAGACGTTTGGGTTGAGCCGGCCTGCCATTTTTATGGTAGTAGCGATATTGTAAAACGCTGTTGCCGGTCTTAATTTCTCCAGAAACCACAGTCGTTCTTGGGCAAAAGATAGGGGTAGAAAATCCGTTTCACCTCGCGCAGAAATGTTTTCTGGGCGGAGTTTGAGTCCAGTATTTAAAGATTTGGGGATTTGAGTTTCTACGATTTGCAAATTCCCGAAAATTTCGCTGTATTGTGGATTTTCTGTGATTGCAACTGCGATTCCTTCCACAGTCGGGTTTTCAAATAAGCAGCGTAAGGGAATTTTAATTCCGAATGCGTCGCTTAGTCGGGAGATGAATTGAATCGCTAGCAGAGAATGTCCGCCTAACTC
Source organism: Microcoleus sp. FACHB-672 (assembly GCF_014695725.1). Taxonomy (NCBI): domain Bacteria; kingdom Bacillati; phylum Cyanobacteriota; class Cyanophyceae; order Oscillatoriales; family Microcoleaceae; genus Microcoleus; species Microcoleus sp. FACHB-672. The sequence continues at coordinate 4,082 of NZ_JACJOU010000015.1, read as the reverse complement.
AAAGAAGTTATCGTGAATGCCAATTTCTTGAAGTCCTAAAAGTTGGGCTAAGATGTCAGCCAGTATTTTTTCAACGGGATTGCGAGGCGCAACAAAAATTTCTTCCCGTTCAGCTTTCTGGTGATTCGGTGCCGGCAATGCTTTGCGATCTAATTTTCCATTCGGTGTAAGTGGCAAAGCTTCCAGCAACACGAAGGCAGAAGGCACCATATAAGCCGGCAGTCTTTCTTTTAAGAAACGACGCAATTCTTTAATGATTTCTGAACTAGCCGTTGCGCTGGGGGCGATATAAGCGACTAAGCGCTGATCGCCCGGTACGTCTTCTCGTGCGATGACTGCGGTTTCTTGCACAGAGGGATGAGAATTGAGTAAGGCTTCAATTTCACCCATTTCGATGCGGAAGCCGCGAATTTTTACTTGATGGTCAATTCTTCCCAGATATTCGATGTTTCCATCTGCTAAATAACGGGCTAAATCGCCAGTTTTATATAGCCGACTATTGGCATCTTGGCTAAATAAATTGGCAATAAATTTCTCTGCCGTTAAATCAGGCCGGTTTAAGTATCCAAGTGCTAAACCGGCACCGCCAATATGCAACTCTCCAGCCACTCCCACCGGCACGGGTTGCAAGTGAGAATCGAGCAGGTAAACTTGCATATTTGAAATCGGTTTACCAATGGGAACGAGGGTATTTTCTCCCAGATCACCACAGTCATAAACGGTACTCCAAACTGTTCCTTCTGTCGGCCCGTATTCGTTAAATAAAGAGGCGTGAGGTAGCCGTTGCCGATGACGTTCAATTAAATCTTTTTGACACGCTTCGCCGGCAACAATCACGGTGCGTAGAGAACCGAGTTGTTGGGGTTTTGCAATGGATAAAAGCAATCCGTACAGAGATGGAAGGCTTAACCAGTGAGAAACTTGATTTTGCTCAATTAACTCAATGAGCTGTAGCACATCTGCTTGAGTGCCATCTTGGGGTAAAACAAGACTTCCACCTTGGCAGAGTGTCCAGAAGATGCCGGCAACTGAACTGTCGAAGGCAAAGGGCGACAGCAGTAAATAACCCTTGACTGGTTCTTTGTAATAGGCAGTGCGTGCAAACGTAGAATGAACTAAGTTTTGATGGGTGATGGGTACGCCCTTGGGTTTGCCGGTGGAACCTGATGTGTAGATTGTATAGGCAAGACTTTCTGCGCTTACCGCAGCGTTGGGGTTGCAGTCACTATGTTGGGAAATCGTTTCCCAGTCTGCATCGAGGCAGATAACTTGGGCGTTGTGTTGAGGCAGTTTTTCAACAAGCCGGCTTTGAGTTAGCAGCACCGGCGCTTGGGTATCCTCAAGCATGAAACTAAGGCGATCTTGGGGATACGCCGGATCTAATGGCACATAAGCAGCACCGGCTTTGAGAATTCCCAAGATGCCGGCCATCATTTCTAAGGATCGCTCAGCGCAGATACTTACCAAGGTATCTGGAACAATTCCTAGGGAACGCAGATAATGAGCGATTTTGTTCGCCTTGGCGTTAAGTTCTTGATACGTTAAATGTTCGCCTTCAATGACAACGGCAACGGCATCAGGTGTTTTTTCTACCTGGGCTTCAAAGAGTTGGTGAATGCAAACATTTTGCAGGTAATTTGTATCGGTAGAATTCCACTCAAAGAGTAGCTGCTGCCGCTCTGATTCTGTCAGAATTGGGAATTTTTGAATCTGCTGATCTGGGTTAGCAACAATGCCTTCCAGTAAAATTTGAAAATGCTCAGCCATGCGGGTGATGGTGGCATCATCAAACAAATCTGTACTGTATTCAAAACGACCGATTAATCCCTCTGGTCTTTCGTCAAGTTCTAGGGTTAAATCGAGTTTTGCGGTGCCGGTTTCTACATCAAGTTGGCTTAATGTCCAGCCAGATTCAAGGGCCGGCATTGGCGGTTCAAGGACAAAGGAAACTTGGAAAAGCGGGTTTTGGTTGAGGCTTCGTTCTGGCTGTAATGCTTGCACCAGTTGCTCAAAAGGTACATCTGAGTGGGCGTAAGCGCCTAACGTCACTTCGCGCACGCGTTCGAGTAACTGCTGGAAACTGGGGTTGCCTGAGCAGTCGGTTCGCAATACGAGGGTGTTGAGGAAATACCCGATCAGTCCTTCAATTTCAGGCCGGCTACGGTTTGAGGTGACAGTGCCAATGACAATCTCATCTTGGCCGGCATAACGGTGCAGCAAGGTTTTAAAAGCTGCCAACAGAGTCATGTATAAAGTGACACCTTGCCGGCGCGAGAGGGCTTTCAGTTCCTCTGTTAAGGATTTCGAGAGGGATACACATTGTCTGGCACCCCGGAAGGTTTGAACTGCGGGACGGGGGCGATCCGTGGGCAGTTGTAACACCGGCAGGTTGGCCAGTTGTTGGTGCCAATAATCTAATTGTGGCGCTAAAACGGACGCTTGCAGCCATTGCCGTTCCCAGTGGGCGAAGTCTGGATATTGTACCGGCAATTCTGGCAGAGGCGAGGGGTTGCCGGCGCAGAAGGCTTCATACAAGGCGGCGAGTTCTGGCGCAAGCACGCTGTAGTTAGAAACGCCGTCATGGATAATGTGGTGCAGAGTTAGAAATAACCGGCAATCTAACTCATCTAGCTGGATAAGAATGGCCTGGATTAAGGGGCCGGCTTCCAAGTCGAAAGGACGCCGCGCTTCTTCTGTGGCAAGGCGTAGGGCTTCTGCTTCTCGTTCTGACTCTGGCAATTCTTGAAGATTTACCACCGGCAGGGTGAGCGTGAGCGTTGGATGGACAACTTGCACGGGTTGACCATTAACTTCTGCAAACGTGGTTCGCAGTGCTTCGTGCCGGCGGATAATTTCGTTAAGACTATTTTCCAGAGCGGGAATATTAATCGAGTCGGTGAGGCGAATCGTGGCTGGTTCGTTGTAAACCGGGGTATCCGGCGCGAGTTGCCCGAAAAACCATAGTTGTTCTTGGGCAAAGGAAAGCGGAAGGTTGCGCTCGCGGGAAATCGGGGTGATGGCAGGGGCGATCGCAGCCAATTCTTGCTCACCGGCTGTTTCTACCTTTTGCGCGAGTTCCGCAACCGTGGGCGCTTCAAAGAGCGACCGCAACGGCAACTCGACTTGATAGCTGTTACGCAAACGGGAGATTACTTGCATTCCTAATAAAGAGTGTCCTCCCAACTCGAAGAAATTGTCTTGAGTGCCCACTTGCTGAAGTCCCAGCACGTCTGCCCAGATAGCGGTTAATGCGGCTTCAAGGGGGCTACGGGGTGCGACAAAGGTTTCTGCAAGTGCGGTAGATGCGTCGGGTGCCGGCAGTGCTTTGCGATCTACTTTGCCGTTGGTTGTTAGGGGCAAAACGTCCAGCATTACAAAGGCTGAAGGCACCATATAGTGAGGTAAGGTTGCCTCTAGGAAATGGCGCAATTCTTTTGTGAGTGCGGAGTCAGATATTTCGCTAGGGACAACGTAAGCGACTAAGCGTTTGTCACCGGCAACATCTTCCCGCACGATCACTGCGGTTTCTCGCACGGCTGGATGTTGACTCAGGGCAGCTTCAATTTCGCCTAATTCAATGCGGAAGCCGCGAAGTTTAACTTGATTGTCAATGCGACCAAGATATTCTATAGTGCCATCGGGTAAATAACGGGCTAAGTCACCAGTCTTGTAGAGCCGGTTTGAAGTGAAAACCGAGTCTTTCCCTGTATCAAAGAAGGGATTGGCAATAAATTTTTCAGCCGTTAAATCAGGCCGGTTGAGATATCCCCGAGCCAGTCCTGCTCCTCCGATATAAAGTTCACCTTGAAGACCAACCGGCACGGCTTGGAGATGTTTATCTAAAATATAAAGTTGCGTATTTGCAATCGGATTACCGATAGGCATGGCTCCCGATAATTCCGCATCTTCAGGCACTTCATAAATGCAGCATCCCACAACGGTTTCAGTTGGGCCATATTCATTAATTAATCGGGTTTGTGGGGATTGAGTGCGCCAGTAGGACAGGGTTTTTCCTAACAGTGCCTCGCCGCCAATAATAAACGCTCTGGTTTGACCGGCTGGCTTTTCACTGGTCAAGCACT